>DATFWO010000012.1:0-5009 GCA_035259205.1 Burkholderiales bacterium | reverse complement strand
CCGCCACTACGCCTCGCGCGACTCGATCCTCGGCCTGATTTCCCGCCGCGAAGCGGGTGCCGGGCTGCCGGGCACGGTCGTCTCCTATCCGCTGGACGTGAGCAATGTTTCGGGCCTTGAGGAGGCAGCGAGGGATTTCGTGGCGCGCTACGGGGCGCCGGACCTCGTGATCGCCAACGCCGGTGTGGGCGTGGGCACGCACTCGGACGAAATCGCCGACATGGAGAAGCTGCGCCGGGTGCTCGAGGTCAATCTCACCGGCTTGGCCGCCACGCTCGCCGCATTCGCGCCGGCGATGCGCAAGGCCGGTCGTGGAACGCTGGCGGGCATCGCCAGCGTGGCGGGATTCCGCGGACTCGCCGGAAACGGCGCTTACTGCGCCTCGAAAGCGGCCGCCATCACCTGGCTGGAGAGCCTGCGCACCGAGCTTTACGGCAGCGGCGTTTCGGTGGTCTGCGTGTGCCCCGGGTACATCGATACCCCGATGACGCGCGTCAACCGCTACCGGATGCCTTTTCTTCTTCCTGCCGACGAGGCGGCGCGCCGCATCGCGCGCGCCATCGCCGCGCGCCGGCGCCTGGCAGTGATTCCCTGGCAGATGGCCGCCGTTTCGGTGCTGTTGAGGACGATGCCGGGCTGGCTTTACGACCGCCTGGCTGCGCGTGCACCGCGGAAACCGACGGACGTGCAGATCTAGCTTCGGCCGTTGCTGCCCGGGTGAGGTGGCCCCTCCCGAATCGCTACGGGCCGTGCCGTGATGTATCCGACCAGTATTCCAGCGTGCGCGCAGAAAAGAAGAAGCAGATGACCGACGAAAAACAGGTCGGGAATGTTCTTCATGGCTACTGCACTGACGAGCATCAGGCCGGCGAGACCGACTGCAGCGGTGTCTGATTGTTCCGAGCGCCATGCGCGCCAAAAAACGCGCACGAACGCGGCGAAAAGCCATATCAGCGCGGCGAGACCCAAAAGGCCCATCTGCTCCATGTATCCGAATACCACGTCATGCGGATGGAAAAATCCTTTTCCGGGAAATTGCGCGCGGTACGCGTCGCGGTTGATTTCGCGGCCGTAACCGCTGCCCGCCAGGGGATGCCGCGCTATCTGCTCGACCGAGAATTGGTAGATCGCCTTTCTCTCGGAGAAGAAATCGAGCGGAATCCCTCTCTGGGATGTTCCATACGCAAGAGCTGCCGCAGCCAGCAGCACGAGGATTGCAACGGAAGCCAGAATCTTACGCCGGCTGGTGAGGCGGCGCGTGAGCTGCAGGCTCGCAACCATGAGGCCTACTGCAGTGAGAATGACCCAGAAGGCTCGGCTCTTTGCCACCAGCGCGCCGCAGAGACCCAGCGCTATTGCAGCGGCGGTGAGAGCTTGCTCTTGTCTCGGCGCACGCAGCGTTCCGGCGAAATAACCGGTGAGGACCAGCGGCAGGCCGGTGACGACAAACGTACAGTACTCGCCGATGAAGTTGTGAAACCCCGGTACCCATTCTCCGTGTACGAGGTAAGAAACGCCGGCCGATAGGCCGGCGAGTCCCATGCTTAAGGCTGTGACGCGGCGCCAGCGCCGCAGGTCGCGGGCATTGCGCGTCAGAACCACGAATGCATAGAACGTGGCGATTCCATAGACAACATCGCCGCGAAGCTCCGAAACCGAATAGCTGATTTCGGCGCTCCAGAGAAGCGAGATCGAGGCAGCGACCAGCCAAAACGCAAGCGGTGCCTTGAGCGGCAAGCGCGGGCGTTCGCGAAGGAAGATCCACACCAGCAAGCAAACCGTACCCGCGAAGCCAATGCTGCGAAGCGCAGTGACGTGCGCAAAGGGCAATGCGAAAAGGTAAAGCGATGGGAAAAGCAGAAGCCACGACTGCACGGGGCGGTATTCTATGCTACAAGAAACTTCTCCATGCCGCGCGCGCTGTTCATGATTCGCACCAAGCTCGGCGACACGCTCACGACGTATGCAGGCGTTAGGGCTTTCATCGACGTGCATCCCGAATGGGAGACGTCGCTCCTCGTGCGCAAGGCTTACGCGCCGCTATTCAAGGAGGAATCGCGGCTGCGTGTTATTCCCTTCGAGGGTCGCCTCGAGATGGCGGCACGGCTTCTTTACGAGCGCGCCACACGTCCTCCTTACGACGTTGTAGCGGTTGCTTGGGGCCAGGGTCCAGCGGTGCGCTGGCTTGCGCGACTTCTCCCTGCGCGGCGTCGGATCCATTTCCAAAACACGCATGCGGACCTTTATCCTGAGCGTCCGCAGGTGCCGTTCGGTCCGACTTCGGACCTGTTCGACTCCGGCTGGAACGTCGCCCGGTTGGTGGACCGCGACTTTCCCAAACCTACCAAGCTTACGGTGCCGGCGCTCGCGAAGCGCTACGCCGAGACGCCGCGCAAAGGGATGGTCATCGGAGTTGTTCCCTTCGCTGACGAGTTGCGCAAGAACTTCGACGCGCATTCGCTGCGCTTGCTTCTGGAGGCTTTGACGTCGCGATATCCCGGCGCGCACTTGAGAGTTTTCGTCAATCCGACGGATCGCGGCGCACATGTGGTTCGCGAGGTCGTGCTGCCGAAGAACGCCGAGTTGAAGTCGTTCCGGGATTTGCCGGCCCTGGTCGATGAATACACGCAGATCACAGCGTGGTTCGGAACGGATACCGGTCTCTTTCACTTGGCCGCGGCCATGGGCATCCCGGCGACCGTGTTCTTCGGCCCGACCCAGCCGTGGAAAATAGTCCGGCCTGGACAGCCACGCACCGAGAGCATTCGGCTAAGTGTGCTCGGCGGCGAGCACTGCGACGTGAAGAGCTGCGTGCATCCCCTTTGTTTGCATCAGGCGGTGGCCACCTGGGCAGGGTCGGCGCCGGTAACGACCCTTGCGGATACCCCGGATGCCTGCCCCCTGCGCTCGCTTCCGGCGGATCGCCTCGATGTCATTTCGGTGCAGCGGCATGGGAGCTAACGAAAACTACTTGGCGATGCGTAGCATCGCGTAGCTGCCCGGCGCGTCCTCCAGGACGTTCTGCGGCACGCGCGCCGGCACCTTGGCGCCGCCCGCCAGCGGCTCGATCCAGGCCTCCCAGTCCTCCCACCACGAGCCGGGAATCTTGCTGGCGCCGTCGAACCAGGCGTCCGGCGTGGCGGGAAGCTGCTCGTTCACCCAGTAGTGATACTTCTTCGCTGCTGGCGGATTGACGATGCCGGCGATGTGGCCGGAGCCGCCGAGCACGAACCGCACCGGTCCGCCCAGGTACTTGGCGCCCTTGTACGTCGTCTTCCACGGAGCGATATGGTCCTCGACGGTGGAGATGAAGTAGGCGGGCGTGCGCACCGCGCCGAGATCGATCGGCACGCCGTCGAGCTCGATGCCGCCGGGTTCGGCGAGCAGATTCTTGATGTACATGTTGCGCAGGTAAAAGCTGTGCATCCGCGCCGGCATGCGGGTGGAGTCCGCGTTCCAGTACAGGAGGTCGAAAGGGAACGGGTCCTTGCCGAGGAGGTAGTTGTTGACCACGAACGACCACACGAGGTCGTTCGCGCGCAGCAGGTTGAAGGTTCCGGCCATCTCCGAGCCCTCGAGGTAGCCGCGCTGGTTCATCTTCTTCTCCAGGTTCGCGACCTGCTGCTCGTCGATGAACACGCCGAGCTCGCCCGGCTCCGAGAAGTCGAGCAGGCTCACGAAAAACGTGGCGCTCGCGACGCGGTTCTGGTTCTTGTTGCTCAGGTACCCCAACAGCGCACCGAGGAGGGTGCCGCCCAGGCAGTAGCCGATGGCGTTGACCTCGCGCTCGCCGGTGATTTTCTCCACCGCCTCGAAGGCCGCGAGCGCTCCTTCCCGCATGTAGTCGTCGAAGCCCTTCTGTGCGAGGCGAGCGTCCGGATTGACCCATGAAATCACGAAGACGGTGTGCCCCTGCGCCACGGCCCAGCGGATGAAGGAGTTCTTCTCGCGGAGGTCGAGGATGTAGTACTTGTTGATCCACGGCGGAATGATCACCAGCGGCCGCTTGTGCACTTCGGGCGTGGTCGGCTGGTACTGGATGAGCTGCATCAGGGCGCTCTGGTGGACCACCTTGCCCGGCGTGGTGGCGACGTTGCGGCCGAGCTGGAAGGCGCTTTCGTCGGTCATCGAGATGCGCAGCTGGCCGCCGCCCTTTTCGAGGTCGGCGAGGAGGTTATTCATGCCCCGGATGAGGTTCTGGCCCCCGGTGCGCAGCGTCTCGCGCAGGACCTGCGGGTTCGTCATCAGGAAGTTGGAGGGCGCCAGCGCATCGACGTACTGTCGGGTGAAGAACGCGACCTTTTTTTCCGATTCCGGCGGCAGGCCCCCTACCTTGGCCACGGCCTGCTGGATGTTTCGGGCGGCGATCAGGTACGACTGCTTGATGTGATCGAAGACGAAGTTCGAAGACCAGTCCTCGTCCTTGAAGCGGGCGTCGCCGGCCGCCGGCTCGGCGACCGGCGGTGCTTGCAACCCCAGCATCTTCAGCCAGGTCGACTGCCACAGGCGCATGTAGTCGGCCCACATGCTCATCGAGGTGTTCGCGAGGAGCGCCGGATCGGCGGCCATCTTCGCGTAGAGCTCCATGAAGGCGCGGGCAATGCCCATCTCGTCGCGCACCGCCGACGAGAGGCTCGCGGCCTGCTTCTGCGCAAAATCCGCGAGGAGCCGCGACGAGCGCTGGGCGACGCTGCCGCAGATTGTTGTAAGTTCTGGAGGATTCTGGGTCATGCGCTAGCGTAGCGCATGACGCCGTCCGCGCCGATACCCCGCTGCGCGCGGGCGGCATAGTACAGATAGTGCAGATGGGCGATCGCCTCGCCCATCGCGAAGAAAGTCTGGTGCGTATCCAGCGGACGGCGAAACAACACGCTCAGCAGGTCTCCCGCGCTCTTCGGCCCGCCCTCCAGGGCTTTCTTCAGCTCGGCGAACCGCGCCTCGTGGTGCTCTTCGAGCTGGCGCACCCGCAGGTGTGCCCCGCGAAACGGCTTGCCATGGGACGGAAGTAC
>DATFWO010000011.1:0-38074 GCA_035259205.1 Burkholderiales bacterium | reverse complement strand
CCTAGTCCCTAAATGGCTCTCGCCATCGCCTCTGCCGCCTCCACCGCCAGTCCTTCGCCGGTAATGCCGCCTTCGAGCGCATCCCGGTCGAACGTCAGAAATGCAACGCTCGCGCCACTATCCCCAGTCACCAACGGTTCGGCTGCCTGCTCGCCGCGTATGTAACGAAAGCCGGGCGGACCGATCTCCCGCCCCTCCATGATAACGCAACCTTCGAGCACCACCTCATAGCGCCCGAATTCTGCCGGCGGCATGGACAGGGTGGCATGTGCAGGCGCCTTGACGACGACCGCCGCGGGGCCAAAATCGGGAGGCATCAGGAACTTGAACGACGAGTGACCGGCCCCGGGCAGCGCTTGCCATTCCGCATCCGCCGCCAGCGACGCGAAAAGGCGTCCGCCAAGATTGATCTGTCGCCTCGCGTCGTGGTTCGCCATGGAGATGATACCCCCGGCCCTGGGATGCAGAACCAGCATGTCGTGGCTCCTGGACACGGCGAAGGGTCCATAAGGCATGTTGTGGTCGGTGTAATGGATGGCCAGGGCTTCCAGGTGCTTGACGCCGCGCGGAAAATCCATCGCGCCGCTGAGGAGCAGCTGGAACTGCGAGGTGAGGTGCATGTGGGCATAGACGGAGGGGCAATCGTCGAAGCGGAAACGGAGGGCCTCCGGGCCGCCATCCTCTCCCGACAGTAACACCTGGCAGGCGAAAGTAATCCCTTCGGTCGCGCTGCGTTTCCAGGGCGCCTTTGCGCTGTCCACGATGTAGCGGCGTTCCATTTCCGGCTATTGTATGAGACACGCGCGCCGCTGTGGAAGTGCAGTTTCCAGGCCGGCGCGAACGAGGAGGACAAATGACTACTTTGAAAGTCTCACGCAAAACTGCCTGCGGGATACTGGCCGCCCTGTCGACGCTGACTTCGCTTTCCCTTTGCGCCCAGGCGTATCCCGCCCGCCCGATCGAGCTCATCGTAACGACTTCCCCCGGCAGCGGCGGCGATCTCGTGTCCCGCACCGTGAGCGAAATCATGCGCCGCGACAAAATCCTTCCGCAGCCGCTAGTGGTGGTCAATCGCGTCGGCGGCGCCGGCGTGCTGGGTTACACGTACTTCAAGACCAAGCGCGGGGATCCCTATCACGTGATGTCTGTGACGGCGACGATACTGTCGATGGCATACCGCCCCGACGTCAAGATCGGGCTGGAAAACTATGCGCCACTGGCGCTGATGGCGATCGATCCGCAAACCATCATGGTGCCGGCCAATTCGCCGTACAAGTCGGTGAAGGACCTGGTCGAGGCCGCGCGCAGCGCGCCCGACACGCTGGTTTGCGCGACCACCTCGGTGCAGGGAACGGGGCGGCTGGTGATATTCCTGCTCGAGAAAGCCGTGCCCGGTGCGAAGTTCCGGTTCGTGAACTTCAAGGGCGGCGGCGAAGCGGTTACCTCGACTGCAGGCGGACATACCACTTTCACGACCGAAAATCTCAGCGAGGGCCTGGGTTTCGTGGAAAGCAAGACCTTGCGCGTGCTGGCGGTCGCCGCGGACCGGCGGCTGCCACAGGCGCCCGACGTGCCGACCTTGCACGAGCTGGGCTACCCGATCACGGCCGGGACCATACGCGGCTTTACGTTCATGGCGGGCGTGCCGAAAGAGGCCGTCGCGACGATGGAGGCCGCGCTCGCACAGGTGCACAAGTCTTCAACGTGGAAGGAAATAGCGTCGCGCAACATCTTTCAGGATACCTTCATGGGCAGCGCCGAGTTCACGAAGTATCTCGCGGTGCGCATGAAGGAGTACTCGGACTTCTACGACGCGATCGGCTACGCGAAGATGAAGCCTTGAGGCCGTGACGAGATCGTCACCGCTGCAGGGGCTCAATCCGCCCTGAGCCCGGCGGCCTTTATGACCCTGGAGTACTTCGCAATCTCGCTGCGGATGAAACTGTCGAAATCGCCGGGCGATCCTCCGCCGGGCTCCTGACCATCCGCGACGAGTCGCTCGCGCGCTTCCTGGCTGCCGAGGATCGCGCTTACGTCCGTGTTGATCCTGGCGACGATATCGGGCGGCGTGGCGGCGGGCGCCATCAGGCCGAACCAGACGCTGGTGGTCAGCTCCGGGTAGCCCAGCTCGATGAAGGTCGGGACGCCGGCAATCATCGGCAGGCGCTTCGTGCTGCCGGCCGCGAGCGGCCGCAACCGGCCGCTCTGGAAGTGCGCCACGACCGACGAGACGCCCGTGAACAGCATTTCGACGTGTCCGCCGATCGCATCGGTGATCGCCGGCGCGCTGCCCTTGTACGGGACGTGCACGATGTCGATCTTGGCGATCATCTTCAGCTGCTCGCCCGCCATCTGGTTAGCCGAGCCAAGACCGCCCGACGCGAAGTTGAGCAGGCCGGGCCGGGCCTTCGCCAGCGCGATCAGCTCGCGCACGCTCCGCGCCGGCACCGACGGGTGCACCGAAAGCACGTTCGGTATGCGAGCGCACAGGACGATGGGCGCAAGATCGACGAGCAGGTCGTACGGAAGCTTGCGCATGAGCGGAATGTTGATCGCGTTCGGCGGGCCCGCCAGCAGCAGCGTGTAGCCGTCGGGCGCCGATTTCGCGGCGAACAGCGACCCGATGTTGGTCGCGCCTCCGGGCCGGTTGTCGAGCACCACCTGCTGTCCCCATATGGGGATCAGTCGCTGCGCGACCAGGCGGGTGATCAGATCGGCGTTCGCGCCCGGGGAGTACGGAACGACGATCCGGACGGACTTTGCCGGGTAGCTTTGCGACCAGGCACCGGCGGCTGGCAACGCGGTCACAAGCGCGACGAACGTCGTCGACAGCACGCCCTTCAGGCTGATCGGCGTCATGGGGATCGATGCAGCGACTATCGGCCGGCCATCATCTTTCCAGGAGCAGCCGCGCCATCTACCTGACGAGTTGGTACAGAACGTAAAGCGGTCCCGGCCGACAGGCCCTTTTCAGCCACAAACCCGACAGGCGGAATGGGATCTTCAGTAAAAACGCGGATGGGGGCTTCCATCCTATCCATCCTGTCTTGATCCCGCCTGCAACACCAAGGATTGACAGGCGAAGAGCCGTCAGAGCCCGAGCGCAATTCCTCCAGGCCGCGGATCGCTCGCGCCGCGCAGCACGCCTTTCTCGCGGTCGAACTGGATCAACTGGACCGCGCCGCCGCCACCCCACGCCTTGATCGGCTGGATGGAATGGCCGAGCCGGGTGAGCTCGCGACGCGCCGCCTCCGGCACGCGCTCATCGACTTTCACTACTTGGGGCTTGCCCAGGCTGGCGGGATCCGTCCCGGGATAGCTGTACCAGCGCGGCGCTTCGACCGCGTCGGGCAGCGACATGCCGTGATCGACCAGCCCGGTGATCACCTGCGTGCTCCACTGCGTCTGCTGGTCTCCGCCCGGTGTACCGCCCACGAGCCACGGCTCACCGCCGCGCAGAACCATGTATGCGTTCAGGGTGTGCATGGTGCGCCGTCCCGGCGCGATCACGTTCGGGTGATCGGGATCGATGCTGAAGCCGCGGCCGGCGCGGTTGTTGAACGTGACACCCGTATCGCCGCCGACCACGCCCGAGCCGAACGAATTCGACAGGCTGTGGATGAAGGAGAGGGCGTTGCCGTCGCCGTCGGCGACCGCGAAGTAGCTGGTGTCACCATCGTGCTCGGCGACCAGCGCGCCCTCGACTTCGCGCGCGCGCTGCGCGTCGATCTCACCGCGGCGCGCGGCGGCGTGCTCCTTGGAGATGAACTGCTCCAGCGGCCACTTGACGAACGCCGGATCGCCCGCGACCCGGTTGCGATCGGCGAACGCGAGCTTCTTCGCCTCGATCAGCAGGTGCATGCGCTGCGCGCTGAACGGCCCGAGCGCGCGCAGATCGTAGCCCTCGAGGATATTGAGCTGCTCGAGCAGCAGGAAACCCTGCGAAGGCGGCGCGGTCTCGAGCACGGTCAGGCCGCGATAATCGCTCCTGATCGGGGCGTAGGTGACGGCCTGCTGCCGGGCGAAATCATCCGCCTCGAAGAGCCCTCCTTCCCGCTTCAGAAAAGCCACCATTCGCTCGGCGATTTCGCCGCGATAGAAGGCATCGGCACCGCCTTTCGCGACGGCTTTCAAAGTTCTGGCGAGATCGGGCGCGGCCCAACGCTCGCCCGGCAGCGGCGCACGGCCATGCGGCAGGTACTGCGCCGCGGAGTGCGGATAGCGCGCCAACGTTTCGGCCTCGTCCGCGTAGCGTGCGCTGATATAGGCGGTGATAGCGAGACCTTCCTCGGCGAGACGCACGGCCGGTGCCCAGAGCTCGGCCCAGTCCATGGTGCAGTAGCGCTTCCAGAGCGCCTCGTAGACGCTCACCGCGCCCGGCACGCCGATCGAATGCACGCCCTTCAACGGCATGCTCTTGTGTCCGCGGCTGCGATAGTAGTCGGCGGTTGCGCCCGCAGCGGCGACCCCGCTGCCGTTGAACGCCACCATCTCGCGTTTCTTCGCGTCGTGCAGAACGACGAACGCGTCCCCGCCCAGGCCGCATTTCATGGGCAGCACCACGCCCTCGGCGGCAGCCACCGCGATCGCCGCGTCGAAGGCGTTGCCGCCGCGCTGCAGGATGGTAAGACCGATGAAAGCCGCCACGGGATGCGCGGACGCCACCATTCCGCGGGTCCCGAACGCTTCCGGGCGCTGCCGGACCCGATCGGCCTCATTCGCGCTCAAGCTCCACGATCCGTCGTCAGGCACGGTGGTCACCTTGATGTTGAGATTTCATGTGAGCGTAGAACGATGCGGTGGAGCGGTCAACCTCGTTCGAGCCGCCGTGAGCAGCTGCGAAATTGTCGATCTGGGTTATCTGCGGGCGGCTTGTCCAAATTATCCCGCCGCTTTCCGCACGTTCTTGAGATACGCATCCCCGGCGCTCTGCAGCAAGCTTCCCACGTTGCTGTGGAAGTACTGAACACCCAGCGCCAGGAACTTGGGGATGAGCGCATCCGGACAGCTCACGCCGGCCGCGACGCCCGCATCGCGGATGACCTTGACGCCTTTCTCCATGACTGCCTGCACCTCGGGATGCGCCTGCTGCCCCGGGTATCCCATCGACTGCGAAAGGTCACCCGAGCCGATGAAGAGCACGTCCACCCCCTTGACCTTGACGATCTCCGCGATGTTGTCGATCGCCACCACCTCTTCGAGCATTAGGCACACCAGCGTATTCGCGTTCGCTTTGGCGAAGTATTGCTGCGTGGGCCCGCTCATCCCGTACTCCGCGGGCCTGCCGCGGCTGAAGCTTCCGCGCTGGCCGTCGGGAAAATACTTGCAGGCGGCAACGGCAGCTTCAGCCTCCTCGCGGGTGTTCACGTGCGGAACCTGCACGCCCCACGCGCCTCGATCGAGGAAGGGCGCGATCACCTCCGGCCGGTTGGCCACCGGCCGGACTATGGGCGCGATACCGGTCAACTCTGCGGCGCGTATCACGTCCTCGGCGGTATCCACCGTGATGGAGCCGTGCTCGTTGTCGAGCAGTATCCAGTCGAACCCCATATAGCCCAGCATCTCCACGATGGGCGGTGAGGGAAAAGTGAGCATGACACCAAAGGCCGGCTTGCCGGCCTGCAGTTTCTGCTTCAGCGTGTTCGTCCGCATGGTTGATCCCTCGACGAATGATCCCTTCGGTCAGCCTGCCTCGATCTCAAACCGTGAAATCTAGAACCTAGGGCTTGAGCACTTCCGCGCCTTCGCCCGCCTCCAGCTCGCAGGCGTTCACGGTGAAAGTCAGCATGCTGTAGTAGCCGATGGTGCCGGTCAGCTCGATGAACTGCTCGTCGCCGAAGCGTTTCCGGAGCGACTCGATCCGTGCCGCAGGTGCCCGGTGCTTGTGTATCAGCTCGCGGGTGAAATCCACGATCTCGGCATCCTCCGCCGGGAGCCCGCGCGAGTGCTTTTCGCGGATGGCCGTGATCGTCGTTTCGGGCACGTTCATCCGCCGCGCCGCGCCGGTCTGGGCACCCCACACATAGACCGCGTCGAACTCGCGCGCCGCCGTCATCGCCGCCAACACGCGCACGCGCTTGTCCAGCTTGCCCTCGAAGCGCACGTACGCGCCGAGCGGCGCCACGCGCCCCGCCAGTTTCGGGCAGTGGAGCAGCATCTTGAACGGGCCCTGGATTCCGCCGCGGCTCGACACGATGAAATCCACTATGCCGTGATCTTCGGCGGGTACCTGGTTCTTGCCTGTGATGGGAGCGAGCCTTGCCATTTGTTCCTCCGGATCGGTGACGTGTGATGGGTGAAGGTTCCAGTTATTTGAGCGCAGGCAGCGGCGGCGGGGTGCCTTCCGGCAGCGGCTGGCGGCTGACGCTCAAGACCATAGCCAGCATGGTGTAGTAGCCCGTTACCCCGACCAGGTCGACCACGCCGCGCTCGCCGAACCGGTCCAGAGCGGCCTTGTAGGCGGCGTCGCTCACTTCCTTGTTATCGTGCAGCTCCTTGCAGAACTGGTAGACGGCCGCCTCGTCGTCTTTCATGCTGGCCGGACGCCTGCCCTGCGCGAGATCGGCGGCAACCGCCGGCGACAGCCCGGCCTTGAGCGCCAGGTCGTGGTGGCCGATCCACTCGGTCTGCGAGCTCCATTGCCGCGCGGTGATCAGGATCGCGAATTCGTTGAGCCGCGCCGGGATGGAGCTCTTGAAACGAAGGTACTCTCCCACCCGCTGCGTACGGTCCATCAGCTCGGGACTGCGCAACAGCACGGCGTTCGGCCCGTATGGATTCAGCTTGCCGCGAGGCCCTCCAGCGAGCTCGCGGGCCGCCTTGAGTTGCGCTTCGGTCATCTCGCTCTCGGGCAGCGACTTGAACCTCGGCGCCTGTGCGTGTGCCGGAGCAGGCGGAAGCGCGAACAGGCAGCCGGCGGCAATGGAAAGCAGCTTTATCATTTTCCCTCCTCTGGAAACCCGTCACGTGCGACGCGAACCCTACTGCCTACTGCTTACCGCTTACCGCCTATTTGAGCTGAGCGTTCATGAAGCGCAGCCGCTCGGCGAGCGATTTCAACAGAGACAGGCTGAAATCGGGCTTGGTCTTGATGAAGAGCTGGAAATCCTTGCGGTTGATCGGCAGCAGAGAGGTATCGGTTTCGGCGATCACGGTCGCAAGACGCGGCGCCTGATCGACGAGGGCGACTTCCCCGATGACGCCGCCAGGACCCAGCCTCTCCACGGTCCGGTTCTTTATCGACACCTTGACGTGGCCTTCCAGCACGACGTACATGAACGTCCCCGCCTCGCCTTCCATCATGATTACCTTGTTCTTCGACGCGCGCAGCGGCGGATGCCCCTCGAACTCGCGCTCGAGGTCGGTGAGCAGTTTCTTGTCGAACACGCTGCGCTTGCCGAGGGTCTGCTCGTCCGTCAGCGCGTTGTTGCCGGAGACAGCGGCGATGACCTGGCGCAACCGGCTGATGATGATGCTCATCAGCATCATCGCGAAATCCGGCGCCTTTTGGATCGACCTCTGAAACTGCTTCTCGTCCAGGGAGATAACGCGGCAGTTGGATTTTGCGATGGCCGTTGCGCTGCGGGCCATCTGACCGATCGAAGCCATTTCGCCGAATATCTGGCCCTTGCTGACCGTGCCTATGACCTTGTTCTTCACCGCCAGGCTGACTTCGCCATCCAGCAACAGATACATCTTGGCGCCCTTGGAAAAAAACCCGCCGCTCTTCTCGTTCTCGACGAAGAAAGACTTGCCCCGAGCGATGCTTTCGACCGTCCCGTCGATCTTGAAAAATGCCAGCGCGACCGCCGGGTCGTAGATTTCCTTCCTCGGGCCTGTCGCAAAGTCCAGGTCTTGCATGCTCATTGGTTCAGTCTCCCCTCACGATCGCAACTCTAAAAGTCATCTTAAAAACCAATACGGGACTCGCCGCAGCTAAGCGCCGGCGAACGCGGAGAAATCCCCTACCGATCAGAGCAATGGTTTTGTTGTCCGTGTCCGGCTGCAGTTCTATTTGATTTCGAAGACCAAGTCTAGCCGCTCTTCCGCTTGACCTGGGCTCCGGCCCAACCCCTCGCGAACGTTATTTTCACCTCTTCGCCGACCGCGAGCCCGGCGCCGTCGCGCACGATCTTGCCTACGCCCGTTTCGGTGATGCTGTAGCCGCGATCGAGCACGTGCTGCGGATTCAGATGCTTAAGGTGCGCTGCCGCACCCGCCACCGCCGCCGCCGCGGTTTCGACCCGGCGGCGTGCAGCGTGGCGCAGGCGCCGGGCCATTTCCGCATTGGCGGCAGCGTACGCATTGACATCGGGTCCGCAGGCGAGCAGGCGCTGCCCCAGGTCGCGCACGCGCCAGCGCTCGTCTTCGAGTCCATGCCACATCGATCCGCACAGCCTGCGCGCAAGATGGGCGAGCTCGCCCCACTGGACGCGGATGCGCTCGCCCGGATGGGTCAGCCGCCGCGACAGATAGTCGATCCGCTGCATGCGATCTTCCAGCCCGCGCGTGGTGCAGCGCGAGAGGCGGCCGGCGGACTGTGCGAGTAGCTTGACGAGGTCGGCCCTGTCAGGACACGCGCGCTCCGCCGCTCCGGTCGGGGTCGGCGCTCTGAAGTCGGCGACGAAATCCGCGATCGTGAAATCCGTTTCGTGACCTATCCCCGTGACCACCGGAATGGCACTGGCTGCGATGGCGCGCGCCACGACTTCTTCGTTGTATGCCCATAAATCCTCGATGCTGCCGCCGCCGCGGCAGACGATGAGCAAATCGCACTCGCCGCGGGTGCTCGCCGCGGAAATCGCCGCGGCGATGCTGTGCGCAGCGCCATCGCCCTGGACCACCGTCGGGTAAATGACGACCGTTACGCCCGGCATGCGCCGCTTCAGGGTCGTCAGCACGTCTCGCAATGCGGCCGCACGCGGCGAAGTCACGACTCCGACCGCGTCGGGAAAGCGCGGCAACTGCCGCTTCCGCGCGCTGTCGAAGAGACCTTCTTGTTCCAGCTTGAGCTTCAGTTTCGCAAACGCTTCGTAGAGTGCGCCGAGCCCCGAACGTCGCATCGTCTCGATGCAGAGCTGAAACTTGCCGCGCGCCTCGTAGAGAGTCGGATAGGCCCGCACTTCGACCTGCATGCCGTCCTGCGGCAGCCAGCCTACGAGCTGGGCCTTGTGGCGAAACAGCACGCACTCGACCTGGGCGTCGGCGTCCTTCAGGGTGAAGTAGCAGTGACCCGACTCGTAGCGCTTGCAATTGGAAATCTCGCCCGCCACCCACATGAGCGGTATCTGCCGTTCGAGCAGATGACGCGCAAGCCGGTTGAACTGACTAACTGAAATGACCTGCGGCAGCGGTTGGGAAACCGGGTTTTCAGCGGGTTCGAGCATCGCCGCATTTTAGAACCTTAGGTTCTAATGCCGTTACTGGTGTTTTCGGCTATCGGCAAGATTTGCCGGCGCCCGCCACCGGAACCTGAGATCGACGTATCGATTCGTAGGCTGCGTGCAGGGCCCGCGCCTGCGAGTTCGCCGCAGCGAGAATTTTTCGTAAATTCAAGGTCCCACGAACCCAACACGCCTGCGATTCGTCCACAGCGGGCGAAGACTGAATGACAGACGCCCGCCGACGGGCCGTGCGAACTTTCTCGCCGTCTCAACGCGTTGATTTTGCTAGGCTATATAAACAGGCTCCGTTGCGCGTCCGCGCCGATAGTTGCCGCCTGGAAGATGGGCGTGTGCCGTTGTCGACAGGCTGTGCACAAGGTTATCCCCAACCCCGGATCCATGGCCGAAAAGGTTTTAGGCAAGCACTGTTACGCAACAAATTTAACCGACTTTCTCAATTTCGGCTTGCTGAAAATTCAAAGCGCGGATAAATTACGGTCCAAACTCAAACAAGGCAAACCGCTTGTTCGCGATCATCGAAGCTGCTGGATGGCCGATCTATCCCCTGCTTCTTGCCTCCGTAATAGCGCTCGCCATCATCGGTGAGCGGCTCTGGTCGCTGCGTGAGGGCGTGGTCATGCCGAAGACACTGCTCGCGCAAGTCATCACGGAATTCCGCCAGAATGGATTGACTGCGCAGCTGATTTCCCGGCTTTCCAATGGCTCGCCCCTCGGGCTCGTGTTCGCTGCGGGCCTCAAGAACCTCAAGAGCCCGCCCGCGATCATGAAGGAAGCAATCGAGGAAGCCGGCCGGTCGGGGGCGATCGAACTGGAGCGCTTCCTCACGACCCTCGGCACGATAGCCGCCATTGCGCCGCTGCTCGGCCTGTTCGGCACCGTCATCGGCATGATCGAGATCTTCGGTTCGCAGACGCCGCAAGGCGGAAATCCGCTCGTGCTCGCCCACGGCATCTCGATCGCGCTGTATAACACGGCCTTCGGCCTGGTTATCGCGGTTCCGGCGATGATCTTCTACCGGCATTTCCGCGCCAAGGTGGACCACATGCTGGTGGACATGGAGCTGCAGGCGATCAAGCTGGTGGAAATCGTCCACGGCGAGCGCCAGGCATGAGATTCCGTCCGCGCGCGTTCCGGGAGGATCCCGAGATCAATTTCATTCCGTTGATCGACGTGCTGCTGGTGATCCTGATCTTCCTGATGGTCACCACCACCTACTCGCGTTACGCCGAGCTGCAGATCAACCTGCCAACCGCGGAAGCGGAACGTCAGCCGGAACGGCTCGACCAGATCGACGTCGGCGTCGATGCCCAGGGCAATTACTCTCTCAACCGCAAGGCCTTCGCGCAGAACGGGCCCGTGCCCTTGAGCCAGGAGATGCGCAAGATCGCCGGTGGGATGAAAGACCCGGTAGTGGTCATCAGCGCCGACGCCCGCGCTCCGCACCAGTCCGTCATCACCGTGATGGAAGCCGCCCGCATGGCCGGCTACGGCAAGATCACTTTCACGACGCAGGCGGCAACAAGCAAGTAAGCGGTCAGCCGCAAGCAGAAAGCAGTGAGCCGTAAGGGGCGGGTGGGTTAAGGTGTCCTTACTGTTCACCGGTCACCGTTCACTGTTCACAATGACGAGCTGGCTCGAACCGCATTGGGACCGGGTGACGCCGGTGTCCTGCCTGTTGTTTCCTCTGAGCCTCGTGTTTCGCGCCTGCGTAGCGCTGCGGCGCGTGGCCTACCGCGCGGGACTCATCGCTGCGCAACGGCTACCCGTACCGGTAGTCGTCGTCGGCAACATCGCTGCGGGCGGCACGGGGAAAACGCCGGCAGTATTGTGGCTGGCCACTTTTCTGCGCGAGCGCGGCTACACCCCGGGAATCGTGAGCCGCGGTTACGGGGGAATACACAGGGCGCCCCACCGCGTCGCGCCCGAGAGCGATCCCCTGGCGTTCGGAGACGAGCCGGTGTTGCTGGCCCGCCGCAGCGGTTGCGAAGTGTGGGTCGGCAGCGATCGCGCCGCTGCCGCACGCTCGCTTCTCGCGGGACAGCCCGCCTGCAACGTACTGATCAGCGATGACGGTCTCCAGCACTACCGACTCGCCCGCGATGCCGAGATCTGCCTGATCGACGGTGCGCGCGGGCTCGGCAACGGCTGGATGCATCCCGCCGGGCCATTGCGCGAACCGCCTTCCCGCCTTGCAACAGTGGAGGCCATCGTGATCAACGAAGGACGCGCGAAGGCGACACGATTCGAAGCCGCGCTGCGCCTGCCCGTCGCTCCGCCGCAATTCGGGATGACGCTCGATGGAGCCGAATTCCAGAATGTCCTCAACCGGCAGCTTCGCGTCGGCGCGGGATACTTCAGATGCCGCCGCCTGCACGCGGTTGCAGGCATCGGCAACCCCGGCCGATTTTTTCGCCACCTGCAGGATCTCGGCCTGGATTTCGTCGCGCATCCTTTCCCGGACCATCACCCGTTTCGCCCTTCCGACATTGCATATGCAGAGGCCGACGCGATCGTGATGACCGAAAAGGATGCGGTAAAATGCGAGGCGTTCGCCGGGGAAATGCACTGGGTCCTTCCCGTGGATGCGCAGATAGATGCGCGGTTCGGCGATCTCGTGCTGAAAGGGATCAGGCGTGGATAGCAAGCTGCTCGACATACTGGTGTGCCCGCTGTGCAAAGGCCCGCTCGTATACCGCAAAGCGGAGAACGAGCTCATATGCAAGGCGTGCCGCCTCGGCTATCCCGTCAAGGACGGCATCCCGGTGATGCTGGAGGATGAGGCCCGCAAGCTTCCTGCGGAAGAAGAAGTGTGACTGGTGACCTGTGACTGGTGACTGGTCGCCTGCAAAGCCCGCAAGGGACCGGGTCTTTCGCGAGTCACGAGTCACGAGTCACGAGTCACGCCCTTGAAATTCTCGGTAATCATTCCCGCCCGCTACGCTTCGTCGCGCCTTCCCGGCAAGCCGCTCGCCGACATCGCCGGCAAGCCGATGGTAGTGCGCGTGGCCGATTGCGCGCGTGCGAGCGGCGCCGCGGAGGTCCTCGTCGCGACGGATCACAAGGGCATCGCCGCCGCCGTCGCGCGTCATGGCTACGTGGCCGTCATGACCAAGAGCACTCATGCATCGGGCACCGACCGGCTGGCGGAGGTCGCCGCGAAAAGGCGTTATCACCCCGGCCATATCGTCGTCAACATCCAGGGCGACGAACCGCAAATCGACCCGGTGCTGATCCGCCAGGTCGCAACGAGTCTTGCGCGCCGCCGCGAGGCGCACATGTCGACGGCCGCTCATCCGATACACGACGCACGCGAGTTTACGAGTCCGCACGTAGTCAAAGTCGTGCTGGACGACGACGGCTACGCGCTCTACTTCAGCCGGGCCCCGATTCCATACGCACGCGACGCATTTGCTCGAGGCATCGGCCGGGTTCCTCCGCGCCTGCCCGCGTACCGGCATCTCGGCATCTACGCATACCGCGCGGGATTCCTGCGGCAATTCACGGCCCTGGCACCCGCGGCAATCGAGCGCTTCGAGGCGCTCGAGCAACTGCGCGCCCTCGCGCGAGGTTACCGCATCGCCGTAGTCGTCACGCAGCGCGCCCCGCATCCCGGCGTGGATACGCCGGCGGACCTGCGGCGCGTGCGCCGGATGTTCCAGTGGAGACAAGAATGAATATCATGCTGTTGGGCATGCCCGGCGCCGGCAAAGGCACGCAGGCCCAGTTCCTGATCAACCGATTCCAGATCCCCCAGATCTCGACCGGCGACATGTTGCGGGCGGCAGTCAAGGCGGGCGCTTCCCTCGGGATGGAAGCCAAGCGCTATATGGACAAAGGGGAGCTGTGTCCCGACCGCGTCGTCATCGAGCTGGTCAAGCAACGCGTCAAGGAAGCGGATTGCGCGCGTGGCTTCATCATCGACGGCTTCCCGCGCACCATTCCACAGGCGGAGGCATTGCACCAGGCAGGCATCGATTTCGACTATGTCGTCGAGTTCAAGGTGAGCGACGAGGAAGTCCTGAAGCGCTTGAGCGGCAGGCGCGTGCACCCGGCCTCCGGGCGTACCTACCACATCGCGTACAACCCGCCCAAAGTGCCGGACCGGGACGACATTACGGGAGAGCCGCTGGTTCAGCGCCGGGACGATGCCGAGAACACCGTCAGGAACCGCATCGCGACCTATCACACGCAAACGAAACCGCTCGTCGAGTACTATTTGAGACGTGCGCGCAGCGGCGGGCCGGATGCCCCCCGCTACCTCAGCATCGATGCGTCGGGAAGCGTTGAAAGCGTGCGCGACAAACTGTTTTCCGCGCTTGACGGCCGGTAACGCAGCGCAGAAAACGCCGGCGACGGCACGCCGCCGTTATGGGGAAATGCGCGCCCGCACGATCCTCATTGCGGTAGAATAACGGCCGTTTTCGAACGAGCATCCGGATCATGGCCAGAAAAAACGCGTTTTACGCCCAGTCCGGCGGCGTCACCGCCACCATCAACACCACCGCCTGCGCAGTCATCGAGACGGCGCGCAAACACCGCAAAGCAATCGGCAAGGTTTACGCAGGCCGCGACGGCATCATCGGGGCGCTGACCGAGGACCTGATCGACACCTCGAAAGAGCCGGCGGCAGCGATCCGTGCGTTGCGTTACACGCCCGGCGGCGCGTTCGGCTCCTGCCGCTACAAGCTGAAAGGCCCCGACGAGCACCGAGCGCAGTATGAGAGGCTGCTCGAAGTGTTCCAGGCTCACGACATCGGCTACTTCTTCTACAACGGCGGCAACGATTCGGCCGATACCTCGTACAAGGTGTCGCAATTCGCGGAAAAGCTCGGCTACCCGCTGATCTGCATCGGCGTGCCCAAGACCGTGGACAACGATCTCGCGGTGACGGATTGCTGTCCCGGATTCGGCTCCGTCGCGAAATACGTTGCGACCAGCATACGCGAAGCGGGCTACGACGTCGCTTCGATGGCGCGCACCTCGACCCGCGTTTTCGTCCTGGAGGTCATGGGGCGGCACGCCGGCTGGATCACCGCGGCTTGCGGTCTCGCGGCGGAGCGGGAGGGCGAGGCTCCGCATATCCTGCTTTTTCCCGAGGTCGAGTTCGACCAGGAGAAATTTCTCGCGCGCGTGGACAACGACGTGAGGAAGTACGGCTACTGCACCGTCGGCGTATCCGAGGGGCTGCGCTGGCCGGACGGCAAGTTCCTGTCCGAGAGCGGCCTGCGCGACGCGTTCGGCCATGCCCAGCTCGGGGGCGTCGCGCCGCTCATCGCGCAGCTCGTCCAGACCAACCTCAAGCAGAAATACCACTGGGCGGTTGCCGATTATCTTCAGCGGGCGGCGCGCCATATCGCCTCGAAGACCGATGCGGCGCAGTCGTACGCCGTTGGCAAGGCGGCGGTGGAGCTCGCCGTGAAGGGCCGCAGCGGCGTGATGCCGGTCATCGTGCGCAAGTCCGCGAAGCCGTACCGCTGGAGCATAGGCGTCGCGGAGCTCAAGGACATCGCCAACGCCGAGAAGATGATGCCGCGGGACTACATCACCGATGATGGCTTCCACATCACGGCGAAATGCCGGCAGTACCTCGCGCCCCTGGTAGAGGGCGAGGATTATCCGCCCTACCGCGGCGGGCTGCCCAACTACATCAGGCTCAGGAACGCCGCAGTACCCAAGAAGCTCAAGACCGAATTCAAGATTTAAAAAAATGCGTGACAAGTGATGAGTGACAACTGACAAGAGCCGGCCGGCGAGCCGGCGGCAGAACCCGTCACCCATCACTCATCACCCATCACCGCACTAAATAAGGGAGTAGTCATGTCGTCGATGTCTTCGTACGGTCTGTGGTTTGCGGTGATTTGCGCGCTCGGCGCCCTGGTCTACGGGGGCGTCTCGATCGGCTGGATACTGGCGCAACCCGCAGGCAATGAGCGCATGCGCGAGATCGCCGCGGCCGTCCAGCAGGGAGCGACGGCCTACCTCTGGCGCCAGTACAAGACGATCGCGATCGTCGGCGTCGTCCTGTTTCTCCTGATCGGCTTCGCGCTCGGCTCGTGGACCACCGCGGTCGGATTTCTGATCGGCGCGGTCCTCTCCGGCGCGACCGGTATCATCGGCATGAATATCTCCGTGCGGTCGAACGTGCGTACGGCCGAAGCGGCGCGCAAGGGACTCAACGAGGCGCTGACCGTCGCATTCCGCGGAGGTGCCATCACCGGCATGCTGGTCGTGGGGCTCGGCCTGCTCGGTGTCACTCTGTTCTATCTCACGCTGCTCGGCAGCGCAGCGAAAGGCGCGGCGATCAAGGACATCCTGCATCCCCTGGTCGGTCTCGCGTTCGGCGGTTCGCTGATCTCGATCTTCGCCCGGCTGGGCGGCGGCATCTTCACCAAGGGTGCCGACGTCGGTGCCGACCTCGTGGGCAAGGTCGAGGCCGGCATACCCGAGGACGACCCCCGCAATCCCGCGGTAATCGCAGACAACGTGGGCGACAACGTCGGCGATTGCGCCGGCATGGCGGCAGACCTGTTCGAGACCTACGCCGTGACCATCATCGCCACCATGCTCCTCGGCGCGCTCCTCTATTCCGCGCCGGAAGTCGCGCCGGTGGCGGTCGCCTATCCCCTGGCGCTCGGCGGATTTTCGATCATCGCCTCGATCATCGGCTGCTTTTTCGTCAAAGCCACGCCCGGCGCCAAGATCATGAACGCGCTCTACAAGGGCGTGATCGTTTCGGGGATCATCGCGGCGGTCGGGTTTGCGGCGATCACATACTGGATGATGGGCGGCATCCACTTGCAGTATCCGGAGCTTACGTGGGTGAAGATCTTCGCCGCGGCCGTGGTGGGCCTCGTGCTTACCGCGCTGATGGTCGTCATCACCGAGTTCTACACCGGTACCGAATACGCCCCGGTGAGGCACGTCGCTGCCGCATCGACGACCGGGCACGCGACCAACATCATCGCCGGGCTGGGCGTCTCCATGAAAGCCACGGCGTGGCCCGTCATTGCGGTCTGCGCCAGCATCTATGCGGCCTACCATGTGGCCGGCCTCTACGGACTGGCGATCGCCGCGACTTCGATGCTGTCCATGACCGGCGTCATCGTCGCGCTCGACGCGTACGGCCCGATCACCGACAATGCCGGGGGCATTGCCGAAATGTCCAATCTGCCGAAAGAGGTGCGCGCCATCACCGATCCGCTCGATGCGGTCGGCAATACCACCAAAGCCGTCACCAAGGGTTACGCGATCGGCTCGGCAGGCCTCGCTGCACTCGTGCTCTTCGCCGACTACACGCACGCTCTGGAAGCTGCGGGCAAGGCGATCGTGTTCGATCTTTCGGATCCGGCAGTGGTGATCGGCCTCTTCATCGGCGGCCTGGTGCCCTATCTCTTCGGCGCAATGGCAATGGAAGCGGTAGGACGCTCCGCGGGGGCCGTGGTGGTGGAGGTCCGGCGGCAATTCAAGGAGATCAAGGGCATCATGGAAGGCACCGCCAAGCCCGATTACTCGCGGGCGGTCGACATGCTGACGCGCGCGGCGATCAAGGAAATGATGGTGCCCTCGCTGCTGCCGGTGCTGGTGCCGATCGTCGTGGCATTCGCCATGGAATGGCTCATGGGACACGGCGCCGGCATCAAGGCGCTGGGCGGCGTGCTGATGGGCACGATCGTCACCGGGCTCTTCGTCGCCATCTCGATGACCACCGGCGGCGGCGCCTGGGACAACGCCAAGAAGTACATCGAGGACGGTAATCACGGCGGCAAGGGCTCCGATGCGCACAAGGCGGCGGTGACCGGCGATACGGTAGGCGATCCCTACAAGGACACCGCCGGCCCCGCGGTCAACCCGCTCATCAAGATCATCAACATAGTCGCGCTGTTGATCGTCCCGTTGCTGTAGCACGCAGGGCGGCTGCGTGATGAAACATTTGTACGAACCCGCCCCGACAAGCTCATCCGCAACTCCGAAGTCGTCGAAACTGCCGGCCCGCCTCGTTCTCGGGCCGCTCCTGCTGTTCCTGTTCACTGCAGCGGGATCTGCCGCCAGGGCCCAGCCCGCGCTGCCGCCGGTTCCGGCGGAGGTCACGCAGGCATTCGAGCGCTTGACGCGCCACGCCCCAGTGTCGCAGGCGATGGAATCGATCCGCTCCGCGAGCGCGCACATGTTCGACGAGCAGGTGCGGCTCACGGAGATCCCTTCGCCTCCCTTCAAGGAGCAGGCGCGGGCGGAGCACTATCTGAAGAGGGTGCGCGAAGCCGGGCTTCGCGACGCCTACATCGACAAGGAAGGCAACGTGATCGGCGTCCGACGGGGTACCGGGGACGGACCCAAGCTCGTCGCCTCCGCCCACCTCGATTCCGTATTCCCGGAAGGCACCGACGTCAAGGTGCGGGAGAAGAACGGGCGCTACTACGCGCCTGGAATCTACGACGACGCGCTGGGTCTTGCGAGCCTGCTCACCGTGCTCGAAGCCATGGAGAAGCACGCAATCCGCACCGTCGGCGATATCATGTTCGTCGGCACCGTCGGCGAAGAGGAGCTGGGCGACCTGCGCGGTGTGAAGGCCCTGTTTCGCGACCACAAGGATATCGACGGCTTCATCTCGTTCGACGGCCTGGGGCTGGGGCGCATCGTCAATCACGGCACGGCGAGCCGCCGCTGGCTCGTGGAATTCAAGGGCCCGGGCGGACACAGTTACGGCGCGTTCGGCCTGCCGAGCCCGATCCACGCGATGGGGCGCGCGATCGCCAAGATCGGTGATCTGCAGACGCCGGCGAATCCCAAGACGACCTTCACCGTGGGCATCGTCAAGGGCGGCACCGCGGTGAACGCGATTGCAGCCGACGCCACGATGAGCGTGGACATGCGTTCCGACAGCGCGGAGGAGCTCGCGAAGCTCGAAGCGCGCGTAATGGCGGCCGTCAAAGAAGCCGTGGCGGACGAAAACAAGCGCTGGAATTCGAATCGCATCACCGTCGAGCCCAGGCTGGTCGGCGACCGTCCCGGCGGCACCAACCCGGTCGATTCGAAGATCGTTCACGGCGCGCGCCAGGCGTTTGAGGCGATCGGCAGGCGGGTAACCGGCATTGCGGCGGCCAGCACCGATTCCAATATCGCGTTCAGCCTGGGAATACCGGCGGTCTCGTTCAGCAACGCCGGCATGGGCGGCGAAAACCATTCCCCCGGCGAGTGGTATTCGCCGGTCGAAAACTGGCTCGGCCCGCAGGCCTCGATGCTCTTCATGCTCTCGCTGGTGGGTGTGGATGGCGTGGCCAAGCCGCTCCTCGACAAGCGAACGCCGCGCTGAAGAGCGCCGCTCGCCCTATGAAATACGCCTTCGAAGATCGCCGCGTCGTGTGCAAGGGCGACTGCTGGATCGCGCCCAACGCGACCGTGATCGGCTCCGTCGTGCTCGAGCCGAACGCAAGCGTCTGGTTCGGCTGCGTCGTGCGGGCCGACTACGACACCATCACGATCGGCGAGAACTCCCAGCTCCAGGACGGCTGCGTGCTGCACGTGGATCCGGGCCATCCCATCACTCTCGGAAAGAACGTCAGCGTCGGGCACATGGCGATGCTGCACGGCTGCACGGTCGGCGACGGCAGCCTGATCGGTATCAAGAGCGTGATCCTCAACCGGGCGAGAATCGGCAGGAACTGCCTGATCGGGGCGAATTCCCTGATCGCCGAGGGCAAGGAGATACCGGACGGCTCGCTGGTGGTGGGATCGCCCGGAAGAATCGTGCGCAAGCTCTCCGTGGAGGAGATCCGGTTCATCAACTCCGCTGCCGAAGAGTACGTCCATCTGTTCAGGCGCTACCGGCAGGCACTCCGCAGCGATGAGACCTGAGTGTGCTGCGGAATGAATGACAGCCTGCGGCTGCAGGCACCCTCAAACCCCTGCGATGCCTGGTTTCGGGCCAGGCCCTTGATAAGACTGTATGATTAGAAGCTGTCTCATATGAAATAGGTTCTACAGGGCGCGGCGCCGAACCGGTTTCCCATGAACAAATACGGCTTCAAGATCCGGACGCGGGGCGGAATGCTGGTCGAAAACCTCCAGGTGCAGGCACGCGACCGGGAGGAGGCCGAGCGCAAGATCAACCAGGTCTATCACCAGTGCGAAATCATCGAGTTCCAGGAGATCACCCCGACGCTGAAGAAGGAAGGGCTGGACCTCGAGGACGTAGTTGCGCTCATCAACAAGCAGCAGGACAGTAAGCAGTAAGCGGTTAGCAGTAAGCGGTTAGCAGTGAGCAGGGAAATCCCGCGCGACGGTGCGGCAGCTGTTACCGCTCGCCGGAGTTACTGAACGAAGCCCGAGGTCTCCAGCTCGTCGAGCAGCATTTGGTAGTCCCGGGCACCGCGGCTCGCCGGCGCGTGCTCGAATATGTCCCGCCCCTGGGAAGGGCTTTCAGCCAGGCTCACGCTCTCCGCGACGCGGGTCTGGCATACATCCGCGCCGTAGCGCTCCCGGAGTTGCCGGTCGATCTCCCACGACATTTTGCGTCGCGCGTCGAAGCGCGTAAGGACATAGCGGCGTTCCATGCGTTTTTTCAGGACCTGCTCGAGCGCACGCAGCGTGCGGTCCATCTGCGCCGCGCCCTTGACCGCCAGGTAGTCGGCCGAGATGGGGATCAGGACCCGGTCGGCCGCGAATATGGTGTTCAGCGAGAGCACCCCCAGCATGGGACAGGCGTCCATGAGGATGGGCCGGTCCGTGTTGAGGTTTTCCTTCGTGATGCCGGCGTTCAAGCGGTTCAGCACGTTCGGCCCCTTGCCGAACTGGGTATCCACCTTGGAAAGATCGAGGTGCCCGGGTATCAGCTTCCAGCCCGCGCTGACGAACTTGATCAAGCCGCTCAACGACGCACCGTAGCAATAGAATCCATAGAGGCTGCGCTCGGACGCCGTCACCGCGGCACCGCAGACCCCGGTGAGATGGGCCTGAGGATCGATGTCTATTACAAGCGGGTCTTTGCCGCGCCTCGCGAGCAGCGCAGCGAGATTGAGCGTGGTGGTCGTTTTTCCCACGCCGCCCTTCTGATTGAAGACTGCGATCTTGGCCAAACCCCACCCCCCGGGGACCGTAAGACTATCCCCAAAATCATGAGCTTGGCAAGAAGAATTATCACACTTCTTTAACAACCTAGCCGAACCGGTTGGTGGACAACGCATTGATTTTTTTAAAAAAGGGGCGGTTCAGCCCCAGCCGGGCGCGCACTAAATGAATAGCTGGCATACGGCTGCCGGCAGGCCTTCTACCGTTCCCGCCAGACATCCGGCCCGCTGGAACCCGGGTAGCCGAAGTCCCGCGGCGCGAGCCCTGCCTGAAACCACGTCACCAGCGTGTAGACGGTATAGATCGGTATACGCAAGCGCCGGTTGAGCGCCGCCGCGTACGGGCCCATGTTGTGGTTCTCGGTGACGATCGCGCCGACGTCGGGGTGCCGTTCCAGCAGCTTCTCGCCCGCCTCGAGGATGTCCTGCTCTGCGAGGTCGTAGTCCATATCGATCTCGTCGTTGAGCATCACCCGCGTAAACTCCCGCCCGCCTTCGGTGCCCATCACCGGCGTATCGTGTGGGGCGCCGACCGCGTCCCAGTGCTCGGTCGTGATGCGGTCGCCATGGACCGAGAGCACCCCCACCCGCTTCCCGGGCGGCAGCAGGCGCTGCACGATCGGAATCTGCAACAGCGAGCTGCTCGCAACCGGCACGCGCACGTGATCCGCCAGCTGTTTCTGAAAGATGGCCAGAAATCCGCCCGTCGTCGTGATGCCATCGGCGCCTTCCCTGACCAGCTCGGCTGCCGCGTCGAGAAAGGCCGGGCCGAGGCCTTTGCCTTTCTCATGAATCACGACTCTCGCCGAAGCGCCTTTCACTACCTTGTACAGAACCGGGAACGGCCACGTCAGCGCGTTGCCCGTGTCGCCCGGAGGCCGCGGCCATTTGGTATCGAGCATGAGTATTCCGACCCGCGCTCCATAAACGGTTTTTCCGCCGTAGCCTTTTCTTGCCGCCATCGCCCTCTCCAGTCGTCGTTACTGTCCTTCGGCGGTGCATTGCACCATGATGAGCACCGAGCTAGTGCATGATTGTAGATTTTTTCTCACAAATACAGCCTTTTCCGGGGCCTTTTGCCGTTTTTTGCTTGGCATCGAACTTGCTAGTGCTGAACCCTGCAAGGAGGTGCCCCGCTCTGTGATTTTGCTTGGAACCGGTATTTCGTCTGCATTCGTCGAGGTCATATTGGTGGTGAACGCAATCATCCTCTCCCTCGTGCTGCTCGCTGCGTACTTCGATGAAATCGCCGGCATCTGCGCCAGGGCGTTTCACCAGTTAGCGGGGATGCTCGCGTTGCTGATTGCCCACCTCGGGCCGCGCCACCGGTAGGCCAATCTTTTCCCTCGCCCTTACACGGGCGGGCGCGCCCAATCACGCGCGCGCATGACCGCGTTATGCCACTCCGAGCGCAGCACTTGCGCCTGTGCCTTTTTCATTCGCGGCTCGAATACCCGCTCGACCTGCCACTGCGCGTCGAGCTCGTCGGCGCTCTTCCAGAATCCGATTCCAAGACCGGCGAGATAGGCCGCGCCGAGCGCCGTTGTCTCATGGACTCGAGGGCGCACGACCCGAACCCCCAGCACGTCGGACTGGAACTGCATGAGCGCATCGTTGCGCGCAGCCCCGCCGTCCACGCGCAGCTCCTTCAGCCCGATGCCTGAATCGTTTTCCATTGCCTGCAATACGTCGGCGGTCTGATAGGCAATGCTTTCCAATGCTGCGCGGGCAATGTGGCCGGCCGTCGCGCCCCGCGTGAGTCCCAGGATGGCGCCGCGCGCGTACGGATCCCAGTGCGGGCTGCCGAGACCGGCAAACGCCGGCACCAGATACACGCCGCCGTTATCCGCAACCCCCGCGGCCAGCCGCTCGACTTCGGCCGACGACTTGATGATGCCGAGCCCGTCACGCAACCACTGCACGACCGCCCCGCCTATGAAAACGCTGCCTTCGAGCGCGTACTCGGCGGCGGTGCCGCTGTGGCACGCGGCCGTCGTCACCAGCTTGTTGCGCGAGGCGACCGGACGCGTTCCGGTGTGCATCAGCATGAAGCAGCCGGTGCCGTAGGTGTTCTTCACCATGCCCGGCGCGACGCACCGCTGGCCGAAGAGCGCGGCCTGTTGGTCGCCGGCGATGCCGGCGATCGGGAGGCGCGCGGCAAAGAGGCTGCCGGCAGTTTCCGCTACGGTGCCGCTCGACGCGTGAACTCGAGGCAGCACGCTCGCCGGGATGTTGAACCACTCGAGCAGCTCGCCATCCCAGGTTCCGGAGTGGATGTCGTAGAGCAGCGTGCGTGACGCGTTGCTCACGTCGGTAACGTGAGCCGCGCCGCCCGTAAGCTTCCAGATAAGCCACGTATCGACGGTGCCGAACGCCAGCTTGCCAGCTGCGGCCCTGGCATGCGCCCCCGGCACGTTGTCCAGCAGCCAGGCGAGCTTGGTGGCGGAGAAGTACGCATCGAGCACGAGCCCGGTTTTTTCGGTGACGCGCGCTTCGAGGCCACGCGCGCGCAACTCGTCGCACGCGGGAGCCGTGCGCCGGTCCTGCCAGACGATGGCGTTCGCGATCGGCGCTCCTGTTTCGCGATCCCAGACCACCGTTGTCTCGCGCTGGTTGGCAATGCCGATTGCCGCGACGTCGCCAGCGTGGAGGCCGGCACGCGCCATGGCTTCCCCGGCTACCGCGATCTGACTGGCCCAGATTTCGTTGGGGTCGTGCTCAACCCATCCCGCCTGCGGAAAGATCTGGGCAAATTCCCGCTGCGCCGATGCCCTGATCGCGCCGGACCGATCAAATACGATGGCCCGCGAGCTGGTCGTGCCTTGATCCAAAGCGAGAATGAAGTTCATGATTGCACCAAAGGACAAGTACCATATTACGCTACGCGCCAGGTGCTATTATGAGTTACTCCCGAGCGCCGGACGCGGAGGCAGTGCTGGTTTGTTGTCGTCGACCTGATGGTTTATTCTTGGTTGACAACGAGAAGGTGTCAGGGAGCTAACAAGATATGTTCTACGCTTTTTACGTTCTTGCAATCATAGTTCTGGTTCTCCACTTCACCGGTTGGCTCAAGCGCAACAACCTGGAGTGGATCGTGCTCGTATTGGCCGTCGCGACCTTTCCCGCCGTAATTTTCCTCAAGTAGCCTCGCTCGGCATCCGCGGCCCTCTCGCCGCCATGGGCAAGACCATTCCGCTGCTCACCGATCGTGCCTATGAGCGCATCCGGCACGATGTCGTCAGCTGCGCGATCGCGCCCGGCACGGAAATCTCGGAAGCGCAGCTCTGCGCCCAGTACAAACTCGGTAAAGCGCCGGTGCGCATGGCACTGAACCGCCTCGCGCACGACGGGCTGGTGCGAACCATCCCCAACCGCGGCTACATGGTGAGCCCCGTCACCGTGAGAGACGTGCACGACGTCTTCGAGCTGCGGCTGATGCTCGAGCCGCAGGCGGCGCGCATGGCCGCCGGGAAGGTGGACGCGGCGCGGCTGCAGATGCTCGACGAAATCTGCCACGCCGGCTACGAGCCCGGCGACCGGAAAAGCACGTTGCGCTTTCTCGAAGCGGACAAGGCATTCCACGTCGCCATCGGCCAGTCGACCGGCAACGCCAGGCTCGCCGGAGCGGTCGAGCGCCTGCTTGACGAGATGACCCGATTGCTGCACCTCGGGCTCGGGCTGCGCAACCGTTCGCGCGAAGTGCAGCAGGGGCACCGCGCGCTGATGAAGGCGCTGTCGCGCGGCGACGGCGACGCCGCTGAACGCATCTCGCGCGAGCAGATCGAATCCGCGCGCAACATGGTCCTTTCGGCCATACTGACCTCGAGCTCGGCCCTGAATCTTGCCCTGGCCGCGTCCCGATCCGACGGGCCGGCGCGTGGCTGAACTCAAACAGCAGGCACGCTCACTGTTTACCGGAGTGGTTCGATGAAAGCTGTAGTGCTGGAGCAGCACGGCGGGCTGGAGCAGCTGAAGTACACGGCGGATTTTCCGGATCCGAAAGTGAGCGAGGGGCATGTCGTGATCAGGGTCAGAGCGTCCTCCCTCAACTACCACGACGTCTTTACGGTGCGCGGCATGCCCGGCATCAAGGTGCCGCTGCCGGTCATCATCGGACTCGATATGGCGGGGGAGATTCTCGAGGTCGGGCCTGGCGTCGATCCGACCTGGAAGAAGGCGGACCGCGTGCTCGTCAACCCCCTGAACCGCCACCAGGGCCTGATGGGTGAGATGCTGAACGGCGGACTTGCCGAAAAGTGCCTGGTGGCGCAGCACCAGTTGATTCGCATGCCGGACGGGGTGACGTTCGAGCAGGCCGCTGCGCTGCCCGTCGCCTATGGCACTGCGCACCGCATGCTGCTCACGCACGGGACGGTGAGAGCGGGCGACAAGGTGCTCGTTCTCGGCGCAAGCGGCGGCGTCGGCACCGGCTGCGTAATCCTCGCCAAGATGCTGGGCGCCGAAGTGATCGCATGCGCGGGCAGCGCGGACAAGCTCGCGCGGCTGATGGAGCTCGGGGCCGATCACGCCATCAACTACAAGGAAACGGATTTTTCGAAATGGGCGGTGGAAAAGTACGGCAAGCCGCAGCGGCGCACCTACGACGGCGGCGTGGACGTCGTCATCAACTTCACCGGCGGCGACACCTGGCAGCCTTCGCTCCGCTGCGTGAAGCGCGGCGGCAAGATCCTGGTCTGCGGAGCCACCGCCGGCTACGACCCCAAGGAGGACCTGCGCTACGTCTGGAGCTTCGAGCTGCAGATCATCGGCTCGAACAGCTTCTACGACGACAACCTCCAGGCGCTCATGGGCTTGATCGCCCAGGGAAAAATGACGCCCGTGATCGACAAGGTGCTGCCCCTCAAGGACGCCGCCGAGGGCGTGCGCCTGATCCAGGAGCGGGAAGTGTTCGGGAAGGTAATCGTCACTCCGTGACGGTGACGAGTGACGGGTGACGGGTGACGCAAGGTCCCACGACGATCCCCCGGCCGGAACCGCGCGGTTATCCCGGTAATCTCGGACTGCTGTTCGACGCCCACGCACAATCCGACCGCCCCGCGATCATCGAGCTGCGGGATCCGGCGAAACCACGGCTGGTAAGCTTTCGCGAGCTCGATGCCGCCTGCAACGCCGTCGCGCGCGGCCTTGCGCGCGCGGGCCTGAGAGCGGGCGACCGCATCGGCATCCTCTCGCTCAACCGGGTCGAGTTCGTGACGACGCTGCTAGGCGCGATGCGTTCGGGCGTCGTTCCAGTGCCGGTGAACGTCAAGCTAGCAGCCGATTCCGTCGCCTACATGCTGGGCGACGCCGGGGCGCGCGCGGTGTTCTGCGAGCCTGCGCTCGCGCCCCTCGTTCCCGCTGGCCTGCGCATCGTGGAATTCGGCGGCAGGGGAAAAAACGGCCACGATGGTTTCGTCGATCCGGGATCGTTCACTGCGTTCGAGCCGGCGCCGGACTCGGTCGCCATCCAGCCCTACACTTCCGGCTCCACCGGCCGGCCCAAGGGCGTGCTCCTCTCGCACCACGGCCAGAACTGGAGCCGGCTGATCCTCGCGCACACGCGCGGCACGACCGAGAAGGACGTGATCCTGGTCGCCGCGCCGCTCTACCACAAGAACGCGCTCAATGCGATCAAGCAGGGCCTCACCGCCGGCGCATTGCTGGCGCTGCTGCCGCAGTTCAACGTAGAGCGCTACATCGAGGCGATCGGGCGCTACCGCTGCACGGTCATCTCGGGCGTACCGACCATGATGGCGATGCTGCTCCAGCGCAAGGACCTCCTGGCGCAGACCGACGTCTCCTCGGTGCGCACCGTCATGATGGGCTCGGCGCCCTCTTCGCCTCAGCTTCTGCGGGAGGTGCGAGCGCACTTTCCCAGCGCCGAGGCGCTCGCGGTCTACGGCGTGACCGAGGGCGGGCCGGTACCGCTCGGACCGCATCCAGAAGGCAAGGCTCGCCCGGATGGGTCGCTCGGGGCGCCCTATTCCGGCACCGAGGCAAAGCTCATCGGCGGCCCCGGGCCGGATGAGGGCGAGCTCGTGCTGAAAAATCCCGGCAACCTCCTCGGCTATCACAATCTTCCGGACGAGACCGCGAAGCGCCTGCGCGACGGCTGGTACTACACGGGCGACGTCTGCCGCCGCGACGCCGACGGCTTCTACTACTTTGTCGGGCGCACCGACGACATGTTCGTCTCGGGCGGGGAGAACATCTTTCCGGGCGAGGTGGAAGCGCTGCTCCAGCGCCATCCGGCGGTGCACCAGGCACTCGTGCTGCCGTTCGATCACGAGTTGAAGGGCCAGGTGCCATACGCCTTCGTCGTGAAGAAACCGGGCGCGCTGCTGACCGGGGAAGACCTCAAGCAGTATGCGCTCGCGAACGGCCCCGCCTACCAGCATCCGCGGCGGGTGTTCTTCCTCGAAGAGCTTCCTCTCTCCGGCACCAACAAGATCGATCGGGAAAAACTGCGGCAGTGGGTCGCCGAGAGCCTGGTGAACAGTGAACGGTAAAGAGTGTTGAATGAGCGAAGCAAAGCTGACGATCGAAGAGCTGCAGAAGCTCATCACCCGCGGACCGTTCAACCGGTGGCTCGATTTCACGGTGCTGAAGGCCGACGCGGACGGCATCGAGGTGAAAGCCGCGTGGCGCGAGGAGTGGGTGGTGAATCCCGATCGCCGCTACACCCATGGCGGCATCCTCGGCGCGATCATCGACGTCGCCGCCGACTACGCGATCGCCGCGCAGCTCGGCCGGCCGGTGCCGACGATAGACATCCGCGTCGATTATCACAAGGCGGCGATGCCTGGCGACCTGACCGCAAAGGCGCGCGTCGTGCGGATGGGCAGTCAGTACTCGACGGCGGAAGCCCTGCTCTACGACAAGGACGGGGAGCTGGTGGCGAGCGGGCGGGGAACCTACTTTACCGCTCCGCCCAAGTGACTGATGGGACGTCACACCGGTGATTCGTGACTGGTGAGGTGTGACCGGTCAGGTACTGCGGCACGCCTGCCTGTCGCGCTGTTGGCCAGCCGCCCTTTCTCCTTGATAGCATAGGGGCCGGACTGAATATGCCATCCTCAAGAAGAAGCTCCGGAGCCCGAAAGAAGCGGCTGATCGTGGCGATGACCGGCGCCACGGGCTCGATCTACGGCGTGCGCATCCTCGAGATGCTGCGCGCGATCGGCGGATGGGAGACTCACCTCGTCGTCTCCGACGCCGGAGCGCTCAACGCCTGGTACGACCACAAGTTGACGCGCAAGGACCTCGCGAAGCTGGCCGACGTGGTGCACAACGTGCGCGACGTGGGCGCCTCCATCTCGAGCGGCTCCTTCGTCACTCACGGCATGGTGATCGCGCCGTGCTCGATGAAGACGCTGGCCGCCGTCGCGCTCGGCTTCTCGGACAATCTCGTCTCGCGCGCTGCCGACGTGATACTCAAGGAGCGGCGGCGGCTGGTGCTGATCGTGCGCGAGGCGCCCCTCAACCTTGCGCACCTGCGCAACATGGCCCAGGTAACGGAGATGGGCGGCATCGTGTTTCCGCCCGTGCCGGCCTTCTACAGCCACGCCAAGACCGTGGACGACCTCGTGAACCACAGCGTGGGCCGGGTGCTCGATCTCTTCGGCGTCGAGCACAATCGCATCAAGCGCTGGCAGGGAATCAAGGGCGCGATCCCCTCGGATGAAGGCAAATCACAATGAAGATGGAGCGGCTCGACGCAAAGCACGAGACGTTCCGGGAGTTCCTGGAGCGGTTGCGGGCCGCACGGGAGCTCGTGGACATCCGGCAGCCGGTGGACATCCGCCACATCGCAACCCTCGTCGACCAGTCGCAGACGGCGCTGCTCTTTCACGACGTCATCGGCTATGACATGCCGGTCGTGTCGGGGATCATCCGCTCGCAGGAGCGGGCGATCATGTCCCTGGGCTGCGCGAGCTATTCGGAGATCGAGGAAAAGCTGCAGCGCGGCATCGATCACCCGATCCCGCCGAAGTACGTCGAGACGGCGGCGCACAAGCAGGTCGTCAAGACGGGCGCCGAGGTGGATTTGTTCCGGCTGCCCGTCCCGATGTCGTCCATCTACGACGGCGGCCCGATGATTACGGCGGGCGTCACGATCGCGCGCGACCCTGAGCACGGCATCAACTCGGGCATCTACCGCTTCATGGTGAAGGAGCGGAACTTGACGGGCATCGACATCGTCACGCCGAACAACATGCGCCTCTTTGCCCAGCGTGCCTATGAGGCAGGCCGTCCCTGCCCGATCTCGATTTCCATCGGGACCCATCCGTTCGAGATCATGGGGTCGGGGTTCCGCGCCCCGCTGGGCGTGGACGAGATGGCGGTCGCCGGCGGCATCCGCGGCGCGCCGGTCGAGCTCGCGCAATGCGAGACGATCGATCTCCCCTGCATTGCCGACGCGGAAATCGTGCTCGAGGCGGAGATCCTGCCGACCGGATGGACGCAGCCGGAGGGCCGCTTCGGCGAGTTCACGCGGCTGATGGGCGGTCTGCATTGGAACCCGGTCGTGAAGGTGAACGCGGTTTCCATGCGCAGGGACGCCGTTTACTACGCGCTGCACATGCCGTGGGAGAACACGTGGCTTGCCGCGCCGACTCGCTACGCGGCAATCCGGCGCGCGCTGAAGACGGCCGGCGTGCAGGTCAAGGACATCAACGTGACCCTGGGCGGCTGCGCTTTCTGGCACGCCGTGATCTCGATCCGCAAGCAGGCGGGCGAAGGCAAGAACGCGCTGCTCGCAGCGCTCTCAGTGATGGATCTCAAGCACGTCGTCGTAGTGGACGAGGACATCGACGTGTTCAATCCCACCGACGTCGAGTGGGCGATCGCGACCCGCGTGCAGGGCGACCGCGACGTGATCGTCATCCCAGGGGCTCGCGCCAAGCCGCTCGACCCCAGTCTCGCAGTGACGCTCCCGGGCGTGGTGCCGACCGGGGCCAAGGTCGGCATCGACGCGACGATCGGCGAGGGCATACCGCGCGAGCGCTTCGAGCGCATCGCATACGCGTACGCCGACCGCGCGAAGGTCGGCGATTACGTCAAGGGCAAGGCGGATCGCCAGCCGCAGACGGCCGGCCATGACGAGGCCCTCGTCGCGCGTCTCGCCGGCGAGATCGTGCGGGCGATCGAAGCCACGCCCAAGTACTACCAGGAGGTCGCGGAGCAGTTCGGCGGCTACGAATTCACAGCCGTCGCTCGCGCCATTGGCCGCTTGCATGCCGAAGGAAAGCTCTGGCAGGATCCGCGCGGGCGGCTCTGTCTGCGCCAATCCGCCTTTGCCGCCAAACCGCCTGCCGGACTTAAGGAGTGACTCGTTCCGGAAAATTGCGTGTTCACATCGAGAACACGCACGTCAAGGCCGCCCTGTTCCAGATCACTCCCGAACAATGGCAGGCGGCCTGCGCCCGGCACCCCGCGCTGGCAAAGCGGCTCGAAGCGAGCATCGGCTGGGACGGCGAGATCCTGGAGCACGCGCTCGCGGAAGCGGTGATCGTCATTGGAGTCCCGGAACATCGCGAGCGGCTGTCCGAACGCGCGCCCAGACTGAGGTGGATTCATTCCACCTCCGCCGGCGTCGATCTCCAGCTGCCGCTCGACTGGCTGCCGCCTCGAGTCGCGTTCACCAACAACCGCGGTGCCCACGGCGTAAAGGCCGAGCAGTACATGCGCATGGCCTACGTCCTGCTCAACATCCGCATGCCCGAAATCATCGCGAACCAGCATGCGCGCCGTTGGGAGCAGCTTCATTCACCTAACATCGCGGGGAAGACCGCGCTCATCGTCGGTTTGGGCGACTTGGGGCGGGCCGCGGCGCGCGCCGCAAGACAGCTCGGGCTGAAAGTGATCGGCGTGAGCCGGACCGGCGCGAAGATACGCGAGGCGGACAAAATCCACAGCGTTACCAGGCTCGATGCCCTCCTGCCTACGGCCGACTACGTCGTCATGGCGACGCCGCTCACGCCGGAAACGCGCCACCTGCTCGACGGCGCGCGGCTCGACCTGCTGAAGCCCGGCGCGGGAGTGATCAACATCGCCCGCGCGGCGGTCGTAGACTACGCAGCGCTTTCCGCCAAGCTCGAGCGCAGCGAGCTCGCCGGCGCCGTCCTCGACGTGGTCGAGCCTGAACCGCTGCCCGCGGAATCCCCGTTATGGGCGGTGCCGAATCTCATCATCACGCCCCACGTCTCCTGCGACGACAGCGAGCGCTACAATGAGATCACGCTCGATCTGTGGTTCGGAAACCTGGCACGGTTCCTGAAGGGGAAGCGGCTGCAGAGCCGGGTCGATCCTCGCCACGGTTACTGAACGGAGGAGCCGCGGGCGGATTCACCGCGGGGCTGCCGCGCAGCGCAGCGTGTTTGGGAAGGGAGTCGTACAGCCATGACAAGCGCACGTGGAGACGGCACGACTGCAGCGGCGCCTGACACCGTCAGGACCGGCCTCGGCATCGAGGCGATCAAGCGCGACTTTCTCGATAATCTCTTCTACATCCAGGCGCGCTTTCCGAGCGTCGCCAGCCCCAACGACTACTACCAGGCGCTGTCCTACACGGTGCGCGACCGACTGCTCGAACGCTGGGTGCGCAGCGCCCAGACCTTCAAGGAGACCATCGCGCGCACCGTCTGTTACCTGTCCGCGGAATTCATGCTCGGTCCCCACCTCGCCGCCAACCTGCTCAATCTGGGGATCACCGACGACGCCCGCGCAGCGATGCGCGAGCTGGGGCAGGACCTCGACCGGCTCCTCGAGCTGGAGCCCGAGCCGGGCCTGGGGAGCGGCGGGCTCGGGCGCCTGGCGGCGTGCTACATGGAGTCGCTCGCGACCATGCAGATTCCCGCCATCGGCTACGGCATACGCTACGAGTTCGGCATCTTCGAGCAGGGGATCCGCGACGGCTGGCAGGTGGAGCGCTCCGATAAATGGCTGATGCTCGGCAATCCGTGGGAGATACCGCGCCCCGAAATTGCCTTCGACGTGCACCTCGGCGGGCGCACCGAGCACTACACCGACGACCAAGGACGCTATCGCGTGCGCTGGGTACCCGAGCGCGTCTTGTGCGGCGTCGCCTACGACACGCCCATCCTCGGCTATCGCGTGGACAGCGCGAACCTCCTCCGCCTGTGGACCGCGCAGGCGGCGGAGTCGTTCGACTTCCAGGCTTTCAACACGGGGGACTACTACGGCGCGGTGAATGAGAAAATCCGTTCGGAGACGATTTCCAAGGTGCTCTACCCCAACGACGAGCCGGCAGCCGGCAGAACGCTGCGGCTCGCCCAGCAGTATTTCTTCGTGTCGTGCTCGCTGCGGGACATGATCCGCATCCATCTCCAGGCTCCCGGCAAGACCATGGATGACCTGCACGAGCGCTACATGATTCAGCTTAACGACACCCACCCTTCCCTCGCGGTAGCGGAGCTGATGCGCCTTCTGGTGGACGAGCGGCTGCTGGACTGGGAGCGGGCGTGGAACATCACGCAGCGGATCTTCGGCTATACCAACCATACGCTGCTGCCGGAAGCTCTGGAGACCTGGCCGCTACCGCTGTTTCGCGCGCTGCTGCCCCGCCACCTCGAGATCATCTACGAGATCAACCGGCGGTTCCTGGACGAAGTCCGCATCCGCTACCCCGGCGACGATGCGCGGGTGGCCCGGCTGTCGCTGATCGACGAAGCCGGCGAGAAGCGCGTGCGCATGGCGAACCTGGCCTGCGTCGGCTCGCACTCGGTCAACGGCGTGGCCAAGCTGCACTCCGAGCTGCTCAAGCGCAGCGTGCTGCGCGACTTTTACGAGCTGTGGCCGGAGCGGTTCAGCAACAAGACCAACGGCGTGACCCCGAGGCGTTTCATGCGGCTCGCCAATCCGGCCCTGAGCGCCCTCGTCTCGGCGCGCATCGGCGACGGCTGGATCACGCGCATGGAGGACCTGCGCCACCTCGAGCCCCTCGCCGGCGATGGCGAGTTCCGCCGGCGCTGGCGGGAAGTGAAGCGCGCCAACAAGGCGCGCCTCGCGGACTACGTACGCACCGCGTCGGGGGTGGAATTGGAGCCCGACTGGATGTTCGACGTGCTCGCGAAGCGCATCCACGAGTACAAGCGCCAGCATCTCGCGCTGCTGCACATCGTCACGCGCTACCTTCGCCTGAAAGCGAGCCGGGCCGGCGGCGCGCCGGCGCGCGCGTTCCTGTTCAGCGGCAAAGCCGCGCCCGGCTACGCCATGGCCAAGCTCATGATCAAGCTCGCGAACTCGATCGCCGCCGTGGTCAATCGCGACCCCGACGTGAACGCGCGCATGAGAGTGGCGTTCATTCCGAACTTCTGCGTGAAGAGCTCCCAGCTGATCTATCCCGCGGCGGACCTCTCCGAGCAGATCTCGCTCGCGGGCAAGGAGGCCTCCGGCACCGGCAACATGAAGTTTGCCATGAACGGTGCGCTCACGATCGGCACGCTCGACGGCGCCAACATCGAGATCCGCGACGAGGTGGGACCGGAGAACTTCTTCGTGTTCGGGCTCACCACCGAGGAAGTGCAGGCCGCAAAGACGCGCGGCTACCGGCCGGCCACGTTCTACGAGAGCAACTCCGAGCTGCGGGCCGCGATTGACCTGATCGCCTCCGGCCATTTCTCCGGCGGGGACCGGGCGCTGTTCCGCCCGCTGGTCGATGCCCTGCTCCATCACGACGAGTACCTGGTGCTCGCCGACTACCAGGCTTATGTGGACTGCCAGGACGAGGTGGGACGCGTCTACGACGATACCGAGCGCTGGACGCAGATGTCCATACTCAACGTCGCGCGCGTCGGCTGGTTCTCGTCCGATCGCGCTATCGTCGAGTACTGCGAGGATATCTGGCATGCGCCGCCGGTCGTCATCACTCGCAAGCTGGGCAGTGCCTAGAGGCGATAGCAAGAACTTATTGAGCCGCAGATAAACGCAGTTTCATGCCCGACGCTTCCATTCCTCGCCTTACTCCCGTCGAAGCGCGCGTGCTGGGCGTGCTTGCTGAAAAGCAGCGCACGGTCCCGGACACCTATCCCTTGACGCTCAACGCTCTCGTCGCCGGCTGCAACCAAAAGACGAGCCGCGACCCGGTGATGGAGGTGAGCGACGCGCAGGCTCAACAGGCCCTGGATACGCTCCGGAGCATGACCCTGGCGATCGAGTCGAGCGGCGGACGGGCGCTTCGCTACGCCCACAACATGGAGCGGGTGCTGCAGGTGCCGCCCCAGTCGACCGCGCTGCTCGCAGTGCTGATGCTGCGGGGACCGCAGACCGCCGGCGAGCTTCGCATCAACTGCGACCGGCTGCACAAGTTCGCCGATATCTCCGCGGTGGAAGGTTTCCTGCATGAGGTTGCAGGCCGGGCGACAGGCGCCCTCGTCGTGGAGCTGACACGCCAGCCCGGCGCCCGGGAGAACCGCTGGGCGCACCTCCTGTGCGGCGCCCCGGCACTCGAGCCGGAAACGCTACCTCCACCCTCCCGCAGCGATGAAGCGGGCGAGCTCGCCGCCCTCAAAGTCCGCGTGCAGGCGCTTGAAGCTGCCGTGGCGGAGCTGCAAGCCCTGGTCGCTGCGGCGCGCGCGGGAGGCGATCGATGAGCGGCTGCTGCCACGTCATCCGCCAAGCTACAGTCGTCGCGCCCCGGCCATGAAACTGTTCGACGAGACCTTCGACGTCGTCGTCGCGGGCTTCGGTCTTGGCGGCGGTATCGCGGCGATCGCCGCTGCCGACGCGGGCGCGCGGACCTTGCTCATCGAAAAATCCGAGGTGCCCGGCGGGCTCTCGATCTGTTCCTACGGGGCGGTCAGGAGCGCCCGCGATGCCGACGAGGCGTTCTCCTACCTCAAGGCCACCAACGACGGGCGCACGCCCGACGACGTGCTGCAGGCGCTCGCCCGCGGCATGTGCGAGGTCGAAGCCTTCGTGCGCGAGCTCGCCCAAGTCAACCGCGCCACGATCAGCACCTCAGTCGAGGAGAGCGCCAGGGGCGGGGACGACCCTTACCGCCGGCGAGTCAGCGCCAATTACCCCTTTCCCGGGACCGGCGCTTTCTACCACACGACGGTGGCGGACGTCCCGGGATTCGATGCGGCGACCGAGTATCCGTGGGCCAACGGCGCGCCGGGCGGTCCCAGGCTCTTCAAGATCATCCACGACAGCCTGGTTGCGCGCGGCGTGGAAATCCGGCTCGCCACGCCCGCGCTGCGGCTCGTCGCCGACCCGCATACGCGCGAAGTGCGAGGAGTGACTGCCGCTACGAACGGCGCTCAACGAACGATAGCAGCGCGACGGGGCGTGGTGCTCGCGTGCGGCGGTTTCGAGGGCAGCGCCGAAATGAAAGCGCAGTTCCTCGAAGGCAAGCCCGTGCTCAACGCGGCGGCGCGCACCAACAGCGGCGATGGCATTCGCATGGCGCAGGATCTCGGCGCTGCGTTGTGGCACATGTGGCACATCCACGGCGCGTACGGATTCCGGCACAGCGATCCCGCGTATCCCTACGCGATTCGGCTCAAGCGTTTTCCCGACTGGTTCCCCGGCGAGGAGGCGAAGGCGCGGCTGAAGATGGCGTGGATACTGCTCGACCAGGATGGGGGGCGCTTCATGTCCGAGTACCAGCCCTACACCCAGGACACCGCGGTGCGCCCCATGCAGCATTACGATCCTGTGCGCCAGCGCTTTCCCCGCAACCCCGCGTTCATGGTGTGCGACGAGGAAGGGCGCAGGATGTACCCGCTCGGCAAGGCCACTTCCAACGACCGAGGCGTGCGCTACGACTGGAGCGAGGACAACCTGAAGGAGGTCGGGCTCGGCATACTCAAGCGTGCCGACACCCTGGAAGGCCTTTCCCTGGACCTCGGACTGGATCCGGAAGCCATGGTCGGCGCCATCGGGCGCTGGAACGACCAGTGCGCCCGCGGCGCAGACGAGGATTTCGGCCGCCCCGGCGGCACCATGAGACCGATACGGACTCCGCCTTTCTACGGCGCGCCGGTGTGGGCGACGGTCTCCAACACCCAGGGCGGCCCGGTGCACGACGCGCAGAGCAGGATCATCGACGTCTATGGGCAGCCTATCCCCCGGCTCTATGCCGCCGGCGAATTGGGCAGCTCGTTCGGTCACCTGTACTTGTCCGGCGGGAACATCTCCGAGTGCTTCGTGACCGGACGCATCGCGGGACGCAACGCCGCTGCGCTCGCGCCGTGGAACGGCGCGGAGTAGCTCTACAGGCGCTGACAATCGCCGCCTGCCGATACTGTCCTTCAACGCCTTGAATTCACGGCCAGTTGAAAAAGGCCGAATTGCATTCGCCTTTTAGGGTTTCTATTTCATGTTAGGGGTCGAAGGGATGGCGCCTTCGGTAGTCACAGAAGCGTCTGCACTCAGTTGGTGGGATTCCCGACGCGCACGCTACAACATGGCGCTGCTGATCTCGATGTGTGCAGCTGCGGCGATATCTCTGTGCCTCATCGTAGCGTTCCCTGATCCAAATCGTTGCGCGGAATTGTCGGGTTTTGCGCTACTGGTGCAATCAGTCGCCGGGATTCTTGCATTGGGTGCCGCGAACTTGTGCTATTACCTGGGGCCTGTCCTGGAAGCACTCATTCCAAACGTGTACATTGGCACGTACCGTGCAATCGCCTATCGAATGGGTTGGTGGTTTTCCGTTGCCTTGCCGATGCCTATACCAGTGTTGATTGCATGGCAGACCATTCACGGCCTACCTGCGCATGCTGGGTGCGAATGAGTTCGACCCCTAACCCCCGCGTCGAAAGTGACGCTGTCGCGCACTTCACGCGGACTCGTTAGGCGCCATGAACACGTCGCTTGCGACGCTTGTGTGCTTTGCTTTCGTCGTGATTGCGCTCTGGCACTTCGTTATGGCACTTCGTCCCGTTTCCTGGGTGTCCGTAGCTGTGCCTAGCCGTGACGGGCGTCCGCTGTTTATTCCATCTCGCAAGGCCACGGCGGCGGTTGGTGTGGTCCTGCTTCTCTTTGCAGGCCTGGTAGCGAGCACGGCTGGCATCCTCTCCGTAGGTCTGCCTTCGACGGCGCTGTCGTGGTTATCGTACGCTCTCGCCTTGGGTCTGCTTGGGCGTGCGATCGGAGAGTTCAGGTACGTTGGGTTCTTTAAGCGCGTGCGTGGTAGCGAGTTTGCGAGGCTTGACACCGTTCTCTATTCACCGCTTTGCCTGCTGCTCGCTGTTGGAGTCGCCTTGGTTGCTTTGCGCAATGGCACCTAACAGTGCGGCCCACCCGGAGCCTCTGACGCAGCGCTCCTTGTGGCATCCTTCATCTCGTCGGCCCGGTGGCCGCGAACGTTGGGTGGTCCTGGCACCGCTGTCTCTATCGCTTTGCTTTCTCGTCGTCAGGAGCCGTTGGTTTCGCGAATACATGACCCGAAACGCGGACAAGAGCAACGCCGGGTCCACGCTTCACAGCCTTAGTTGGGAGGACCATGAACAGCAAGCACGTATTGACCGCCAGCGCAGCGGCCTTTGGCATTTTCGGCTCGGGGTGGCTGATCGTGCCCGGGGTGTTCTATAAGTATTGGGCCATCGTTCCGGACACCGACCAATACATGGGTCGCCGTTACGGGGCATTCATGCTGGGACTCATGATGATCTCGTGGCTGGCGCGCAATGCGTCACATACTCAAGCGCTACGCGCGATCCTGGTTGGCTCACTTGTTTGCTGGGTGCTCACAGACGCCCTCAGCCTTTACGGCGCCCTGGCGCTGGGACTGAACGCATGGTGGCCCGTTGCGGTGGAGTCTGCACTGGTCGTCGGTTTCGCCTGGGTGCTGTTCATCAAACGTGAGCCAGTGGCGTAAGCACGCATTGACCGGCAATGGTGATACTCCGGCCAACACGAAAGCTCCGCTCGCTCCTTCCCACGGCGGCTGTCTCTGCTCGAAGCGACACCGCACTTGGTGACTGGTATGTCAACCGAATCGTCATTGATCGCCAGCCGCTTCTTCTCGTGGTGAGTTCAGCTTCGCTCCTCCCTATGCTGCTGCCGGCACGCGATGTTCGGGGGCTGCCGGACCGGCTGGGGGCATTGGTCGAATCGCGGCTTCGACGGTGCGGCATCGAGAATCGCGCCATCGCGGCCGAGCGACGCGCGATGCACGGGGTCGCGGTCGCGCCGACGGTCGATCGGTCGGTGCTGGGTATCATGGTCGACTTCGCCAAGGCCGTTCCATACTACCTTGAGCCGGGGCGGTGGACTGCCCGCGCCCTTACGGTCATCGAGGATCGTCTGGCGGAGACGCCTTGCCATGCCGCGCTGTCTGGCGATCGAGTGATCTTTCCGAACCGAAAGGCGCCCGAGCTGCTTCGCGAGAAATGGCTGGCTACCGGGCCGCTGCGGCCGACGAGCGGCGGAAACATTGTGGTGCATTGAACGTCGAGTTTGCCGCTCGCGGCTGAGATGCCTCGTATCGCCTTCGGGTCGGCGACGTGCGGGTGTTCCAGGCTGTGACAGAGGACCGGGTCGAGGTGCTGGCGAAGGGAAGAAAGTACCTTTGGCGGAGATCAAGGACGATCTGTCGCGGTATCTTCGCGAAGCTAACCACCGCGTCGGTTGAGAGCG
>DATFWO010000010.1:0-24470 GCA_035259205.1 Burkholderiales bacterium | reverse complement strand
TCTTCGTCGCCATGATCGTCATGAACTGGACGTTCACGTCGAGGGGCAGGTTGGCCACGAAGAGCACGGCCTGCCCGCAGTACTCCACCGGCATCCGCGGCTCGGGCGAGATCGTGCCGTTGGCCTGGCGCACGCCCTGCGCCATGCGCTCCGTCAGCGGCGTCACGGCGTTGCCGATGTCGATCTGGCTGCACGCGATGTCGTACTTGCGGCCGTCGAGGGATATGGTCTTGGTGAGACCCGTGGCGGCGTGCTTGGTGGCGGTGTAGGGCGCTGAGTCGGGCCGCGGCGCGTGCGCCGAGATCGAGCCGTTGTTGATGATGCGCCCGCCGCGCGGATTCTGGTCCTTCATGATCTTGAACGCTTCCTGCGCGCAGAAGAACATGCCGTTCAGGTTGACGCCCACGACCTCCAGCCATTTCTCGTGCGAGAGGTCCTCGAACAGCACGCCGGGCGCGTTGCCGCCGGCGTTGTTAAACACCATGTCCACGCGGCCGAAAGCCGCTACGGTCTTCTGGAACAGAGCCTTCACCGGCTCCGGCTTGCTGACGTCGGTGGGAACGGCCAGGGCGCGCTTGCCCGCGCCCGATTCGGCGACGACCTTGTCGAGGAGGTCCGCGCGGCGCCCCGCGAGCGCGACGCTCCAGCCGTCCTTCAGGAACGCGAGAGCAACCGCCTTGCCGATTCCGGTCCCCGCGCCGGTGATGACTGCAACCTTGTTCTGTGTGGCCATGATTCATCCTCTCGTTTCGGAAAAAATTGTCAACTGCAATCCACGTCAAAAAATATCAGCCGCAGTGACGCAGATGCACGCAGATTCAGAAGTTTAAGGTCAAGTTCAATTGTTGCCGTGATTCGCCATAGGCGGTTCGCGGAAAATCGCAACGTGGGTAAGACTCATCCGCGTTTATCTGCGCATCTGCGGCTCATGAGCCCTGGTTTGACGGTCTGCGGCATTCGGAGCCCGCGTTCACTCGCTGGAAAATTCCACCGGCGCGCCCTGACCATCGACCGGACTGTGCCCGAAGCCGATGAGACCCTCGGTGCGCAGCATCAGCTCTTCGCGCCGCAGCACGACCTCCTGGGGCTCTCCGGTGAAGCGCACCCAGGTGCCGTTGGAGCTGTGGTCGGCGAGCACGAACTTGTCGCGCCGCCGCTCCAGGCGCGCATGCCGGCGCGAAGCCTTGCGGTCGCCCACGACGATGTCGCAGGCCCCGTCGCGGCCGAAGGTGAGCTCTCCCGGTCCTTCGAACCGCCACTCGCGGCCCTCGTACTTGAGCCTGATGCGTGCGGTGCGCCGGTAGTCCGGCCGCGTGCCGAACGCCGTGGTGAGCTCTTCGGAGTCCTGCCAGAGGAACTCGAAGATCGTCACCTCCTCCTGCTTGCCCTTGACCGGCACCCGGTCGAGCTTGCGCACCAGCTCGGTGAACAGGGGGGAGAGCTTCACGACCGTGTCCGCGGTGGTGATGATCTGCCCGACCTTGGCGAGGCCGGCGACGCGCGCGGCGAGGTTCACCGTGTCGCCGTAAAGATCGCCCGCGCTCTCGAGCACGGACCCGAAGTGGCAGCCGACGTGGATGCCGAGGCCCGGCTCGCCGGGTTCCTGCTGCTCGTCGGTCCGCTCCTGCATGAGGTAGGCGGCGCGCAGCGCGGCGTCGGCGGTTTCGAACAGGCACAGGGCGCCATCGCCGGTGGTCCTGATCACCCGCCCCCCGCAGTCCGTGCAGGCGGCTGCGAGCATCCTCAAGGTCCGGCTCACGCAGGTCAGGGCCCGCTCGTCGCCCAGGGTTTCGTAGAGGCGTGTGCTGCCGCTGATGTCCACAAAGAGGACGGTACCGGTAGATTGGGTGGGCGGCATAGGCGGGGAGGGGGGGAAGGGCGGCCCAGTATAAGGCCAAACTCCGGCTGCCCGCCCCTCGAGCCTATGCCACTTGACTGATTGACAGGCTTTCATAGTGGCGCCTAGTATCGAACCTGCGGAAGCCCCTGATTTTGCAAGAGGCTTGATGTTTGGCGCCCGGGTGGGGCGGGATAAGGGGAGGAGACCTGATTGTGCTTTGGACTTTGTCGGAGCACCATTTCCGACAGGCCGGTAGGCGCTGGCTTTTTGCGCTGCTCGCCTGTCCTCTAGTGGCTGTTGCAGCGGACCAGCGTGCGACCGTGACGCTGCTCGAGGGTCCGGGCACGATCGTGCGCGGCGTGACGCGTTACGCGTTGGCGGAAGGAGTGCGATTGCAGGCCGGCGATATCATCGAGATGAGCGACAAGGGCCTCGCGCAGATCGAGTTTGCCGACGGGGCTGCGCTCGCCCTGGGCGCGGGCACGCGCATGCTCACGCGCGAAAAGTCTGCAAATGGCGACTACTACGTGACGCAGGGCGAGTTGAAGCTCGCCGGCGTGAAGCAGGGCTCGAACTACCGCTTTATGACTCCGGTATTTACGCTGCAGCCGGTCGAAGGCATTGTCGTGCTGGTCGTGGCCAAGGGCGAGGGTTCGGTGTTCACCGAAAGCGGCGAGGCACGAGTCACGGAGCCGACCGTGAAGGGCGCTCCAGCGCCAGCGCCACTGCGCATGAAGAGCGGAGAGTTCTACACGCGGAAAGCCGACCAGAAGAGCGCGGTAGCGCCGCGCCCGTCCCAGGCCTTCATCGGCGCGCTCCCCAGGATTTTTCTCGACCCGCTGCCTACGCGCATTGCGCGCTACAAGGATCGCGAAGTCCAGCCGAAGCGCGGCGACGACGCGACCTACGCGGAGGTCGAGACGTGGCTCAAGGCGCCGCCTGAGATCCGGCGCCCGCTGATCCCGCGGTTCCGGCCGCGCATCCACGATCCGGAGTTCCGCTCGGGCCTGGTCGCGAACCTGAAGTCTCACCCGGAATGGGATCCGATCCTGTTCCCCGAGAAGTACAAACCCAAGGAACCCCCCACTACACCCACCGCGCGCAGCGAACCTGCGCCGGCGAAACCCGGCGCCACGCAGTAGAGGATAACTTTTCGCAAGGGAGTGTCCCATGAAGCTCATCGTCAAATTCAACCTGGTGTTCATCCTGGTGTTCCTGATCGGGCTCGCCGCGGCGGGTTACGTCTCGCACCAGCTCCTGCAGAAGAACGCGCGCGACGAAATCGTGCAGATCGCACGCCTGGTCATGGAGTCGGCGCTCGCCAACCGCGCTTATACCTCGAGCCAGGTGGGGCCGCTGCTGCAGACGCAGATGAAATACAGCTTTCTGCCGCAGTCGGTGCCGGCGTACTCGGCAACCGAGGTGTTCAACGGCCTGCGCAAGAAGTTTCCCGAGTACGCCTACAAGGAGGCGACGCTCAATCCGACCAACCCGCGCAACCGCGCCAACGACTGGGAAGCGGATATCGTCAACCAGTTCCGCAACGGGGCGGACAGCCCCGAAGTGGTCGGTGAGCGCGATACGCCGAACGGCAAGTCGTTCTACATTGCCCGGCCGATCCAGATCAAGGCCGAGGCCTGCCTCGCCTGCCACTCGACCATCGATGCGGCGCCGAAGACCCTGGTCGAGAGGTACGGCCCGGCCAACGGCTTCGGCTGGAAGATGAACGAGGTCATCGGCGCGCAGATCGTGTCGGTGCCGACCGACGTGCCGATCGCCCGCGCCAACAAGGCGTTCGCGACGTTCATGGTGTCGCTGACCGCGGTGTTCGCGTTTATCTTCGTTGTGCTGAACGTGATGCTGTGGTACATGGTGATCCGGCCGGTGACGCAGCTCTCGAAGCTTGCCGACCAGGTGAGCCAGGGCGACAACATGGAGACGGCGGACTTCAGGGTAACGAGCCGCGACGAGATCGGTGTGCTCGCGCAGTCGTTCAACCGCATGAAGAAGAGCCTCGCCGAGGCCATGAAAATGCTCGATGTGTAACGCGCGCCGCGCAACCTGCGACCGGACATGGCGACCAAACCTCCATCGATGAGCCCACCCCTCCAGCTCGGCAAGTACACGATCTCGGAGGTGCTGGGCAAGGGCGCGATGGGGGTTGTCTACAAGGGCTTCGACCCCCACATCCGGCGCACCGTCGCGCTCAAGACCATCCGCAAGGAGCTGATCGACGACGATCAGGCCACTACGCTGCTCGCGCGCTTCAGGAACGAGGCGCAGGCGGCGGGACGGCTCTCGCACCCCGGCATCGTCGGGGTCTACGAGTGGGGCGAGGTGGGCGATCTCGTCTTCCTCGCGATGGAGTACGTTCCAGGCAACAGCCTGCGCGAGTACTTCAACCGCGGCACGCGCTTCGACGGCCACGACGCGGTCAGCGTCATGGCGCAGCTGCTCGATGCCCTGCACTACGCCCACGAGCAGGGCGTCTGGCACCGCGACATCAAGCCGGCCAACATCATCATCATGAACAACGGCAAGCTGAAGATCGCGGACTTCGGCATCGCCCGCATCGACTCCTCCAACCTCACTCAGACCGGCACGATCATGGGCACGCCCGGCTACATGGCGCCGGAGCAGTATCGCGGTCCTTCCGTAGACTGGCGCGCCGATATCTTCTCGGCCGGCGTGGTGATGTACCAGTTGCTGACGGGCGCGCGCCCGTTCACCGGTAGCCCGGAGTCGATCGCCTACAAGATCTGTCACGTCCAGCCGGTTCTGCCATCCGAAGCCGATCCCGGACGATGTACGACCCAATTCGACGGCGTGGCGATGAAGGCGCTCGCCAAAAAGCCGGAGGATCGCTACCAGAACGCGCACGCGTTCCACGAAGCGGTGCTCGCCGCCTTCGCGGCTCCGGTCAGCCCCGTCGTTTCCGAAGAGACGATCATCAACGAGACCGTCCGTCCGTCGGGGCAGCAGGAGCCGTCGCATCCGTCGCAACCGTTGTCGAGCCCGTCGTCGTCGTTCCCCTCGGCGCCGTCGCACCCCTCCGCGTCGTTCCAGGATTCGTCGCAGCCGGTGTCCAGGACGGTCCCGCCGCCGGGATGGGACGCGGAGGTTCTGAAGCAGATCGAGCACCAGCTTGCGCGGTTCGTCGGACCGGTCGCCAAAGTGATGGTCAAGCGCGGGGCGACCAGCACGGGTGACGTGGACCGGCTGTATCGCTTGCTGGCCGATAATCTGACGGAACCCGGAGAACGAACGGAGTTCCTCGCCGGACGGCAGAAGCTCAAAGGGGTCCAGCCGCGGGAAGGCGGCACGACCTCCTGGACCAGCCCGGAGCCGATGCCGGTGACCGGCGTTACCGTGCGGCTCACGGCCGAAGTGATCGAGCAGGCAACGAAGCGCCTCGCGGCCGATCTCGGCCCGATCGCAAAGACCGTGGCGAAGAAGGCGGCGTCGCAAGCGACCAGCCGCCGGCACTTCCATCTCCTGCTCGCCGAAAAACTCACAGACCCAAACGAGCGCGCACGCTTCCTGCACGACGTCGGCGCCGAGTGATGCTGGATCTGATCGTACGAGGCGGCCTCGTCGTGAGGCCGGACGCCACCGGCATTGCCGACGTAGGCATTGCCGCCGGGAAGATCGTTGCGGTGGCCGCTCCGGAGGCGCTAGGCGGCGTTCAGGCGATCCGCACGATCGATGCGCGCGACCGGATCGTGATTCCCGGCGGTATCGATCCGCACATCCACTGCAACTGGCCGATCCAGCCTCCCAAGGACGGCAACCCGCCGCAGCTTTCGGCGGGACCGGACGTCGTCAGCCGCGCGGCGCTCTACGGCGGCACGACGACGCTCATCGACTTTGCCGTGTGGAATGCCGGCGAATCGGCGGAGGAGGCGCTCGCGCGGCGGGACCGCGACTGGCGCGGCAAGTGTCACTGCGACTACGGATTCCACGTGACGCTGTTTGGGAAGGTCCCGCCCGCCACGATCAGCGAGCTGCCTGAAGCGCTGCAGGCCGGTTTTCCGACGGTGAAGATCTTCACGACGAACATCCGGCCCATCGTCAGGGACCGGAAGGTCGGCTTCGGCGACATCTGGGAGGTGCTGAAGGTGACCGGGCGGCACGGCGGGCTCGCGTGTATCCACGCCGAGGAGGACGACCTCGTCATGCACATGTACGAGAAGCTTATCTCGGAAGGGCGCGCCGGCTTCGAGAACATGGCCGAGGTGCACACGGCGCTCTCAGAGGATCTCGCGTTCCGGCACATCATCCGCCTCGCGGAGAACGTCGAAGGCGCCGCGCTCTACATGATGCACGTCAGCGCCGGCACGGGCGTTGCTGCGATCCGCGAGTCCCGGGCTCGGGGCTACCCGATATACGGAGAGACCTTGCACCAGTACATGCTCTACAACGCGGACGACTACAAGCGCCCCAACGGCCAGATGTATCACACCTATCCCTCGCTCAAGACCGCGGCGGACCAGGCGGCGCTGTGGCGGGGCACGGTGGACGGAGAAATCAGCACGGTCGCCACGGATGGCATTTGCACGTCGCTCTGCACCAAGGTCCAGGGCAAGCGCATCGACGACACGACGGGCGGCAGCGCCGGCGTCGAGCCGCGGCTCTCCGTGATGTATACCGAGATGGTCGTGAAGCGCGGCTATTCGCTCGCGAAATTCGTCGACCACGTCTCGACCAACGCCGCGCGGCTAATGGGACTCTACCCGCGCAAAGGAGTGATCGCTCCCGGCGCCGACGCCGATCTCGTCGTATTCGACCCTGGCATCAAGCGCAAGGTGCGCGTCGAGGATCTGCACGAAGCCGATTACACGCCGTGGGAAGGGCACGAGATCGCGGGCTGGCCCGAAACCACCATATTGCGCGGCAAGGTGATGGTGGAGAAGGGCGTGTTCTACGGCGAGGGCAAGGGCGAACGGCTGCCACGCAAGATCGCCGACGCGATACGCTCGCGGCCTGCCTGCTGAATACCAGGGACCGGAGACTGGGGACGAAAGAGCAGCGATCAAAGATCGTGGATTTTCCTTTGCGACCACTGCGTAGAAGTTCTACGCCACCAGTGTCAAGTCTCCAGTTTCCGGTCTCTAATCATGCCTGAACGCGTCACCGAGCGCTTGGCCCAGTGGTTGAGCAGCCGGGATTACGAGGACCTGCCGCCCGAGGTGCGCGAGAAGACGGTCGAGGTCATATTCGACACGGTTGCGTGCGCGATAGCGTGCTCGCGTCTCCCCGAGGTCAGGGCGATCGTCGACCTGGTCGAAAGCATCGGCGGTGAGCCGCATTGCAGTCTCATCGGCTATCGCGCGAAAAGCTCCGTCGTCAATGCAGCGATGGTGAACGGCGGCATGGCGCGCGGCGGCGAGGCCGATGCCGTTCATATGACCTCCTCCGGCGGGCACGTCGCGCCGGGTCCGGTGTCTACGGCACTCACGGTGGGCGAGTGGCTGGACTCGAGCGGTCGGGACGTCTTGCGCGCGGTCGCGCTGGCCTACGAAGTGGGCGGCCGGTTGATGACCATCTTCTACCGCGAGCGCGATTACATTACGCGCCGGTTCTATCCCACCTCCGTGATCGCCAACCTTACTTCCGCGATCGCGGCGGGCCTGGTACTCGGGCTCGACGCCCGCGGCTTGCAGGCTGCGCTGGGTCTCGCCGCCTACCAGGCGGCAGGCCCCGACAACATGACGAAAGATCCCGGCCACATGGGCATGACCTTTCAGTGCGCGGCGGCAAACCGCAACGGCGTCACGGCCGCCCTGCTCGCGCGCCAGGGCAGCCACGTGCCGCTCGACATACTCGACGGCCCGCTCGGTTTTTTCGACACGTATCTCGGGAAGCCGGAGCTCGGAGCGGAGCTGATCGACGGCCTGGGCAGCAGTTACTCGATAATGGACGTGATGTACAAGCGCTATCCGGTCGGCACGCCCAACCAGGCCTACGCGCAGGGCTTGATCGGTCTGCTCGAGCGGCACGTGGTCGCGAGCGAGGACATCGCTGCGATCGAGATCCAGATGCCCAGGCGCAGCCTGCATACCGCGCCCAAGACACGCCACCCCTCGATCGCCGTCGACGTGGTCTCGGCGCTGGCCGCCGTCGAACGCAAGCTCGATTTCTACCGTCTGCACGATCCCGCCGGCATGACGATCACGGCCGAGCTCGCGCGGATGCAGAAGAAAATCCGCTTCGTCCCGCGCGACGACTGGGCCGGCACCGAGCACAACCGTCACGCGATCGTCACGGTCACGACCACCGGTGGAAAGAGGCTGGAAGAAGACGTGTGGTTTCGCCCGATGACGCGGCAGGAGCTCGGGCGGAAGTTCGGTGATCTCGTAACGCCCCAGTTCGGGGCGCAGCGGGCGGAGTCGCTGCGCCGAGCGCTGGAGGGCATTGCCGGCGCAGCGAGTGTCCGGCCATTAATGCACTCGCTGTGCGCATAGCTGAAAGATCCATTCAAGCCGGCTGTTGTTTTGACCTGAGTGTTGGCGCAATGGCGAACGAACTGCATTTCCTCACCATCGCCGAGGCGGCGCGGCTCATTGCGGCGCGCAAGCTCTCGCCGGTCGAGCTGACCGAGGCGCTGCTCAGTCGCATCGAAGCGCTCGATCCGCGCGTCAACTCCTTCATCACCGTGACGGCCGAGCTGGCGCTCGGCCAGGCGCGCGCCGCCGAGGCGGAAATCGCGCGCGGCCGCCACCGCGGCCCCATGCACGGCATCCCGTTCGGCCTGAAGGACCTCTACAACACGGCCGGCATCCTCACTTCCGGGCATTCGAAGATCTGCATCGACAACGTTCCCGCCGTCGATGCCACTGCGGTCGCGCGGCTTTACGAGGCCGGAGCCGTACTCGTCGGCAAGCTTGCCACGCACGAGTTCGCGCACGGCGGTCCCGCTTTCGACCTGCCGTGGCCGCCCGCGCGCAATCCGTGGAATCTCGATCATTTCACCGGCGGCTCGAGCAGCGGTCCGGGGGCGGCGGTCGCCGCGGGATTCGTGCCGGGCGCGCTGGGCACGGACACCGGCGGATCGATCCGCGGTCCGGCCGGACTGTGCGGCATCGTCGGCCTGAGGCCGACCTACGGTCTCGTGAGCCGCCATGGCGTGTTGCCGAGCTCGTACACGTTCGATGCCTGCGGCCCGATGACGCGCAGCGTCGAGGATTGCGCGATCATGCTACAGGCGATCGCGGCGCACGACCCGAAAGATCCGGCCAGTTTGGATCGCCCGCCGGCGGACTACCGTGCCGCGCTAAACGCCGGCATACGCGGGCTGCGTATCGCGGTCGTGCGGCACTTCTGGGAGGAGGACGTGCCCGCAGACGATGAGACGCGGAGCGCCATGGAGGCGGCGCTAGGCGTCCTGTCCGGCCTCGGCGCCCGGCTCGAAGTGATACGCATGCGTGCGCCCAAGGATTACTACGACGTTGCGAAGACCATCGGGCTGCCGGAGCTGATGGGAGTCTATTTCGAAGACCTGAAGCGGCGGCCGGGCGATTTCTCTTCCGCTTTCCGCAGCCGCGGGGCGCTGGCGGCGTGCCTCATCCAGGCGACGGACTACGTCGAGGCGCAGCGCGAGCGCGCGCGGATGCTCGCGGAAATGGCGCCGCTCTATGCGCTCTACGACGCCTTCGTCACCACAGCCGGCTCGGGACCGGCGCCGCGGCTCGACCGCTACCGCATCATGAGCTACTGGCAGAAGCCCAACATCACCACGCCATTCAGCGTGACGGGCAGCCCCGCGCTGGTGCTGTGCAACGGCTACAGCCGCGGCGGCCTCCCGCTCGGCATGCAGATAGCGGGGCGGCCCTTCGAGGACGCGACGGTACTGCGCATCGCCCACGCCTACGAGCAGGCTACCCCGTGGCATCTGCGGCGACCTCAACTCGCCGCGGGGGAAAAGCCCAAACCGGTTGCGATCGACAGCGGCTTCGATACCGCGCCCGCGATCGACGGGCCCGGGCGCGATCTCGCCCGGATGCTCGCGGCGCGCGCGGGCCTCGCTCTGAGCGAGGCTCACTTCGAGGAGCTGTGCCACGCGGCGCCGTATGCCTTTGCCATGGTGCAGCGGATCAGGCGGCGGCGCGACCGCTTCGAGGAGCCGGCCAGCGTATTCCGGTTTCCGGAGTGAGGTCGCGGATCCGGATGGTGGAGCGCACATCGTGATCACCGGGCTGACGCGGGCCGCCGTGCTCGCGGCTGCGCTCATGCCGCTCCCGGGGCACGGCGCGGAAGTGCGCTGGAAGCCCGACAGGAACATCGAGATCGTCGTGCCGTCTTCGCCCGGCGCCGGCACGGACGCCACTGCCCGAGCGATACAGCGGCTGCTGCGCGAGAAAAAGCTGATCGAAGCGTCGAGCGCGGTGGTGAACAAGCCCGGCGGCGCGAACAACATCGGCCTTACCTACATCGCCCAGCACCCAGGCGATGCCCACTACCTGCTGATCATGACTTCCGGGCTGCTCGCGACCCACATCATGGGCCGCAGCGCCTTGAGCTACACCGATATCACGCCGCTTGCGGTGGTAGGCAGCGAGTCGGTGATGTTCGTGGTCCGCGCCGAGTCGCCGATCGCAACGGCGCAGGACCTCGCCGCGCGATTCAAAGCGGATCCCGCGAGCGTGAGCGTGGCGTTCGCGCCTGCCCTCGGCAATCACAATCACATCGCCGCAGCGCAGGTGGTGAAGAGCGTCGGCGGCAACGCGAAGAGCATGAAGGTCATCGTTACGAACGGTTCCGCGGACGCCCTGGCGGCGCTGCTCGGCGGGCACATCGACGTGGTCGTCACCTCGGGGTCGGTATTGCTGGAGCATCTCAAGGCGGGCAAGATCAGGATACTCGCGGTTTCGGCGGAGCACCGGCTGCGCGGGGCGCTCGCTTCCGTGCCGACCTGGAAGGAAGTCGGCATCGCCTCGATCAGCACGACCTGGCGTGGTCTGTTCGGCCCCGGCGGGATGAAAGAGGAGCAGATCCGTTACTGGGACGACGTGTTCGGCCGCATGGCGCAGTTGCCCGAGTGGCGCCAGTATCTCGAGGCGAATTCCGTCGAGAACACGTACCTCAACGCGCGGGACAGCCGCAGGATGATGGATGGAGAGTACGCCTCGCTCAGCGCCGTGCTGGCGGAGCTGGGGCTCGCGAAATAGCCGGCGAATGACATGGCCGAACTCGCTTATCTCGGCATCGCGGAGTCGGCGCGGCTGCTAGCGGCGCGCGACCTGTCCCCGGTCGAGCTGACCGAAGCGCTGCTCGCACGGATCGGCGCATACGACTCCCAGGTCAATTCCTTCATCACCGTAACGGCCGAGCTCGCGCTGAAGCAGGCGCAAGAGGCGGAGTCGGAGATCGCCTCAGGGCGCTACCGCGGGGCGATGCACGGCATTCCGTTCGGGGTGAAGGACAACTACAACACGGCCGGCGTGCTCACTTCCGCGCACTCCCGGGTCTGCCGTGACAACGTGCCGCGCGAGGACGCCACAGCCGTCGCAAGACTCTACAGGGCCGGCGCCGTGCTGCTCGGCAAGCTCGCGACCTACGAGTTCGCGCACGGTGGACCGGCCACGGATCTACCCTGGCCTCCGGCGCGCAATCCGTGGCACCTCGAGCATTTCACGGGCGGCTCGAGCAGCGGCCCAGCGGCGTCGGTGGCGGCGGGGTTCCTGCCCGGCGCTTTCGGAACGGATACCGGAGGGTCGATACGCGGCCCGGCGTCGCTGTGCGGAGTTACCGGGCTCAAGCCCACCTACGGCCTCGTCAGCCGCTACGGCGTCATGCCGAGCTCGTACACGTTCGACGCGTGCGGTCCGCTGACGCGCGGCGTCGAGGACTGCGCCATCCTGCTTGAGGCGATCGCCGGCCACGATCCGAAAGATCCCGCGAGCGCGCGCCATCCGGTTCCGAATTACCGAGCGGGTCTGACGCGCGACATCCGCGGCTTGCGGGTGGGAGTCGTCCGCCATTTCTGGGAGGACGACCTGCCGGCGGACGATGACGTGCGCCAGGCGATGGACGCGGCCCTCGCGGTTCTCGCCGGCCTGGGCGCCCGAATCGAGACCATGCGGATGCGCCCGTTGAAGGATTACTACGACGTCAGCAAGACGATCGCGCTGCCGGAGCTCATGTGCATCCATCGCACGGATTTGAGCGAGCGGGCTCACGCCTACTCCGCGGATTTTCGCGGCACGACCCTCGCGGCGTGCGTCTTCCAGGCGGTCGACTACGTCGAGGCGCAGCGCGAGCGCACGAGAATGCTGCAGGAAATGCAGCCGCTCTACGAGCGGCACGACGTATTCGTGACGGCGGCGAGTCCGGCGCCCGCGCCCAGGCTCGACTCGTACCGTACTTTGGGCTACTGGCAGCGTCCGAACATCACGCGGCCGTTCAGCATCACCGGTGGACCGGCGCTGGCCGTGTGCAACGGCTACAGCCGCAGCGGGCTTCCGCTGGGCATGCAGATTGCCGGACGGCCGTTCGCGGAGGAAACCGTGCTCCGGGTCGGCCACGCATACGAGCAAGCGACGGACTGGCGGGACCGGCGGCCGGCGCTCGTCCCTGATGTGCAGCCGGCGCGCCTGGCGATCGAGAACTTTGCTATCTCGCCGGCGAATGCAGACCCGCACACGCTGGAACTGGGCCGGATGATGGCGCAGCAAGCAGGCTTTGCGTTGACGGCGGCGCAGGTCGCGGAACTCGACCAGGGCGTGCCCTACATCATCGACATGGTGCAGCGCCTGCGGCGGCCGCGCGATCGCTTCGATGAGCCGGCGAACGTGTTCCGGTTTCCAGCCGGCTGAGGCTCGCGATGTAGAACCTAGTTCGACGGCGATGGAGATCCGGACTTGAGCGTAACAGCGGCGTGCGCGGATTTTACTGTCGGCCTGACGGCGGCTGCGGTGCCGGAAGCTGCGCTCGAGTGGGCGCAGTGGGGCATGCTCGACGGCACGGGTGTCGCGCTCGCCGGTGCCGCAACCGATATCGGGGCGATCGTGGCGGGCTACCTCGAGCTTACGGGCGGAAATCCGCAGGCCCGGGTGCTCGGCCTGGGGATCGCGACGAGCGCGCCGGAGGCGGCATGGGCGGGCGGCACGCTGTGCCACGCGCTGGATTTCGACGACGCCGGCGGCTTCGGCCATCCGACCGCCGTGCTGCTGCCCGTCATCTACGCGCTCGCCGGCATCGCGCGGCCAAGCGGCACGGAGGCGCTCGCCGCCTATGTCGCGGGGTTCGAGGTCGGCACCCGGCTCGGCGAGTGCGATATCTTCGGCGCGATCGACAAGACGAGCTGGTACCTGGGCTGGCATCCGACGGGCACCTTCGGCACGATCGCGGCGGCGTGCACGGCGGCGAAGCTCCTGAAGCTGACGCGGGTAGAGACCGCCCACGCCCTCGGCATCGCAGCTTCTGAAGCCTCCGGCATCAACAGGAACTTCGGCACCATGACCAAACCGCTGCACGCTGGTCTGGCCGCGCGCAACGGCGTCGTCGCGGCAGTGCTGGCGCAGCGCGGCTTCACCGCGGCCCGCGATGCTCTTGGCGGGGTGGGCGGCTTTCTCCACGCGTTCAAGGGCGCGGGGGACTATACCGAGCAGACCGTATGCGCCGGTCTCGGCGAAACGTTCGCGCTGAGCCGCGGCCTGGCCATCAAGTGGTACCCGGGCGGCTGGTCCACGCATCGCCAGACCGCGGGAGTGATCGACCTCATGCGCCGGCACGCGTTGATTGCGGACGACATAGAAGGGATCGAAGTCGCGCTCGAAGCGGTGCCGACGCTTCGTCTCGATCCGGCGAGCGGCGTCGAAGGCAAGTTCTCGATCGCGTACAACGTCGCGCTTGCCGCCCTCAAGGGCTGGCCGGGTATCGCCGATTACACCGCCGAACGCCTGCGTGAGCCAGCCCTCGCCTCGATGATGGAACGGGTACGCCACCGCGGCGATCCCGCCGACGGGGCCGTGCACGTGGCAATTCTGACCAAGGACGGACGACGTTTTGAGACGGGGGTCGAGCATGCCCCGAACGACCCGGCATTCGGCCTGCAACGGGAGCGCACCTTGGCGAAATTCCGGGAGTGCGCGGCTTACAGCCTGCCGCCGCAGGCCATAGCAGTGGTGGAGGAGGAATTGTTGAACCTGCGGCGCATCGCAGATCTCTCACGACTGATGAGCGCCATGTGCCCGGGTAGCGAAGGTCCTCGGGCCGCTGCGCAACCGCACGCGCGGACCTGACATCGATGCGCCTCATCGTCTGCCCGCTCGCTGTTCTCGCCTTCGCGACGGCGACAGTGGCGTACAGCCAGAACTATCCGACGCGGCCCGTGCGCATCGTCACCGCGGGCGTAGGCGGGAGCAGCGATTTCGCCTCGCGCGTGATCGCGCAGGCGATTTCCGGCCCGCTGGGACAGCAGGTGATCGTGGACAACCGGCCGAGCGGCGTCATTCCGGGAGAAATCGTGGCCAAGTCTCCGCCCGACGGCTATACGCTGCTCGTCAGCAGCAATCTGCTGTGGATACAGCCATTCCTGCGCGGCAACATGCCTTACGATGCCGCGCGCGATTTCCTCCCCATTTCGCAGACCAACCGGCAGCCCAGTCTCGTCGTAGTGCACCCGTCGCTGCCCGTCAGGACGATGAAGGAGTTCATCGCGCTGGTGAAGGCGCGCCCGGGCGAGCTGAACTACGCCGCCGGAGCGATCGGCTCGCAGGATCACCTCGCGGCCGAGCTGTTCAAGTCCATGGCGCACGTCAATATCGTCGGCATCTTCTACAAGACCGGGGCAACCCGCATGGCCGATCTCGTCGGCGGCCACGTGCAGCTCTCCTTCAGCACTGGCGGCACGGTGATGCCGCACGTCAGGTCTGGACGGTTGCGGGCGCTCGCGGTGACCAGCGCCCAGCCTACCCCGCTCGCGCCCGGCATCCCGACCGTCGCGGCCTCGGGCGTGCCCGGCTACGAGGCGATACAGATATTGGGCGTATTCGCGCCGGCCAGGACGCCAGCCGCAATCATCGGCCGGCTCAATCAGGAGATCGTTCGCGCGCTCGGCGAGCACGAGGTCAAGGAGCGATTTCTTAGTTCGGGCGTGGAGACCGTGGGCACGTCACCCGAGGAGTTTGCCGCCGTGATCGGATCCGACTCGGCCAAGTGGGAGAGACTGATCAAGGCGACCGGCATCCGCGCGGATTGACCAGCAACCGGTAAAATGGGCCGAAGCTGGTTGAATGCATCTGCGCTCATCGGCGGTTTTCTGCGAGAGGTACGACAATGCGCGACGAAATACTCACTCCGGTCGGGGATGCCGCGGATCACCACGTAAGCAACGCGCCGGTCCAGGACAAAGGGTCCGAAAAGCCGGTCGTTGGGCTGCTCGACAACAGCAAGCCCAACGTAGCCCATTTTCTGCAGATGGTCGGCAAGGACCTGCACGCGCAGGGCTACCGGACCGTGAGGGTCATCAAGCCGCGCTCCGCCGGTCCCTGCCCCGAGCTCGACACGCTGGCCCAACGCTGCGACTACGTCGTGAACGCCGTCGCCGATTGAGGTTCGTGCACGTCATGGAGTTTCCATGACTCCATCGAGCTCGAGAAGCGCGGCGTGCGTACGGTAACCGTCGTTACCGACGCCTTTCTCGAGCTCGGCAAGGAGGTTGCGGCCGCACTGGGATCGCCCGGCGCCGCGGTGAGCGTCGTCGCCCATCCGCTCGGCGGTTTGAAGGCCGCGGAAGTGAGGTCGCGCGCGCGCAAGGCGTACGCCGACATCGTCGGCAAGCTCGTGGCGCCGAAGCCCGCCGCTGAGCCGCTCGTCCGCAGCGCGACGCCGCGCGTGCTGGAGTTGTCCGGTTCCTGGCCGGAGGTGAACGAATACTTCTACCGGCAGGGCTGGACCGACGGCCTGCCGGTGGTTCCGCCTCGACGAGACGCGGTGGACGCGTTCCTCGGCGCCGTCCCGGTTGCCGCCCAGACGCTCGTCGGCATCGTTCCCCCGCGCATGGGCCTCGCGACCGTGGAGAAAATAGCGGTCAACGCGGTGATGGCGGGTTGCGAGCCGCGTCATTTTGCCGTCGTGCTGGCGGCCGTGCGGGCGGTATGCAGCCCGGAATTCAACCTGCTGCCCATGCAGGCAACGACCAATCCGGTGACCCCGCTCATCATCGTGAACGGTCCCCTGGCGCGCGAGCTGGAACTCAATTCCGGATACAACGTCCTGGGGCAGGGGTGGAGGAGCAACGCGACGATCGGCCGGGCGCTGCGCTTCGTGCTCAACAACATCGGCGGCGGCACACCGGGAAAGGGCGACAAGGCCGCGCACGGGCAGCCGGGCAAGTTCACGTTCTGTATCGCCGAGAGCGAGGCGGAGAGCCCGTGGGAGCCGTTTCACGTCGAACGCGGTTTTGCGGCGACCGACAGCACGGTCTCGGTCATCGGCGTAACGGGCACCCAGGACATCATCCACTACGCGCGCACGAGCGCGCGCAAAGTGGTGGATACGATAGTTCACGCCGTGCCGCGCGAGGGATACAAGAATCTCTACTCGGGGGGAGAGCCGCTGTTCGTACTGGGGCCGGAGCAGGCCGCCATACTCGGCCGGGAACGTATCACCAAGAAGAAACTCAAGAAGCTCATTTACGACGGCACGAAGATCCCGCTGCGCCTCCTGCAGCCCGAAACCATAGACCTCATCCGGGGCAGGAGAGCGCGCCTTTTCGCGGGCCGCCGCCGCGTGACCGAGATCCCGATCGCCGACCGTGCGCAAGACATCCAGCTCATCGTGGCGGGCGGTGCCGGCAACCACACCGTTTTCCTGCCCACGTGGGGCGACACGCGCTGCGTCACCGTGAAAATTGGTGAGCCGTGACGCCGCCGCCGACTGACGACGGAATCCAGGAGATGAGCTTCCCGCAGCGCGAATATCATTACGGTGTCGAAGGGAAACCGCGCTGCCGCTTTTTCGATCTCCCGCGCTCCCGCTCTTCCGCGCTCCCGATGCTCCTTGCGCTGGCGGCGTTCCTGCTTGCCATCCCGGCACTCGCAGCAGACTACCCGGCCCGTCCCGTGCGTTTCATTATTCCCTTTCCGCCCGGGGGAGGCACCGACATACTGGGCCGCACCCTCGCGCAAAAGCTCGGTGAGGCGCTGGGCCAGCAATTCGTGGTCGACAACCGGGGCGGGGCCGCGAGCCTGCTCGGCGCCGAGCTGGCCGCGAAGTCGGCCCCCGATGGCTACACGCTGCTGCTCGCGAGCGGCTCGTTCGCGATCAGCGCCGGCTTCTACAAGAGCCTGCCCTACGACCCGGTCCGGGATTTCGACGCCGTGGGTATGGTCGCTACGCAGCCGCTCGTGTTCGTGGTGCATCCCTCGTTTCCCGCGAGCAGCATCCGGGAGCTCGTCGCGTACGCCAAAGCGAACCCGGACAAAGTTAACTACGCCTCGGGCGGCGACGGCGGCATCAACCACCTTGCCGCCGAGCTCTTCAAGAAAATGACCGGCACGCGCATGGTTCACATTCCGTACAAGGGCGCGGGTCCGGCATTGACCGCGCTGCTCGGGGGCGAGGTGCAGCTCTTCATCGCGACCCTGGGCTCCGTTCTTTCGCACGTGCGCAGCAGCAAGCTGCGGGCGCTCGCCATCGCCAGCGTGCGGCGCTCTCCCACGGCGCCTGATTTGCCGACGGTAGCGGAAGCCGGCGTGCCGGGGTACGAAGCGACCAACTGGTACGGCGTGCTGGCGCCCCGCGGGACACCTCCAGCTGTTATCTCCGCGCTCAACCGGGAGGTCGAAGCGGCGCTGAAGGACAAGAGCGTCGGCGAACGGCTCACAGCGCAGGGATTCGAGTCGGCGACATCGACCCCCCGCCAATTCGCCGACTACCTGAAGTCCGAGATCGTGAAATGGGCGCGAACGATCAAGGACGCGGGCATCAATCAATCGCGCTAGCGCTCAAAATGGCCGGGTTTCGCATCGCTAATCGTCGGTTGCCCGCAACAGGGCTTCGCTGGACTGATTTCACGCGCCCGATGCGCGTGGAACAGGGAGGCCTGATGATAGCGGCAAGCTGGCAGCGATAAACCCTATTTCAGCTTGCCGACGCAAGCCAACAGCAGCTCTTGGAATCGCGCCGGATCCTCGATCTGGGGGATATGGCCGACCCCGTTCACCACCAGTAATTCAGCCTTGGGCGTGATGCCCGCCAGCCGCTTCCCCTGTTCCAGGGGGGTGATCGTGTCACGATCGCCCCAGATGGCGAAGACCGGCATGCGCAAACTCTTGTAGGAAGCCGGATCCTCGCTAGCCGAAACGCTCGCAGGCGCCAGCAGCGCGGGTAACCACTCGCCTACCGCCTGCGTGGTGCCTTCGACGACGAGCGGCCGCTGATAGACAACGACCCGCTCGTCGGTGGCCCTGGCCGGGTCGTCTATGAAGCCCTGGAGGAGCTTGCGCGTGAATCCCGGGTTGGTGAGGAAGGTCGCAACGACCGCGTTCCGCAACGGCACCACGGCGAGGAGTGCGTTCAGCAGTGGTGAGACCGGTTCTGGCGCGCCGCCATCTGCGCGTATTGCGAGCGCCGCGTCCACCAGCACGAGGCCTCGAACCTGCCGCGGCGCGAGGAGAGCCGCCTCAACCGTCGGTCCTGCGCCGAATGAGTGCCCTACCAGTATCACGCGCGTGATCTTGAGCGCGTCGAGTACCCCTACGATGCGCCGGCCCTGATCCTGTTTGGCGTAGGAAGGTCGCGCCGGTCGCTGCGAGTAGCCGAAAGGGGGCAGATCGATCCCTATGGCGCGATAGCCCGCCCGGGCGAGGATAGACATCGACTCGCGCCACGTTTCGCTCCATGCGCCGGTTCCATGCACGAACAGGACCGCGGGCCCGTCGGCGGGTCCCGATTCCTGTACGAAGATAGCGACGTCGGCGGCGTTGACGTAGCGACCGGAAGCAGGGGCGGCTTCGCGCGCAGGTATGACTTCGCGCCGGTGCGCCTGCCAGCTGAACAGTATGAGCACAGCCGCTGTCAGCACGATCGCAGCGGCCACTGCGTAGCAACCCCATTTCGCGAGGCGTTTCATCCCGATCCTAGTAGTCGTACACGTGCTCGAGTTGCATCCCGGGCCCGCCCAGGGCGACAAGCGCGGCGGCGAGCGAGGCGACCGGCACCACCAGCGCGACCCGCTTTATGGCGGGCTGCGTGATGATGGGCTGAGTGAAAAGGATTTTCGTCGCCGCATCCGCCGGCTGCCAGTTCCGCGGCACGAGCGCGCTCACCATGATGAGCGAGCGATTGCCCGCTATTTCCTGGAACGTCACGCCGCGCTTCGCAAGCGCGGACGAGTAGTCGGAGAACGCCTGATAGCGCGGAACGGTGATCAGGACCGAGCCATCGCTCCGGCGCTCCAGCACCTTGAGCTCGGGCAGGTCCTTCGCTACGCCTTCCGGCAGGCGGTCCACCAGTACGGCCGTCTCCGGTATCGGTACCTCGAAGCTCGCCCGGGTCGCCCTCATGATGAGCCAGCCGTAGATCGCCTTGATGCCGTACTCGGTCGTAAGCGCGTACTTGCGCTCCCACTTGCGCAGCATATCCGGCCCCCACCAGCCGGTCTGCAGCCAGAGCTCCCTAAGCTTGCCCAGGAAGTCGTACTCGTACCACGGTTGCACGCGGATGAAGTCCACGTAGTCCTGCGCGACGCGCGCGCCGAGCCGGTCTTCGGCGGTCATGCCGTTAGTCTGCGTGAGCTCGGTCACCCTGCCGATCAGCGTCTCGTAGGTGGAGCGCAGCGCATATTCGACCGTCGTGCTCGCGCCGATCACCATGATCATAGTGTGATACTCCCCGTTGAACGGGTAGTCGTTCCTCGTCGCGTCGTAGACGGCCCGGTAGCTTTGCCAGAACTGGCAGATGTGACCGATGAACGGAAACCGGCTCGGCGCGTGGTCCCTGACGTAGGCGGCGTACTCGGCAGGGCTGTGCACGAGATACCATTCAGGGAAGGTGAGGAACGTCTGATCGCCGCCACGCCGGTGCTTTTCGGGCGTAACGGGGGGCGGCCCAGCGGCAAGGACCGGGGTGCCGAAGGCGAGCGCGAGGAAACTGCAGACCGACGCCCGGCACAGGACGCGTTTCCCAGTCACGCGGCGCGTTCCCTGACGAAGCCCAGCAGCACGTTGTCGGTGGGATCGTGCGGCTGCAGCAGGCGCTTGCCCATGTCGCGGAAACCGGCAGCCTGCAGCCGGCGCGACCATTCCGCCACGGTGGTGAAGTGCCGCCGCTCCCTCCGGTTCTCCTCCCACGGCACGCCCAGGCCGGCATTGAACACGGTATGCGCGAGGCAGACGAACTTATCCATCTGGCGCGAGGTGACGTCGTGATCGCGCAAGACGAATATCCCCCCTGGCCGCAGCACGCGCCAGATCGAGCGTACGAATGCTTCCAGCTTGCCGGGCTCGACGTGGTGCAACCCGATGTAGCAGGTCACGAGGTCCACGCTTGCGTCGGGGACCGCCGTCGCGGAGATGGGCGCGTAGTCGACCAGCGGCACGAAAGTGCCGAGCTTGGCGAGCTGCCCGCGCTCCACGATGTCCACTGGCGAATAAGTCGGGGCGAGGTCGTTCACCAGCACCAGCGGTGCGCGCAGGGCGAGGTGCTTGCGCAGCTCGCTGAGGTAGCGCCCGGTAGTGCCGATCTCGACATAGCCGTCGAAGGCGCGCCGCTCGCCGAGCAGCTCGAGGGTCTGACGCGCCATCTCTTTTTTCTGCTTTGCGAGCGAAGGCAGGGCGTAAGTCAGGTCCGCGAGCAGGGGCTTGATCGCGGGGAGTCCCTGCTGAACGTGGCGGTAGATGGCCTCGTCGTCGCCGTGCGCTGCGCAGCCTTCCTTGATCAGCGTGTGGAAGCGGTCCTCCGGATAGATGCGATAGATGTTCTGAAGGAAACGGTAGAAGTCGTCGTGGCGCTTCGCGTCCGAGTACACCGCGTGAAACTCCGAGTCGAGGACGGTGTTGGGCATGGGCGGTGTCTCCGTCGGCTTGAGGTGGGGTGCGTAGTACCGGTCCCATAGCACATTGCGCAGGCGGAACCCGGGATCGAGGCGCTGCTTCAGCGCGAAGAGCTCCCGCGCCCGCGGGTAGGCGCGGTGGAACTGGTCCTGCGTCGCGTGCGCCTGGTACGGCAGGTAGTAGCAGCCGCCGACGCTCAACACTGCGTCTATCAGCTCGCGCGTCCACACCGCCACGCGCTCCCTGGCGTTCTGGCGCGTGCGCTGCTTGTAGTACACGACGAAAGCGAACGTTTCGGTCCGCGCCCACGCGAGCAGCGATCCCCGGTCGGGCATAGCGTGGCGGATCGAGACATTGAGGACGTTGACCCGGTGGCGCTGGAAAATCGCCGCCATCTTCGGCACGAATTCCCCGAAGTGCTCCACCGGCACGAAGTACTCCTGCAGGACGTACGTGCGATGCTCGCGCGAAGGCGGTTCGAGCTCGGCCACATCGTAGCCGGCCTCGTAGTTGCGCCAATGTACGGGCGTTGACAGGTACAGGACCGGGTCGATGATGAACTCCCGCCGCCACTTGCCAAACGGCGTTTCCGACACGGCCCAGAGGAAGTATTTCTCCAGCGGATAATCGCGGCGGTGCGGCTGCAGGCGGTAGGGCACCGTAACCCGCCTGTCGGTCTCGACCCAGGTGACGGCCCGCACGGTGGTGTAGTGGGGGGCGTAGAGATCACCGTTGTGGAACACGGCCTTGGGCGAGTCGCGCACGTGCCGGCGGAACCAGTCGGGATAGTCCCTCGCCGGCAGCTTCACCGCTGCGCGCTGCACGCGCTTGTTGTCGGCAAGCTCGAGCTCAGCCTCGACGATGATGCCGATGGCACCGTAGCCGCCGATGGCGCCGTAGAACACGTCCGCGTTCAGCTGCGGACCCGCATCGACGAGCTCGCCGCTCATCAGGACCAGCCGGATGGAGCGCACGGACAGTATGAGCGGTCCCAGCCCGACGTAGCGCCCGTGCACGTTCACGCTCAGCGAGCCGCCGACGGTGAAGTTGGCGTAAGTCTGCATGATGCGCACCGAAAGCCCGTGCGGGTCGACGAATTTCTGGACGTCGCACCAGCGCACGCCGCTCTGCACCCGTATCGTCTTGGCGAGCGGTGAGAACTCGATCACCTTGTTCAGCCTGCGCATGTCGAGGTGGAGGCTGCGCGGGCTCGCGGTCTGCCCGCCCATGCTGAAATGCCCGCCGCCGACCGAAAGCGGCCCGGTCGTGTTGCGCACGGTATCGACGACCTCCTCTACGGTGACGGGCGTGACCACCGCCTGCACGGGCACCGGGTTCAGGCGCGTCACGTCGTTCACTATGATCTCGGGTGGCGCGTTCATGGCGAGCCGCCGACTATTTGACGGTCAGATAGTCGCCGCCGAGATCCAGCGGATCCTGACCGTACCGATTCTCGCCGGGCGTGCCCCGCCGCAGTCCCAACTCGGCGAGCGCCCACAGCGGCCCGACGATCGGGACGAGCAGCAGGAGCAGCCACGCCGGATGCCGGCCCCGGTCGCGCAGCCGCCTGGTGGCGAGTGCAGCCATGACCCAGAAGAAAGGCGGGTAAAGGACGAGCGAGGCTGGCCGTCCGAACAGCTTTTCCAGGAGAACGAGCAAGGCTACGAAAGCGATTGCCGTGAGGAGCGCCGTCCACCAGAAGGTGGAACGCGGCATGCGCCCGCTGAACGAGAACAGCAGGCGGCCAAGCTTTTCAAGCATGTACCCCTCTTCGCAGGTTGCGGCAGGCAAGCTGCGCGAGCCGCAGTTCGGCCGTTGCGGCCCTCGGATTCGCACCTTCGGCGCGCAGGCACCCGAGGAAGACCGCGCTTTTGTTCGTGGCGATTATAGCCACTACCGCATATGCCAGGTAAATCCGATGTGGTTCATCATCGTTCCTGCAATGACTGGGCGGGGCTGGTTGCCGCCCGTCCGGGGCACGAATAGACTGGACGCTCGACCTGCAGTCGAGGCGCGGCTCGTTCGTGCGCGGAGGCACATGAGCGATCTCGATTTACCGAAGGACGTGGCGCAAGGGCTTGCGGATTTCGTCGCTGCGGCGAAATCCGCCCTTGGAACCGATCTCGTTTCCATCGTGTTGTTCGGTTCGGCGGCGGAAGGGCGCCTGCGCGCAACCTCGGACGTAAACGTCATCATCGTTTTATCGCGCCTCGATCCCGCGCGCATGGACGCGCTCGGCGAACCGTTGCGCGTGGCGCACGCGGTAATCGGCTTGTCGGCGATGTTGCTGCTCGAGAGCGAGATTGCGGCCGCGACCGAGGCGTTCGCGGTCAAGTTTTCCGACATCCGCGCCCGCCACAAGGTGCTCGCCGGAAAGGACCCGTTCACCGAGCTCGCCCCCTCCCGCAACGCGATGCTGGTGCGGCTGAGGCAGATCCTGCTCAATTTCATCCTGCGCACGCGCGAGCGCTACGCGCTGGCCAGCCTGCGGGAGGAGCAGTTGGCGAAATTGGTCGCGGACGCGGCCGCGCCCCTGCGCTCGGCGGCGGCGCTGATCCTCGCGCTGGAAGGCCGGCCGCCGCAGCCGCCGAAGGCCGCGCTCGAAACGCTCGTCGCGGAGATCGACGCGGACAACTCGCGTGAGCTGCTGGCGAATCTCTCCAAGGCGCGTGAAGAGGCGGCGCTGCCTCCCGGGATAGGGCGGCGAACTACGTTGGGCCTGATTGAACTTGCCCAGGCGCTGCGCGCCCGCGCCGAGAAACTGTCCTGAACGGCGCGATGTTTCCCTTCAACCTCACCGGGCCGCAGTTTCTCGCGTTTTACGCGGCCTTTTCGGCAGTGGCGCTCGTCGCCTACTGGTATTACACGAGTCCCCGGCAGGCACCGGCCCGCAGCACGCGAAGCCAGGAGCTTGCGGCCGATCCCTACAAGATCGCGTGCCTGCGCGGCGGGGAAGAGGAGGCCATCCGGCTCTCGATCGTGAATCTCGTCGATCGCGGACTGCTCGCCAACGACGGTCTGATGCTCAAGGCGACCGGCGTGGCGCGCTCCGATGCCCTGCGCATTCCCCTCGAACGCGCGATCGTCACCCATTGCGCGTCGCCCACGCTGCCCGGCGCGTTGCTCGGGGACCGGGCCGTGCGCGCAGCCTGCGTGGAGTACGACAAGGATCTCCAGCGCAAGGGACTGCTGTTCAAGGACGAAGAGCGGCGCGCGCGGCTCAACGCCCTGCGCGTCGTAGTCCTGCTGCTGGGCGGCATCGCGTTCGCGCGGATCCTCCAGGCGCTGTCGCACGGCCGGGCCAATATCGTTTTTCTCATCATTCTCACCGGTATCGCCTGCTGGATCGCGTACGGCATCTATTCCAGACGCATCACTCCGGCCGGCAACCAGGCCCTCACGAACCTGGCGACGCTGCTGCAACGACTCAAGAATCAGGTGAGCCGCCTCACCCCGGGCGGGGTGACGAACGAAGCAGTGCTGCTCGCCGCGGTGTTCGGGATTTATGCGCTGCCGGCGCCGGCGTTTCCGTTCGTCGAGCAGATATTTCCCAGGCCCAGAGGGCAGTCGGACGCTTCCGGCTCGGCCTCGTTCGATTCCGGCGGCGGCGGCTGTGGCGGCGGGGGTGGCGG
>DATFWO010000009.1:0-49294 GCA_035259205.1 Burkholderiales bacterium | reverse complement strand
AAGCCGCGATGCCTCCCTTGACCAGTGTGTTGGCGACGGCGGCGATAACGATGGTCGTGGCCGCGGGCCCCACGCTGGCCGGGTCGGCCGCGCCCAGGTTCGCCATCGACAGCGTGATCGCATCCACGTCCGTAAGGCCCGCCAACGCGCCGGCGAGGTACAGGCCCGCCTTCCCGAGGTACACCTGCGCCGCCTTGGCTACGAACGTGACGACGCCGAACAGCAGGCCAAACTCGATGGCCTGGCGCAACTCGAAGGGATTCTCTCCGGCGGAGACGCTGGCGGTACCCGCCGCCAGACGGCTGCGGCGCCACAGGGCATAACACATTGCGAGGCTCGCCAGCGTGAGCCCGCCCATCACGAGCAGCAGGGGCCGGGCCACCGGCCAGCTGACGATGGCCGTCATGACTGCGACGCGCGCGAACATCACGGTCCAGGCGAGCAGGATGCCCAGCGCAAGCGCGGGCGACTGCGCCGGCTGAGCGCGGCTGCGCTGCGCGAAGCCGAGTGTCACAGCCGTGCTGGAAACCAGGCCGCCGAGGAGCCCGGTCGCAGCGACCCCGTGCTCGGCACCCACGATCTTCACCAGGATATAGCTCGCGAAATTGATCCCGGAAATCAGCACCACCATGAGCCAGATCTTGTACGGATTGATGACGTCGAGGGGCGCCGGCCCGAAGTTCTCGTTCGGCACCAGGGGCAGAATGATCAGGGTGACTATCGCAAACTGCAGCGTCGCTTCGACGTCGGCGCTCTGGATGCGCCGTGCCAGCCGGTGCAGCCACTGCCTGAGCGCAAGCACCAGCATCACGGCCACGGCGAGGCCGGCGGCGAGCTGCACGTTTCCGCGCAGGCAGAGGTAACCCAGCAGGAACGCGATGAGCGACGTAACCTCGGTGGTGATGCCGATTTCACCGAGCCGCGCGGTGATGGCGTAGGACACCACCACCAGCGCCGTCACCGCGCCGAACATGGCGAGGGCCAGCCACGGCAGCGCCAGCGTCTCCTCGAAGTAAGCAGCGAGCGCGCCGCCGAGGGCGATCAGCGCGAACGTGCGGACCCCGGCGAAACTCGTCTCAGGTTCCTTGGTGCGCTCGCGTTCCAGGCCGAGCAGGACACCAAGGCCCAGCGCGGCGCCGAATCGCATCGCAACCACGAGTTCGTCCATGACTCAAGTATAGGGGACAGCTCGCGATCGCGGTTGCCCCTCTTATCTGCGCTTATCCAGCGGAATGGTAAATACGAAGGGATGCGCGTCAGCAACCCGCTTTGACGCCATCCACGGCGATGACGCCTTCGCGAATCAGGCGATCCAGCTCACCACCCAGCCCGATCTCGGCGAGCACGCTGGCGGCATCCGATCCGGGCTTTGCCGCCGGCCGCCCGATTGTCACCGGCGTGCGCGACAGCTTCACACCAGGCGCAGTGGTGGTGATGGGCCCGAAACCCTCGTGATCGCGGGTGACGGCGAGGCCGCGCGCCTGCGTGAGCGGATCGGTCATCAGCTCGACCAGGCTCGGCACGACGCGGTGGGCGCCGATACCGGCTCTGCTCAGAACATCGACCCACGCCGCCACGCTGCGGCTGCGCACACGCTCTTCCAGTGCGCGCTCCAGATCCGCACCGCTGCGGCCGGCGAAGTCGGCCAGCTCGGCGCAGTGCGCAAGGTCTCCCGCTTGCGCCGCGAAGAACAGCCAGCCGTCGCTTGCCTGGTAGAGGCGGTCGAGCGGCCCGCTCCCCATGGCCTCCTGGCCACGCGGTTCGTTCCACTGCTTGCCTTTGTAGTCCTGCAGTACAGCCGATTGCAGCATGGTTGCGGTATAAGCGAGCGCGCTGTCGACGAATTGCCCTTCTCCGGTGCGGCGCCGGTGCAGCAGGGCGAGCGCCACGGCATAGCACGCCATCAGTCCGGTTCCGTAGTCGTTCGCGGCGAAGGGCGCGGTGGCCGGCTTCGCCGAGCCGTAGCGCACCTGCATGCCAGACACTGCCTGTCCGATCTGCTCGTGGCCGGGACGGACGGCGTAGGGACCGATATGGCCGAAGGTATTCATGGAGCCGTAGACGATGTCCGGCCGGCGCGCGCGCACCCGTTCGTAGTCGATCCCGAGTCTCTCGGCGACGCCGCTGCGGAAGTTCTGCAGCACCACGTCGGCGCGATCCACCAGCTTCCAGAAGATCTCCAGCCCCCCTTCGGTCTTGAGGTCGATGAGGACGCTGCGCTTGCCGCGGTTGATGTCGTTGTGCCGCAGCACGGTGCGCGCGTGCGGGCTGTCGATCTTGACGACATCGGCCCCGAACTCGGCCAGCGTGCGCCCGCAGGTCGGCCCCGCCAGAATGATGCACAGGTCCACCACCCTTACGCCCTGCAGCGCCGAGCGCAGCGCTTCGCCGGCCGCCGCCCCGGCGATCGATGACGCCGGCTTGCGCGAGGCCAGCTCCTGCAGGATCTCCGCGCGATGGGCATCCGTCTTCGGGCGCGGCGCGCGCACCGAGCCCGGCGTGGCCGAGAGGCGCGCGTTGATGCCCGGGCCGCGGAAGCGGCCCAGCTCGGGATCGTCGTAGTCGGCGACGATCTTCGATTCCAGCGCCTGCGGATGCTCGAGCCACTCGGCGCTGGAATGGCAGATCACGCCCTCGGACCCAATGTCCGCAATGATGTCCTCCCACTCTTTGGCCGTGCGGGTGCGCATCACCTCGTCGAACTTCTGCGCCAGCTCGTGTGGCGGCAGCCTGGCGTCGCGCCACTTGTTCATGCCGATGGTCTTGATGAAGGCCTCGAACTTCTTGTTGTTCGCCACGTACATGAGCCAGCGCCCGTCCTTGCAGGGCAGTTGCCGGCTCCAGTTGAATTCGGGCTCGGGCACGGGTTTGCCGTTCACCAACAGGCCGCGCGCGCCGACCACGCTGAAGGTCGCGTCGAACAGCGGGATCTCCACGCGCTGGCCGAGACCGGACCGCGCACGCGCATTGAGCGCCATAGCCACGCTGACCGCGCACAGGAATGCCGCGTAGGCGGAGCCGTAGGGAACGATGGTATAGACCGGCCGGCCTTTCGTCGCATGGCTGGGGCGATAGGCGCCGGTGGCCGCGGCCACCACGCCTTCCCATGCGCGGACCCGAGCGCGCGGATCGTCCGCGCCGAAGCCCGGCAGCGAGCAGTAGATAAGGCGCGGGTTCACATCGGCCGCCGTCATGGCTGCGGCTCCCAGACCGAGACGATCCATCACGCCGGGACGGAAGTTCTCGATCACCACGTCGGCGTCCAGAACGAGTTGCCGCGCCGTCTCCCGGTCTGCGTGCCTTTTCAGATCGAGCGCTATGCTGCGCTTGTTGCGATTCCAGGTGGCGTTGCCCGGCGTATTCCAGCGCGGCCCCCCCGGTGGATCGATGCGTATGACGTCCGCACCCTGGTCGCCCAGCAGCATGGCCGCCAAGGGGCCTGCAATGTACTGGCCGAAATCGATGACGCGAACGCCTTCCAGAGCGCCTGGCATGCCCCCCTCCCTGGTAATGCCGTAAGCTATCGCAAGGCCACTTCGCCGACAACACCAAGCCGGGTCATCCGGACATGGGCGCTCCGACAAGCGGGAAGTTGCCGGATTTTTTTGTGGAATTTGCCTTGGGCTGAAGACAAGATCAGGCTGAATCCCAATTGCTCTCCAAATAGGGCATACTGTCACCCAGGGAGGCTCGAGAAAGGGGCGGCCCATGGCAAGAGACAAGGCACCACCATACCGCTGGCGATTCATCCAGCACCACGAAGGCGGTGCGCGTAGCTGGGTTTGGCAGCGCTTCGGCCCCGATGGCCGGCTGGAGAAGACTTCCGAGCCACACGCGAAATACGGGAAGGCCATGCTCGATGCGATACGGCATGGCTTTCGACCCAAAGAGCACCAGTCGAGCATCGACCTCAAGCTGGGCTCGATGCATTTCCCGCCCGGCCGCTGCCCTGTGTATCAGGAAATAACGGCGTTCCGCGAAGAAACCGTCAAGAGCTCACGCCGCCCCGACGCTCACGACGCCACAACCGCACGCAAGCCGCAAGACTAGCCTCGCTGGCGGGCCCCTGCTAGCGCCGGCGAACCTGCTCGAGGCCTTCGCCTAGCGTTCGCCTTCTTTTCCGGCCGCTCTCTCGAGCACTTTGGCCGCGATCCGCTCGATCGCGGATTTCGGTCCCCATTTGTCCACCGTCTTGTCCGCTCCATTTTCCGCGGATATTTCCACGGCGTTCCACACGGGTTTTTCCGGCACTTTGTCGGCTACGGGCACCACGAATTGCACTTTCGCAGAGTCTCTAGGCGGCTCCGCTGCCGGGGCCTCTTCCACCTTTGGCGGCGGCGCCGCAACCGATGCACGCGAAGACGGCAGCCCCATCGCCTTCTCCGCGGCGTCCAGCACGCAAAGCAGGTCCCGCAGCGGAATGTTTGCCGCGATGATCGTCGGTGTCGCCACGCTCAGGTCATCGACGGCGTGGAACGGCTCGGCGGGCTTTTCCTGCTCGCGCTGGAAACGCAATTCGTCGATCGCCAGGCGGATTTCGAGCGGGATCTTCGAGTGCCATACCCTTCCCGGTATCATCGTGCGGAGCGTGTGCGCGGTCAGTATCGGCTTGCGCGCCATTCCCTCGATGGTGCTCGATTCCGCGATCAATTGACCGATGAGCCATCCGACAAGCTGCTGGTTCGGCGCGGTGTCTTCATCCCACGGCATCCAGTCACGAAACCGGCGCCAGATGGCGGCAGCCGGAGCGTAGGCAGCGAGCTCGATCGGATCGAACGCGCTTTCGAACTGTTCTACGGTGATATCGCCGTCGTCGATGACCGAGTCGATGAGCGCAGCCTGAAAGTCGGGCTGCTTGTTGCGTGCCGCTTTCGGGGCGAGTCCCGTGAGTGAGTGCGTAACCCTCTGGCGGATATCGGGGCGCTGCCGGAACCAGACCATGCGCTCGGTCGCGTCCCAGGTATCGCGGAGAAGCTCGGGGGTCCACCAGGAAAGGCGCGAGGTGCGCAGTTTCAGTATGAGCTCCGCGACCAGCTGCAATGCGGGGTTGTTCGCAACGTGCGAGCGCGACTCGAGGGCGAGAGCCGCATCGTCGTTCCTGGGCGTCTCGGGATGCCGAAGTATGGTCGGAGTGTCGAACATGGAACCCTCGAACATAAGCGAAGTCGTCTACCGTAACACGGTTTCCGTGGATCCGCAGGGCGTGCGGATGGCTAAAAAGACATTTCGTTGCGGCAACTTGGCTCAGGGAGCGTAATTGCCCGGCCCCCTTTCACCCTAAGTGACTGATCTCGCTAAGCAAGAATCGAGCCCCCACCGCGTTATCCGCGTGGAAATCCTGGGTCAGTAGCCGCCCGTGCCCGGCCCGCCGCCCGGGGTGAGAGGGCTCCAGCCGGTAAGGCGGCCGATTTCCGCTTTCATGAAGTTCGACATGGCCGCGCGGTCGGTTCCGAGCATCACCATCTGGAAGCCCTGGTCCAGATAGCGCTGCGTGAACTTCGAGCTCATGGTGTGGATGCCGGCGACCGTCTTGTGGCGCTTGCAGGCTTCGAGTATCCGATTGACGGTCGCAACATGCTTCGGCTCATCGTTGTCCATCACCGGCGGCAGCCCCAGAGAGAGCGCAAGATCGGTCGGACCGATGTAGATTGCATCCACGCCGGGTGTGGAGGCGATCTCGTCGACCTTCTCGATGCCTTCGGGCGTTTCGACCATCACGATGCAGGCGACTTCGTCGTTCGCGTGCTTCTGGTAGTCGGCTCCGGCATAGAGCAGCACGCGATTCGGTCCGTTGCTGCGCATGCCCGCGGGCGGATAGCGGCAGGCGCCCACTGCCCGCTCCGCCTCGGCGCGGTTGCTCACCATCGGCACGATCACCCCGTAGGCGCCCGCGTCCAGAACTTTCATGATGATCGCCGGCTCGTTCCACGGCACGCGCACGAACGGCGTAACGTTCGTGGTGGAGATCGCGGTCAGCATCGGCACGGTATCGGAGTAGTCGATGCAGCCGTGCTGCAGGTCGATGCACAGCCAGTCGAGCCCGGTGTGGGCCATGACCTCCACCGGCAGGCAATGCGGAATCGAAAGCCAGCCGCCGACGGTCGGCTTGCCCTCGCGCCAGAGCTTCTTTACACGATTGATGCGCATGTCGTGGTGTCTCCCAAGGAAGAGTAAAGGACAAACACAGGCTTCGCACGATTGTAGCCCACCTCTTCGATCACCATGCCGGGGCGACCCCGGCCGCGTGGCCCGGCTTGATAACACCCTGGTGTCATGTCACCATTTTCCCGGACGCACGCAGGGAGGACGTCAAAAATGATTCCACGCGTATGCCGGTTTCTGCCGGGTTGGGGGTGTGCCGCGATCTTGCTGGCGCTTGCGCCCTTCGCACTATGCGCAGACCCCGCCGCGGACGAGCCGCGCCTGGCGCTCGTCATCGGCAACTCCACCTACAAGATCGATCCGCTCAAGAACCCCGTCAACGACGCTGAGGACATGGCGCGGGCGCTGCAGTCCCTGGGATTCAAGGTGACCCTCAGGAAGAACGCGACGTATCGCCAGCTGATCGAAGCGATCAACGAGTTCGGGCGCGAGCTCAAGAAGGGCGGCATCGGACTGTTCTATTTCGCGGGCCACGGCGTGCAGAGCAAAGGCCGCAACTACCTGATTCCGGTAAATGCGAACGTGGACGGCGAGGAAGAACTGGAATTCGAGACCGTGGATGCGAATCGTCTGCTCGCCGTCATGGACCAGGCGGCGAATCGCGTGAACATCGTCATACTCGACGCCTGTCGAAACAATCCCTACGCGCGCAGCTTCCGGTCGCCTGCGCGCGGCCTGGCGCAAATGGACGCGGCCAAAGGGAGCTATCTCGCCTATGCCACCGCGCCGGGATCGGTCGCCGCGGATGGCACGGGAAACAATGGCCTTTACACCGAGATTCTTTTGAAGAGCCTGAAGGAATCGGACACCGACATACACAAGGTGTTTACGCGCGTAACGGCGGAAGTTGCGCGCATCACCGGCGGCAAGCAGGTGCCGTGGACGGCTTCTTCTCTGACCGGGGAGTTCTCATTTAGCCCCAAGCCGCAGGTCGCCGTTGCGCCGCCTGCCGCCGTCGCCATCGCGCCGCCCTCGTCCATCGCCGTCGCGCCGCCGTCATCCGCGGTCATCCAGTTTTACGCGGGCGAGGAGCGGGACTTTGGCGTGGCGGCGACGAAGACGCCCAAGCCCAGCCCGTATCATGCACCCACCCCGAAGGAAATTCCCGGCGGAAAAGTGATCCGCACGGTCGAATTGAAGCAGTTGCTGGACAGCCGTTCCGACGTGATCGTGGTGGATGTTCTCGACCTGAAGGAAAAGAGAGCCACCATATCCGGCGCTGCCTGGCTGTCGGGCGCCGGTTACGCGCCGTTCTACGCCGCGGAAAAGGCGCGATTTGCAGCCGCCATGGAGCGGCTCACCGGCGGCAACAAGGCCCGGACGATGGTATTCATGTGCCTGAACCCCGAATGCTGGCTCTCGTACAACGCGTCGCTCTACGCGATCGAGGCCGGCTACACGAACGTTCACTGGTTCCGCGGCGGCACGGATGCGTGGCGCGGGGCCGGATACCGAACCCAGGTGATTGCGACCTCCGGCTGGTAGCGGACGCGAGCGCCGCGCCAGCCCCGATATCACCATTCCACGGCAGCCTGTAGGTGGTGAGCGACTTGCAGCCATCCGCCGGGAGGGTACACTCTCGTTTCATCGGCAACGTTCCGGCTACCAATTACAGGATGAAGAGCCGCCGCCCCCGTCCCCCCCCCGGGGGTCGCGCGATCCGGAGTGCGCCCGGCGCCCGACCTCCGCGGGCTGCGCCTGAATCCGGGAAATCGCGCATACCCGCACGCTCTGCGCCCACCACGCTCAGTTACTTGTCGCTGATCGATTCCCGGGTGGTCGCCGCATACGATCGCGCGGTCGCCCATCAAAAGGCGGCGCGCGCGCTGTGCGAGCAGTGCGACAAGCTCCTCGAAGACGCGCGCTCCATGAGAGCCGCCGCAAAACTCGACGTCGCTCGTGCGCAGGAAGCTCTGAGCGATGCGATCGACCTGACGCGCAAGCTTCAAGAGGAACGCGCGGGCGGGCTGACGCAGCCGGAGGCCGGACAGCCTAAGTCCCCGTCTTGATGCCTGCCTGCCACGTCGAATTGCGCAACCCTGCGAAGGAGCGCTGCCGGCTGCCCAGGTAGTGGCCGAAGACCGGCGGCAGGTGCGCATAGGGCGCCGCGATGCCGAGCTTCAGCGCGGCATCGAGCGCCCAGTTGGGATTCACTAGATATTCGCGCCCGAGCGCGACAAGGTCGGCCTCGCCGGCCTGGAGAATCGCCTCGGCCTGGTCGGCATGCACGATCAGGCCGACAGCCATCGTTTTCATGCCAGCGCCGTGGCGGACCGCCTGCGCGTACTGCACCTGGTAGCCGTAGCAGATGGGATTGGCGTTTGCGGGCCGGGCGTCCAGCATGCCGCCCGTGCTGCAGTCGATCACGTCGACGCCGTGCTCGCCCAGCGTGCGCGCGAGCGCGATGCTGTCGTCGATGGTCCAGCCCGTTTCGTCAACCGCTGAAATGCGCAGGAAAAGCGGCTTGTGCTCCGGCCAATAACGCCGCACGCCGCGCACCACCTCCACCGCGAAGCGCATGCGGTTCTCGAGCGAGCCGCCGTACTGGTCGGTTCGCCTGTTGGCGATGCCCGACAGGAACTGATGTATGAGATAGCCGTGCGCGCCGTGGATCTCGAGCACATCGAAGCCCGCTTCGCCGGCGCGGCGCGCGCCCTGGGACCAGGCCTCGACCATCTCGTCGATGTCCGCCTGCGCCATCTCGCGCGGGGACTGGTATTTCTCGTCGTGGGCGATGGCGCTGGGACCGATCAATTCCCACGGCTCGCCGCGATCCACGCCCGGATAGTCGCGCAGCGGCACGCGCCCCTCCCACGGCACGGAGCGGCGCGCCTTGCGGCCCGAGTGCCCGAGCTGGATGCCGCACGCAGCACCGTAGCTCTTCACCAGATCGACAATGCGGCGCATACCGGGAATGAACTCGTCCTTCCACAGCCCCAGGTCGCGCGGCGTCGAGCAGCCGCGCGGATCGATCTTGGTTGACTCGACCATCACCAGTCCGGCGCCGCCCACGGCAAATTTCGCAAGATGCGCGAGATGGCTGTCGTTGGTGTAGCCGTTGGTGGCGGAATACGTGAGCATGGGCGAGAGCACGATGCGGTTGCGCAGCGTGAGGCCGCGGATGGCGAGCGGCGAAAACAGCAGTGCATCCATGAGCTTTCCGTCTTGTCCTGTTTTGGCTTTCCCGGCTATTCTACTTGGGCATCAGCCCGCACGAAGGACGGCAGGAGGACACATACGGGAGAGCGTGGCCGCGTCACACCGCGCCGCTTCGGCGCCCCGCTGAGCACGGAGGTCCGTGAGGGCAGGTTGAACAGGTCCGCGACAGAGACTGGCGCTCCGTGCCGAGCACCGCGCCTTCAGCAATAGCCGACGAGGTCGTTGGCGAACTTTTCGTTGTCGAAGGTGCGCGCCTGCATGCTTACCAGGATTATGGCGACGTCCGCGCGCGCCGTGGCCACCACGCCCGAGCTGTCAGCCACGATGACGTCCCGCCCGTAGGCGTTCCTGGCCGGCCCCTCCGTCGCGGTCAATTCCGGAGAGTGTCGCTTGACGTTGCGGACGATGCAGCGACCCGTTCTCAACGGATCCTGATTTGCCGCAAAGACAAAATACGTGCCCTGCTCGCCTACGCTGACCGGGCCCGGCGTACAACCGGCAAGCGGAACGAGCAGCAGTGCGGATATTGCCGTCCAGCGCATCATTGCTCATCCTCCCTCACGGCTCACCGACTGTATTGCGATCAGTGCCGCGATTCTTCAAGGTTCCGACGGGGCTGTGAGATTACCATGCACGGAAGCTATTGGATACTCGCGGCCCTGAAACCGGTCAGCGCAGCGTGATCTTTGCCGAGGCAATCGTTTTCTCCAGCTCGGCGTAGTCGCGCTCGAACCTGGCCTTGAACTCGCCGGGCGTGCCCGGCGGAGCGGCTTCGACGCCGTCCGCGGCGAGGATCTTGCGCGTCTCGGGAGAGCTCATCACCTCGATCATGGTCGCGTTGATCTTGTGGACGATCACGGCCGGCGTCCCGGCAGGCGCATAAAACCCGTAGCTGTTCGTGAGCTCGAAACCCGGCAGCCCCGACTCGGCCACGGTCGGGAGATCGGGGTAGGCCTGGACGCGCCTGGGACCGGTGAAGGCAAGAGCTTTGAGCTTGCCGGTCTTCATGTGCGGGCCGGCCGTTATCGTGGTCGTGATCGTCATCTGGATCTGTCCGCTCATCACATCGACCACCGCCGGAGCGCCGCCCTTGTATGGAACGTGCACGATCTCGATGCCCGACATCGCCATGAATCGCTCCCAGCCGATGTGCAGGGTGGTTCCTACGCCCGGGGTCCCGTAGCTCAATGCGCCCGGCCGGGCTTTGGCATGAGCGATCAACTCCTTCACCGACGCGACCGGCAGGGACGGATTCACAACCATGAGGTAGGGCTGAATCGTGAGGTGAACTATGGGCACAAACGCCTTGCGTACGTCATAGCGCGATCGCTTCAGCACGCCGTTGAGCATGAGCGTCTCCGACGCGCAGAGCAGCGTATAACCATCCGGGGCAGCTTGCTGGACGAGGTCCATGGCGATCACCGTGCCACCGCCCGGCCGATTGTCGACCACTGCGGTTTGTCCGAGGCGTTCACTGAGCTTCTGAGCGGCAACGCGCGTCAACGCGTCCAGGCCCCCGCCCGGCGCGATGCCGATGAGGATGCGAATCGGCCGTTGCGGATATTCCGCGGACTTCATCTGGGCGCGGGCATGGATGGCAACGCACATCGATCCCGCAAGCGCGATGGCCGTTACGCGGCTCACGATCATCTGCAGTTCCTCCCCGGGCAATCTATTCCAACCGTGGGAGCAAGGCAATGCGAGAGCGGGAGCCGTACAGATCGAAGGAGAAGTTTACGGCCGCCGGCACCCGGCCACCGGCCGAAGAGTTACACTTGATCGGAGTGATTGACACCCCGGAAACAGGAGTCCGAATGAGCTTGCTGCATGCACGCAATGCCGTCGCAGCCGTGGCGCTGTTCCTGGCCCTGGTCTGCGCCGGCGCGCGGGCGCAGACCGCCGCCCCCGGCGCTGCGCACGCCTATCCAGTCAAACCGATACGCATGGTCGTGCCGTTTCCCGCCGGCGCGTCCAGCGACATCGTGGGCCGGATGCTGGCACAGAAGATCTCCGAGCCATTGGGCGAGCAGGTCGTGACCGACAATCGCGCCGGCGCCGGCGGAAATCTGGGCATAGCCGTGGCGGCGAAGTCCCCGCCGGATGGCTACACCGTCCTGATCGCCACCGCGAGCATCGCCATCAGCCCGTCGCTGTATTCGAATCTCGGCTACGATCCGGTCAGAGACCTCGCGCCGGTCGCACGGCTGACCTCGCTGCCGAACGTCCTGATCGTGCACCCGTCGGTGCCGGTAAAAACCCTGCGGCAGTTCATCAACCTCGCTCGGTCGCGCCCCGGCAAGCTCAACTTCGGCTCGGGCGGGACCGGCACCACCAACCATCTCGCCAACGAGCTGCTCAAATACCTCGAGAAGATCGACATCGTTCACGTTCCGTACAAGGGCGTCACCCAGGCGATGACGGCGATGATGGGCGGCGAGGTGGACGAGGTGGTCATGCCGGTCACGACGGCGTTGCCGCAGATTCGGACCGGCAAGGTGCGCGCGCTGGCGGTGCTCACCGAGCAGCGGATCCCCGCCCTTCCCGACGTGCCGACCGGAAAAGAGGCCGGCGTCGACGGCTTCACCATGCCCTTGTGGTACGGCATGTTCGCGCCGGCGGCGACGCCGCGCGAGATCGTCTCGCGGCTGAACCGGGAACTGGTGCGCGCGCTGGAGAGCGCGGATATACGCGAGCGGCTTACCGCTCTCGGCGTCGAGCCCTGGCCGGGCACCGCGGAGCAGCTCGGGAAGCTGCTGCGCGAGGACATCGAGCGCTACGGCGCAGTCGTGCGCAGCGCGGGCGTGCCCAAGCAATGACGCGAACCTGTTCGCATCATTCCGGCCTTGCCGCCATCGAGCGAAAGATCGTCTCGAGCTGCGGGCTCATCGGCAGGTCGATGCTGGAGCCGGACGGCAGGCGGGTCAGGAACCAGCGCTTGTACTGGCGCTCCATCTCGCCGTCGTCGGCCAGCGCGCGGAACGTCTCGACCATGAGGCTCGCGAGCTGGGCATCGCCCTTGCGATACATGATGCCGTAGGGATCGTACGACAGGAACTCCCCGACGACGAAATACCTGCCCTGCGCCTTGTTCTGCGCGATCAGGCCGTAAAGCAGGACGTCGTCGGTCGCGAACGCATCGGCCTTCCCGGATGCGACCTGCGCGAACGATTCCGCGTGATCGCGCGACACCAGCAGGCGAAAATCGAGCTTGAACTTCCGCGCCAGATCGCGCATGGTCTGCTCGTTCGTGGTGCCGCCGGTGACGACCACGGTCTTGCCGCCCAGGTCGCGGAAAGACCTGATCGGCGAGCCTTTACCCACCATCAACTTGGTGCCCGACACGAAGATGGTGGGTGAGAACGCGACCTGCTTCCTGCGCTCGAGGTTGTCGGTCGTCGACCCGCATTCGAGATCGGCCCTGCCGGAAACGATCGCGTCGATGCGCGTCTCGGGAGTCACCGCGATCCATTTGATCTCGAGCTCGCGGCCGACCGCGTCGCCGATAGCCTCGACCACCTTGCGGCACAGCTCGATCGAATAGCCGATCGCCTGGCCGCGCGAGACGTACGAAAACGGCACCGACGACTCGCGGTAGGCGATGGTGACGGCGCCGCTCGAGCGCGCCTTCGCGAGCGTGCCGGTCAGCTTCGCGAGCTCCGGGGGATCGGCTTGCCCGGCGGCCGGGCCGCCCGCGAGCGCCAGGCAAAGGGCGACGAAACACGTGACGAGCTTCATGCGTCCGCCTCAGGCGTGCGCGGGCTGCTCTGCCGAGTCGAGCGTGAGCGCAAACGATTCGGCTTCCGCCGGGGACAGCAGCTCGCCTTCCCATTTGGCGACCACCGCGGTCGCGATCGAATTGCCGACGGCGTTGGTCGCGGACCGTCCCATATCGAGGAAGGTATCGATGCCCAGGATCAGCAGGAGGCCGGCCTCCGGGATGTTGAACTGGTTCAGCGTCGCCGCGATCACGACCAGCGAGGCGCGCGGGACGCCTGCCATGCCTTTCGAGGTCAGCATCAGGATCAGCAGCATGGTGAGCTGCGTGCCGGGAGCGAGCTCGATGCCGTAGGCCTGCGCGATGAACAAGGTCGCGAAGGTGCAGTACATCATGGAGCCGTCGAGGTTGAACGAGTAGCCCATCGGCATCACGAAGCTGGAGATCTTGCGCTTCACGCCGAAGCGGTCCAGCGCATCGAGGATTTTCGGATACGCCGCTTCGGAGCTCGCGGTCGCGAACGACACCATGAACGCTTCCTTGATCAGCACCAGCAAGCGCGCGATGCGCGGTCCCAGGACAAGGAAGCCGGCGAAGATCAGCAGCGACCACAGCAGGATCAGGCCGAGGTAGAAATCGCCCATGAACACCGCGAACTTGAGCAGAATCTCGAGGCCGTTCACCGCGACGGTCGCCGCCATGGCGGCGAGCACGGCGATCGGCGCGAGCTTCATCACGTAGCCGGTGATCCGTAGCATCACGTGGGATAGCTCGTCGATCGCGTTCACCAAGGTCTTCGCCTTTTCCCCCATCGCTGCAAGCGCCACTCCGAAGAACATCGAGAACACCACGATCTGCAGGATCTCGTTGTTGGCCATCGACTCGGCGAACGACTTCGGTATGAGGTGGGTGACGAAATCCTTCAACGTGAACTTCGACGTCGCCAGGTTCGCCGACGAGCCGATGTCGGGCAGTGGCAGGCCGAGGTTGTGGCCCGGCTGCAGCATGTTGGCGAGCAGCATGCCCAGGAGCAGAGACGCCAGCGACGCGGTGATGAACCAGGCGAGCGCCTTGACGAACACGCGTCCGACCGAAGCCGCGTCGCCCATGTGCGCGATGCCGACCACCAGGGTCGAGAACACGAGCGGCCCGATCAGCATCTTGATCAGGCGGAGGAACACGTCCGACATGATCGAGATGTAGCCGGCGATCTGCGCGGCGGTCTTCTTGTCGGGAAACTGGACGAAGATCATGTAGCCGATGATGATGCCGATCACCATGGCGACGAGTATCGTTGCCGCAGGCGGAAACTTGCGTTTCATTTGTGTCCTCTCCCCTTGCTGCCGGCTGGGGTGGATCGCGAGATCCCGCCGGCGTCCCCGATGCCCGGTCCGGCAAGCCTGTCTTCCAGATGCCGGACGCTGTTCGAATGGGCCCGAACCATTATCCGCCATATCCGGCGGCCGCGAAAAGCGGCTCGCTTGGCGGAAATCACGCACACCTATACGGACGCGCCGGATGGATGGAAGACCGCCGGACGCGGGTCAGCTTGTTCACCCTCGTGCGGTGGGGTATCGTGCGGCGACGATGATCGATCTAAGCGCTCTCAGCATGACGGAGATCATCCGTCTGCAAAACCAGCTCCAGCAGGAGCTCACCCGCAGGTTCGAGCGCCCCTTGGCGATCGCCTTTTCGGACATCGTCGGCTCCACGCAGTATTTCGCCCGCTTCGGCGATGCAGCGGGGCGGCAGTTGCAGCAGCTTCACATCGATTTGGTCAGCGCCTGCCTGCCGAAGCGGGAAGGCCGGATCGTGGATACCGCCGGCGATGGCGCCCTGCTCGCCTTCCCGACCACGGACGGGGCGGCCGATGCCCTGATCGAGCTGCAGCAACTCGTCTCGCTCGAGAACGCCAATCGGGCCCGCGATCACCAGCTGCAGGTGCGTATCGGGCTTCACTGGGGACCGGTGCTGACGGATGGCAACGTGGTGAGCGGAGATTCGGTCAACCTGTGCTCCCGGGTCGCGGCGTCGGCGAACATCGATGAGATCAGGCTCACGCGGGAGGTTTTCCAGAATCTGCGGCTCCAGCATCGTCTCAACTGCCGCCTGGTGGGCCCCGTCGAATTGAGGGGCGCCTCGCGGCAGATCGAGCTGCTCTCGCTCGACTGGCGGGATCACTCCATATTCCCGACCATGGTCCGCATCGAGGAGACGGGCGAGCAGTTCGATCTCCCGCGGCAGGACATCATCAGCTTCGGCCGCTTGCGCGAGCACGACGGCACGCTCGCGAACGACGTGGTTCTCGCGCCCGCCGACCCGGTGCAGGCGCGCCAGATCAGCCGCTGGCACTTCGAGCTGCGCCGGTTCGCGGACGGCTTTCGCGTGCGTCCGGTGTCCGACGGGATCACCGAAGTGAACGGCGAACAGGTGACCAAAGGTCACGAGGTGCCGATCAGGCCCGGAGCGAGCATCCGCGTCGCACAACTGCTCACGATCACCCTCGCCTCGCCCCCGCGCCCTGCCGAGGAAACCTCCGACGAGACCAGCTTCGCAGGAGATCATTCATCGGTCCGCGTGGTCGTGGGACCCGGCCGGTGAGTGCGAGTATTCACCGCTCGCGCTGCCATCCGACTTCTGATTCAAGTACCCGCCCGCGACCAGAAATACGCCGTTAGACCAGAATACCGTCATCAATCCGAAGGCGCTGCCGACAAGGCCGAACACGAGCGGGACGCCGATCTGGATGATCTTGTTCACCGTGATGCGCAGCCCGAGAACCTCGCCCGCGCGTCCGTCCGGTGACCGATTGTAGGTCAGCATCATCGACAACGGTTGACCGCATCCCAAGCCCAGTCCCAGCAGGAACGCGATGAGGGTAAGGCACCACGGGTTCTGGAAGAAGGGAAATAGCGGGTAGGTGATGCCGGACGCAACGAGCGACACTGTCAGGATCTTCTCCTCGCCCCATCGCCCCACCAGAGCCGGCATGATCACGCGCACCACGAACGCCGCGGCGGCATACGCGCCGAGTATGATTCCGATGGCGGACGCGGACAGCCCGATCGAATGCCCGTATATCGGAACGTAGAACGATAGGAGATCGGTCCCCGAAAAGACGATCGCGCCGGCCAGCAAAGTCCTGCGCAGCGGGGCAATCCTCAGGAGCTCCAGCACGCTCGATCGATCGGCCTTCGGCTTCCGGCCGTGCGTCTTGGGGAGGATGTGAGGAAAGGTGAACAGGGCGAGCATCGGCAGCATCGCCAGCAATCCCAGGAAGAGATAGCTCCTGGCGTGGCCGACGTGATCGATCGAGAATCCGATCAGCACCGGGGCGATCAGGCCCGCGATCGATTGACCGAGGCTGAAGGTGCTCAGGTTGCGCGCTCTCATCTCCGGGCCGCCCAGCGACGCGGCCAGGTTCTGTATCGCGACCGCAAAGAAGATGAATGAAATGCCGGTGAGCGCGCGCGATGCGTAAAGGCCCGTGAGATCAGGATAGAGATAGGGCACGATCATCGCGAGACTGGATCCCAGGGAGCCGAACAGGATAGGCAGCCGAAACCCGTAGCGGTCCGATACCTTCCCCGCATAGATCCCCAGGAAAAGCTGAAACACCAGCGAAACGGCAATCAGGATACCGATCTCGAATGCGCCGGATCCGAGCTGGATTGCAAACAGCGACATCAGCACGCGGCTGCCGCGCAGGGCGATGCTGTTGAGCACATTCAACAGCGTGATCAGATAGATGGACATGGCGGCAATCCGGCCAGCCCGCCGCTGCCGGAACCGCGGCGGGCATTTGCGGTCGATATTTCTACGTTGGCAATTCGTCCGGTATGAAGATACCCGAATCCTCCCGGATCCGGGGGCGCCGTCGTGCCGGTGGCGTGTAGCGTAGAGGCCCGCGATGAATTTGCAAAAGATCTTCCCCGATGTCAACGTGCTTCTGGCGCTCGAGCCGGAGGAGCTTGCGCCCATCATTCTTCGAATCGGCAGGGAGCTTTCCCAGAACGGCCTGCTACATATACAGAGCTTTGCCGAGGACATCAAAGGACCCATAGACGCGCGATATTCGGAGAGCCAGAGGAGCGAGGTCGAGCGCGTTATTGCCGAAGCTTGGAACTGGCTCAAGGTCAACGGCCTGATCATCCCCGGCTCCGGCACGAACGGGATGAACGGCTGGCATCGCCTCAGCCGGCGTGCCGCTGAAATGAAGAGCGATGCCGATTTCGAGGGATACCGGCGCGCGGTAGCTTTTCCCCAACGCTTGCTCCATCCCGCTATCGCCGAGAAGGCGTGGCTGGATATCGCGAAAGGAGATCTCGACGCCGCGGTTTTTGCCGCCTTCAAGGCAGTCGAGGTAGCAGTGCGAATTTCTGCCAGGCTCGCGGCAACCGATATCGGTGTGCCGCTGATGCGGAAGGCCTTCGACGCCGAAAAGGGCCCGCTCACCGATGCGAAACAGGCTCCGGCAGAGCGACAGGCGTTGTGCGACCTTTTCGCGGGCGCGATCGGCTCCTACCAGAACTCCTATTCGCACCGAACGGCAACGGTCGCAGATCCATTGGAAGCCCAGGAAATGGTGATGCTTGCGTCGCACCTCCTGCGCATCGTCGATAGTCGCCGCAAATAGCGCGGCGGCGAGCGGATACCGCACGGGCCCGGCCCCTCGAATTGCTACTTCCGTCGCGAGCCGGCATCGGAATGTCGGCTCACCCCGACAATCATATGTGATGCATTTTCCTGAGCTTTTGGTCCCGCCCGGGGCGGGCATGTCGGCAGGCAGCGACAGCGCGACGCTGCCTCCAGCAGTAGCTTCCGGGCAGTCCATTGAATTCATGCCCATTGTCCGGCTGGCATGTTGTTTGCGGAACAATACGGCAAGTCTCTCTTCAGGCGTTCGGCCGAAGGACTTTGCCGTGATGACTTACATAGTGGCTATAGCAATCTGTCTGGGTATGTGTGTCCTGTTACTCGCCCTTGTGGCCGTTTTCTCGCGGGCTAACGACGACGTTACGCATGTTGTGACTCCCGCAGCGCCCAAGGTCCATCCGCGCTCGGCGGAACGACGGGGCACGTCGCTGCTGGCTAGCCGGGTGTTCGATCGGCACGTCGGGCACCCGACTGCTTGACGCTGCTTAGGCACGCTCCCAGGTAGGATTCCCAGCGTGCTCAACTACCTGGCGCGACTATCACGCTGACCGGGCCGCGCCAAGGCGTCGCGCTAGCCCGGATTGATGGCCGCGATGAACCAGGTGCTGGACGGCGCCCAGACGCCGTCTTGGCGCGCATACGGCGCGAGCGCTTTCGCGAGCGCTTCGACCACTTCGGGTTTGAGTCTTTCCCCTTCTTCGCCCGCGAGCCGGATCACCTCGCCCGCGGGGCCCAGCGCCATTGCGAAGTCGACGGCGTCGGCGATGTCGCGCCCGATGCAGATATCGCAATCGTGGCGCTCGAAGGCGATGCGCTCGAAGCCGGCGCCGCGCAGCATGGCGCTCACCATGTCAGGGGCCGCCAGGGAGAACGGACCCGGACCGCAGTGCACCTCGCCGGTGTCTTCGGGCGATATTACCGGCACGATCTTCTTCACGCACAGCTCGGCTTCGTGCAGCCACGGGTTCTCCTCGCGCCGGCGCCACACGATCTGCATGAACGTCCCGTCCGGCTTCAGCGCAGCGCGCACGTTGCGCATTGCCGCGCCCGGCGTAGCGAAGAACATGGTGCCGAAGCGGGCGTATGCGTGATCGTACGGGCCGCGCAGGTCACCTCCCTGCACATCTCCGACGAAGAAACGGGCATTGCGGACGCCTTCCCTGCGCGCATCCGCCTCGGCCGTCCGGATGAAGTTCGGGGCGCAGTCCACGCCCACCGCCTCGCCCGCCGGGCCGACGCGACCGGCGATGCGCAGCGTGCTCTCGCCGAAGCCGCAGCCGACGTCGAGCACGCGCGCACCTTCCGCATGCTGGCAGCGTTCGAGCGCGGCATCGCTGTGCTGCGACAGGCCCTCAACGAGCAGGTGCCTGAAGCGGCGGAACTTCTCGTATAGCACAGTATTCCAGGCTTCGATAATGACGCGATTGCCACCGTCCATGATTCCTCCTATGAGCGTACCTGCGCTCGGGCTTGCATTTCCTACCGGTAAAAATTGTAGGTCGCCGTGTAAGGAACCCTGGCGAGCTGCTTGAGATTGGCTGCGCTGCAAGCCTCGCCCGGCGCGAGCCCGCCGGCCGTGGCGACTCGCTGGATGCTCCTGGCTGCGGCAAAAGTGCCGGAGCCGGTATTCGCCTTGGCAGCGAGCAGCAGCCAGGGAATGGCCGAGGAACTCGGCCCCGGATCTCGGGCTTTGACCTCGCCGACCACGGTGCTGCCGTCGCTCGATTCCCACGTCGGGCCGGCGTAGTGCCGGCCCAGAGCATGGCCCGAGCGGTCGGCGAGTGTAGCCTCTGGCGCTTTGAAGGCCCACTCGTACGCCGAGTCCGGCTTCTGCGAGCACTCGTAGATCTGAACGCCAGTGGCCAAGGCTTCGAGGTATCGGGACTCGCCGGCGGGTGCGCGCAGCGTCGCAGGCACTTCTGTCGGCACGGAAGCTTGCATGGCAACGCATCCCGCGAGGATGGCGAGAGCGAGAAGGTCGATCATAGGCAAATGAGGGACGCGCATGGCTGGATACTCCGCTAATCGTCGGGGCTGACGGCGCTATTCCGCCAGGGCGACGCCCGAGCCGCCCATCTCCGCCGGGACGTCCTTCATCTTCGGCAGCCCGTCCCTGATCCGCAGCTTGGTCTCTTGATAGTTGACGTGGACACCGGCGCGGTACGGCAGATCCGGAATGACAGCCGCATACACATCGACGAGCCCCCAGTGGGGATGATCCGTGTAGAGATGGCCTCCGCACGTCTTGCACCACTTGCGATAGCTGCGCGGCGTCTTGTTGTAGGTGCCGACGTTATCCGCTCCCCGGACGATTTGCACCGCCTCGGGCTTCCAGAGCGTGAAGGCGTTGACAGGGCTCGCCGACCAATGCCGGCACGACTCGCAATGGCAGTAGCCCATTACCGCCGGCTCGCCACTGACCGTGAACTGAACTGCGCCGCAAAAACAGCTGCCCTTGTAGGTCTTTCCGTTGCTCATGATGCTGCTCCTTATTGGTTCGAACTCGCCCCGCCGATGCGGGGCTCGTCCGATACGTTGATGTCACTCGGGAAACACTACTTCCGCTCGATCACGACTTCGAGATACTCGCTCGGCACCACCAGCGAACCGGGTCCCGCGGTGTTGCACCGTTCGAGCAGCGCCGTGATGTCCTTCGCTAGCGCGGCCTGTCCTGCGGCGTCCAGTGCCGCGAACGCCTTGTGCGTCGGCCCATAGAAGTCCCTGAAGATCTGGATCCAGTGCGCCGCCGAGCGGTAGCGGAAGTTGAAATTCCTGCGCGCGGTACGGATGTCCCTGGCTCGAGCGCCGAACAGCTCGACGATGTGCGGCTCGGTGCCCCATAAAGCGGGCGATTTCAGGCCTGCAGGCGCCGGGATGTAGCTGCCGATCACCTTGAACAGCTGTCCGATGAAGCCTTCGGGGGTCCAGTTGGCCAGTCCGATGCGGCCACCGCTGCGCACCACCCGCAGTATTTCGCGCGCCGGCTGCGTGTGATCCGGGGTAAACATCGCGCCAAACGTCGACAGCGCGACGTCAAAGCTCCCGTCCGCGAACGGCAGGTCCTCGGCGTCGGCGATGCGGAAGTCCACCTGGAGCCCATCGGCCGCGGCACGAGCACGGCCCTTGTCGAGCAGCGAGGACACGTAATCGGTCGAAGTGACCTTGGCGAAGCGACGCGCGGCGGCGAGCGTGGCATTGCCGTTGCCGGCGGCGACGTCGATCACGCGCTCGCCGGCGCGGACATCGGCTGCCTCCGCCAGGGTTTCGCCGACGATTTGCAGCGTAACGCCGATCACCGCGAAGTCGCCGCTGGCCCAGGTCGCCCGCTGGCGGTGCTTGATCGCTGCGTAGTCCGGCGCGGCCGGGGTCGAGGCGCTTTGCGTCGCAGTTGCAGTTGCAGTAGAGATCGTCATGTTCATGCTCCTTGAATAAGTAATCGGGGTAATCGGTCAAGCAATACGAACGGCGCCGATTATTCACGAGGCATGCGCTTGACACTTGACTGCCCGTCGTTCACATTTGCTCGCGCGTCCTGAGTTGCGGGCGGACTTGCCCGAGCGTCCGCCGCGCTTGCCCGCTCGTCCAGGAAACCAGCTGATGGCCGCCGATACCTTGTCCGATGTGCTGCGCTCGGTCCGTCTGCGCGGCGCCTTGTTCTACTGCCTGAGCTATGGTGATGAATGGGCGGCGGGAGCGGGGCCCGCGAAGGAGCTCGCCGGAAGCGTCATCCCGGGCGCGGAGCACGTGATGGAGTACCACGTGCTGATAAAGGGCAGCGGCTGGGCGGCGATAGTCGGCGAGCCGCCGGTTCGCCTGGAAGCGGGCGACATCGTGATGTTTCCGCACGGCGACGCGCACGTGTTGTCGAGCGCGCCGGGCATGCGGCCGCAGCCTCTCGATCCGAAGTGGGTGGACGCCACGCGCAACGATCCCAAGCCGATTCCGATCATATTTCACACTCCGACCGAGTTTTCGTATGGAACGGCCGCGCCGGAGTTGCCGATCAATCTCGCATGCGGATTCCTCGGTTGCGACCTGCGACCGTTCAACCCGCTGATCACGGCGCTGCCGCGCCTGCTGCACCTGCCCGCCGGCGGCGACGGCGCATGGATCAGCCAGGTGATGCGGCAGGCCATCGCCGCATCGCAGAACAAGCGCCCTGGCGGTGACGCGGTACTCGAACGTATCAGCGAGATGATGTTCGTCGACGCCGTGCGCCGCTACGTCGAGCGGCTCCCCGAGGCCAGCTCGGGCTGGCTCGCGGGCCTGCGCGACCGCCACGTGGGACGGGCGCTCGCGCTGATCCACGAAAATCCCGCCCGCGCGTGGACGGTGGATGACCTGGCGAACGACGTCGCGCTGTCGCGCTCGGCATTCTATGAACGATTCGTGCGGCTTGTCGGGCAGCCGCCCATGCAGTACCTCACGCAGTGGCGGATGCAGGCGGCCGCCAATCTGCTGCGCCAGTCGCGCGCGCCGGTTGCGTCGATCGCACTCGACGTGGGCTATGAATCCGAGGCCGCTTTCACGCGCGCATTCAAACGATTGGTCGGGAAGCCGCCTGCGAGCTGGCGGCGGGATCAGAACGGCCAGCGCGAGCCAGGAAAGACACGTTGACGGGAGGGCCACTCATTGCCAATCAGGGGATTGCACGACGACCACGTTCCTCAGGAGATCGACGCCGACACCGGCCTGCCAATCGGCCCGCGGCTGGCGAACCCGAATCACGCCAAGCGCCCCGAGCGCATCGCGCTGGAGGGACGTTACTGCCGCCTCGAACCGGTCGATCCGGCGCGGCACCGCGAACAACTCTACGCGGCGTCGACGCCTCCGGATGCCGCTCGTCGCTTCCGCTACCTGTACGACACGGTACCGCAGTCGCTCGCCGACATCGATGCGTGGATCGCCAGGGCGGCGGCGAGCGACGACCCGCTCGTGTACGCGGTAATCGACCGTCGCAGCGGCAGGGTCGAAGGGCGGCAATCACTGATGCGCATCACGCCCGAGCACCAGTCGCTCGAAATCGGCAATATCTATTGGGGACCGGCGATCGCGCGCACGCCGGTGGCGACGGAGGCGAACTACCTGTTCGCGGCTTACGCTTTCGACACGCTCGGGTACCGCCGCTACGAGTGGAAATGCGACGCGCTGAACGCACCGTCGCGCCGGGCTGCCGAGCGCTTCGGTTTCACTTACGAGGGACACTTTCGCCGGGCGAACATCAACAAGGGCCGCTCGCGCGACACGACCTGGTTCGCGATGATAGATGCCGAATGGCCCGCCCTCAAAGCCGCGTACCAGCGCTGGCTCGATCCGGCGAACTTCGACGCCCGGGGGCAGCAGCGCCTGCGGCTCGGCGAGCTTACCGCACAAGCGTTGCGGCGCTGATTTGGCGGGTTCCGGTTTCTGCCATCACCCGCAGATAAACGCAGAAGCACGCAGACAAGATCAATCACAAGACCGTGTGACTTAGCTCAGCACGCTTGTCTTCTTCCGCTCTATCAGCTCGAAGTCGATACTGGCGCCCAGCCCGGGTCCGTCCGGAGGGCGGACCATTCCATTCCGGTCGGCGGCGAGATCCTTGACCAATCCGTATTTCTGGGTCGCGTCGGGCAGGAGTATCTCGAAATACTCGGTGTTCGGGATGGCGAGGATCACGTGCAGATTGGCGACGTTGTTGAGCGAGTTGCCGCCGTGATGGACCTCCAGGTTCATGTGAAAGGCCTCGGCAAGGTGCGCGATCTTGACCAGAGCGCTGATCCCGCCCTTCACGGCGACGTCGCCCCTCAGGAAGTCGGTCGCCTGCAGGGTGACCCACGGCGCGTACGCCTGGAATCCACCAGGCGAGTATTCCGTCGCCATGATGGGTATGTCGAGCTTCTGGCGCAGCTTCACGTAATTCGTGATGTCGTCGGCGTCGAGCGGATCCTCGAACCAGTAGTAGTCGAGCTCCTCCAGCGCACGCCCTACTCTCACCGCTTCGACGAAATTGTAGGACCACGTGCTGTCCAGCATGACGCGGTAGCCGTCGCCCACGGCCTTGCGCACGTGCCGGCAGATTTCGATGTCCTGCTGCCACACCGCCGGGGGATGTATCTTGTAGGCGTGCAGCCCGCTCTCCTTGATGCGCACGGCTTCGTCGGCATAGGCCTCCCTGGACGGCAGAACCTCCGAGCTTGCGTAGGCCGGAATCGACTCCCTGAAGCTGCCCAGCATCCGATGGATCGGCAGGCTCGCGACCTTGCCGCCGAGATCCCACAGTGCCACGTCCACGGCGCCGATGCAGCGCAATGTCGTGTTGCGGTTGCGCGCCCACATCTGCTGATAGAGACGTTCCCGATCGAGCGGATTCTGCCCCACGAGGAGCGGCTTGAGAAACCGGATCAGCGATGCCGCATCGAAGCTCGCGCCTCGACTCGAGGAGCCCAGAAACGAATGGCCCTCCGCGCCCTCATCGGTCTTGATGGTCACCAATCCCAGCTCGCTGCGGCCGGCGGCCATCCTGCCGGTGTGCCTGCCGAACTGGCGCGGCGGCAGGTCATCCCACGCAAACAGAGTGACGGTGAGGTCTGAAATCTTCATGGGCGTACGTGGAGTCTGCTTGAAGTTAAGGAGGCGACGAATGCACCAGAACCTGTAGGTTCTAACGGCCGTCCGACGGATCATGCAAGCGCCGGACGCGGCCGGTCAAGGCCGGGCTCCCTGCTGCCGCCTGCAGTGCGCCCGCGCTACCATCCCGCTCCAGAAGTCCGCATCCGGGAGAAGGAACATCACGTATCCTCCTTCGTGCCGATTATGCGATGCTCGACGTAATGCAGCAGAACGTTGGTCACCACTACCAGCGCTGTGACGATGCCGGCCCATGAAGTCATACCCAGACCGGCAAGCACGCCCACCGCCGAGGAGCACCACACGGTTGCAGCCGTATTGATGCCTTTTACCGTCGCGCCTTGATGCATGATCACTCCGGCGCACAGAAATCCGACGCCCGTTACCACCTGCCCGGCGATCCGTCCGAGCCCCGTGTTGTCGTCCACCATGGCGCCTGCAATCACGAATGCCGCCGATCCGAGTGCGACCAATGCGTTGGTGTGCAACCCCGCCGGGTGATGTCGAAGCTGCCGTTCCAATCCGATCATCGCGCCGAAAGCGACCGACGCCACCAGGCCAATGAGGTGACCAACGCTTCCGCTCCCCAACACGTTCATGACAGCCTCCTTTCGCTGATAAACAGGCCAGTGTCGCGCCAGTGTAGCCTTACCGCCGGCCGCAGCGCTTGTTGCGGGGGGAAGCTACACTAGCCGGTGCTGCTGCCATTTGCAGTGCTGCGCGGCGTCGAGGCCAAGAAGCAAAAGGAACTGGTCATGCCCCAACTCGTGTTTATCCACGGACCCGGCGCGGGTGCCTGCGCCGACGCGTTTTACTATCAAAGCCGGCGCTTTCCCGGGAGCGTCGCGCCTACCTTGCCCGGACATCTGGAGGGCACCCGCTGTCCGGACGTCGCGCGCTACACGGAATGGGTGCGCGGCTGGCTCTGGGCGCAGGATCTCAAGCAAGATCTCGTGCTCGTCGGCTACACACTGGGCGCTTCAATAGCGCTGCAATACGGCCTGGACTATCCCGATGAGGTGAAAGGACTGGTGGTGATGACGGTTGCGGCGCGGCCAAAGGTCCGTCCGCCGGGAACGTACGAGCTGCGGCTGCGCGGCGCGGAAGACCCGAAGGTCTACGACGACTGGCTGGCGTTTCAGCGGCACGCGATGAAGTTCGTCGAATCGGACCTGCGCGAGCGGCTGATGGGGCGGCACCGCCAGGTAGGCCCGATGTCCCAATACCACGACCTGATGGCGATCGACGCGTTCGACGTGCGCGACCGCATCGCAACGCTCAAGCCGAAGCTCCTGTTGCTGCGCGGGCTTGAAGATCCCAACAATCCACCGAAGTACGAGCGGGAGATGCACGAGGCCGTGCCGGGCTCGAGATACGTGGAGATTTCCGGCGCGGGGCACTTTCCGTGCACGGAGAAGCCGGACGAGGTCAATGCGCTGATCGAAGAATTCGTCGCCGGGTTGTGATGAACCGGATCCCCTCTTGCGCCATCAGTTTCCGGTCACGTGCCGTCGCTGCAAGTCTCGTAGAGCCTGCACCTGTGGTCTGCTTCGGGCTGCCGACACCATGAAACACGCTATGCACCGTGGCAGCTTCACATGGATTGCCGGCATGCTGGCATTCGCCGTTCCGGTCTGCGCGGCGCTGGCCCAATATCCCGAGCGCCTGATCCGAGCGATCGTACCCTTCGCCGCGGGGGGATCGAACGACACCATGGCGCGCCTGATCGCGCCGGAGCTGAGCAAGGCGCTCGGGCAGCAGGTCATAGTGGAAAACCGGCCGGGCGCGGCCGGCAACATCGGCATCGACGCGGTTGCCAAGTCGGCGCCGAACGGCCACACGATACTGTTCAGCGCCACGGCTTCCACGCAAAACCCGGCGCTCTTTCGCAAGCTGCCGTTCGATCCGCTGCGCGACATCCAGCCGGTGGCCGAGTTGGGACAGGCCCCGTACGTGTTCCTGGTGAACCCGCGGGTTCCCGCGAGAAACGTTCAGGAGCTGATCAATGTCGCGCGCAGGAATCCGGGCAAGCTGAACGCCGCTTCGGGCGGCATCGGCACGCGCCTTGCGTCCGAGCTGTTCCAGATCCAGAACAAGCTGAAGCTCGAGATCATTCCCTACCAGGGCAGCGGGCAGGCCGCGCTCGCCGTCATGACCGGCGAAGCGGATTTCGTGGTCATGGAGACCTCTCCGGTCCACGGGCAGCTCGCGGCGGGCAAGCTCAGGGCGCTCGCGGTAGCCGGCGAGAAACGCCTGAAATCGTTTCCGGCTTTGCCGACCACTGCGGAAGCGGGTTTCCCGGATTACAGGGCGGGCGCCATCTTCGGCGTCTATGTGGCGGCCGGCACCGCAGCCGACATCGTCCAGAAGCTCAATGCTACGATCAACAGGATTATCGGCGCTCCCGCCTTTGCGGGGCGGCTGCTCGAGCTCGGCGTGGAGACGAATCCCAAGAGCGTCGAGGAGTTTTCCGCTTTATACCGAAAGGAAATCGAGAAGTGGAAGACCATCGTCAGGCAGGCCAATATTCCGGCCGTCGATTGAGCAATGCGCGGGCGCGCACTGCTTACAATAGGTTCTAGAAACCCATGGGAAGGAAGCGGCTACAGATGACTACGCTGCCGAAGGCAGCGATGCTGGCTGCGCTGTATTGCAGCGCGGCCGGCGCCGAGTATCCCGACCGGCCGCTGCGGGCGATCGTGCCCTTCAATGCCGGCGCGTCGAACGACACCATGGCGCGCCTGGTCGCGCCCATGCTGACGAAGTCGCTCGGGCAGCAGGTGATCGTGGAGAATCGGCCGGGCGCGGACGGCCGGATCGGAATCGAGGCTCTGGCCAGGGCGGTGCCCGACGGCCACACGATACTTTTCAGCGGTGGCGCGGTGGCGCTCATCCCCGCTCTACGGCGCAACGTGCCATACGATCCGGTGCGCGACATCCAGCCGGTCGCGGACCTCGGCGTCGCGCCTTACGCCATCGCGGTCCATCCCCAGGTGCCGGCGAAAAATGTCGCGGAGCTCATCGGCATCGCCAGGCGCAATCCCGGGAAACTCAACGGCGCCTCAGGCGGCAATTCGACGTTCATGACGCTCGTGCTGTTCCAGCTCAAGACCGGAACGCGCATCGTCAACATACCCTACAAAGGCACCGGCGATGCCGCGCTCGCCGTCGTCAGGGGCGAAGCGGATCTCGCGATCATGGACACTTCGGCCTTCCTCACGCACCTCTCGTCGGGACGCATACGGGTGCTGGCCGTGGCAGGCGACCGGCGCAACCCGGCCGTGCCCGACGTCCCGACGACGAAGGAAGCGGGGCTGGCGGACTACACGGCGGGCGCGGTCTTCTCCGTATTCACGACGGGCAAGACCCCCTCCGACATCGTTCGCAGGCTCAACGCCGAAATCAACCGGATCGTCGCGTCGCCCGAAGTCTCGAAGCGGCTCGTCGCGCTCGGCATGGATCCGGCGCCGAAGACGGTCGAGGAATGCACGCGCCAGTACTTCGCCGATCTCGCCAAGTGGAAAGACGTCGTGGCGCGGGCGGGGATTCCACTGGAGAACTGATCGTGGGGAGGCTGCGATGGACATCGTGATCCGCGGGGGCCAGGTGATCGACGGCAGCGGCGCTCCTGCCCGCTCCGCCGATGTCTCAATCTCGGGCGGACGCATCAGCGCGATCGAAGAGCGCTGCACCGGCAAGGCGCGCCGCGAGATCGACGCCACCGGCCAGGTGGTTGCGCCGGGGTTCATCGACATCCACACGCATTCGGATTTCACCCTGCCGCTCAATCCCCGGGCCGAAAGCAAGATCCGGCAGGGCGTGACGACCGAGGTGCTGGGCAACTGCGGCTTCTCCGCCGCGCCCGCGCTGCCCGGCCGGGTCGAGATGCTGCGCGACTACCTCGGAGCGAGCGCCCCCTGGCTCGCCTTTCGCGAAACGAGCTTCGCGGACTACCTGGACGCCTTCCCCGCAACATCGGTCAACACGATCATGCAGGTCGGCCACAACACGCTGCGGCTCATGGCGATGGGGATGGAGGATCGGGCGCCTGCGGCGGACGAGCTTGCGCTGATGCAGCGCCTGCTCGCCGAAGCGCTCGATGCCGGCGCGCTTGGGCTTTCGTCCGGATTGTTCACGGCGCCCGGCACGTACGCGAAGCCAGAGGAAATGACGGCGCTCGGTCGCGTGCTGAAGAAGCACGGCGGCGGTTACTCAACGCACGTCCGCGATGAAGCCAATCACGTTTTCGAGGCGGTGCGGGAAGCGGTGGCCGTGGGCGAGGCCTGCGGCATCCACGTGCAGATCGCCCACCTCAAGCTCTCGGGCACGGACAACTGGGGCGGTGCGGCGAGGCTGCTGGGCGAGATCGACGCTGCCAGGAGCCGCGGGGTGCGCGTCGATTGCGACCAGTACCCGTATACCGCCGGCAGCAATCCGTTGCGCAACCTGCTGCCCCCATGGGTGCAAGAAGGCGGCATGGAAGCCATGTTGCAACGACTCGGCCAGCCTGCAGTGCGGGACCGCATGCGAGCCGAGATCGACGCCCACGGCCTCAACAATTTCGGGCGGATTACATCGTGGGACGCGGTGCGCATCGCCATCTCGCCACACCAGTCGGAGTTCGCCGGGCGCACGATGGGCGATATCGCCCGCAGCCGTGCGGCTGATCCGCTCGACACCGTGTGCGATTACCTCATCGCCGACCGGGGGCACACGCGGATCGTCGTCACGTCCATGTCGGAAGAGGACGTCCGGGAGATTATCCGAGCACAGCGGGTGCTGGTGGGCTCGGACGGCACTTCGCTCGCGCCCTACGGAACGACCAGCCAGGGAAAACCGCATCCCCGTTTCTACGGCACCTTCCCGCGCGTGCTCGGGCACTACGTCCGGGACCTGGGGCTGCTTTCGCTGCCGCAGGGCGTATACAAGATGACCGGAGGCTCCGCTGCCGCCCTCGGGCTGGTGGACCGCGGGCTGCTGCGCGAGGGACAGCGCGCCGACGTCACCATCTTCGATCCGCAGGCGATCGCCGATCGGGCGACATATGAAGATCCTCACCAATACGCCGCCGGGATCTCGACCGTGATCGTCAATGGAGTCGTGGTGATCGATGCGGGCGAGCACACCGGGGCGCTGCCCGGGCAGGTGCTGCGGCGCGGGAGAGATTTCGCGCTCTAATACGTGCGCGGACGGCAAACTAAAAGGCCGCCCGAAGGCGGCCTCCCATTTGATTTTCCATGCGCTAGAACGGAACCTCGCCGCGCACGAGCACGCGGTATAAAAGTCGGTGCTCGCCCGGATCGTAATCGAAATGGGCGCGGTGCAGCGCCGCCCGGTTGTCCCAGATCAGCATGTCGCCCTTGCGCCATTTGTGGCGGTAGATGAACTCGGTCTGCACGGCGCGTTGCAGCAGGTCGTTCAGCAGCGCCTGCGATTCCGCGGCATCCATGCCGACGATGTTCTCGGTCTTCACCGGGTGGAAATAGAGCGCCTTGGTTCCGTTGTCCGGATTGGTCCGCACCAGCGGCTGCAGTACCGGCTCGGGCTTGCGCTCGGCCTGCGCGTCGGCAGACGGCCCGGAACGGGCCGAAGCGCTGCCCTGGAAGACGTTGACCGTCTTCATGCCCTCGATCTTCTGCCTGATCGCGTCGGGCAGCGCCTCGTAGCCGGCGCGCATGTTGACCACCGCCGTGTCGCCGCCGGAAGACGGCAGCGCGACGGCGTAAAGGCTCGTGTATTTCGGCGGCCGCACGTGATTGGTGTGGTCGGTGTGCCAGCCGTCGCCGTGCTTCACCCGCTTGCCGGCCTTGTCCGTGTGCCGGTTCGACACCTCGTGCACCAGCGGGCAGCCGGGCAGCGCATATTGAGTGAAATGCTGCTCCATCGGCTCGCCGAACAGGGACACTGCGGCGAGGTACTGCCCGGGCGCTAAGTCCTGATCGCGAATGACGAGGGCGACCCCGTCGACCAGGGCTGCATTGAGGCGCCAGCGCGTCTCCGCGTCGACGGGATTGCGGAGGTCGATGCCCGTGACCTCCGCGCCGATATGCGGAGTCAGGCGCGTAACCTTCATCGCCTGAGCCTGTCCGACGGAAGCCGGGAAAATCGATGCCGCCTGGTCCAGCATGGCAGATAGTATGTCCGCCGGCGGCAGCGGCAGTCAACCGCCCCGCGCTCACGCAAGCTGGTATATCGCCTGCACCGGCCAATGATCGGAAGGCGCCATGTCGCCGCAGTAGCACTGTGGAACGCTGGAGGCGACTGCGCGCGCGTGCTGGTTCGCGACGATGATGTCGATTGCCTCGGTGATGGTGGGCTCCGCGGGCTCGACGCCCGCCGTGGGATAGCACTGGAAGGTTGGCGGACTCTGCAGGCCCAGGGCGGCAAAGCTGCCGATGAAGCCCACCCGCTTCAATATCCGCTGGGGATGCCAGGCGTCGTTCATGTCTCCCATGAAGAAGGCCGGCTCCTGTGCCTGCGGGAGGCGCGCGAGCGCGTCCGAAATACGCTTGAGCTGCCCCACCCTGGGCGAAAGGCCGGTCTCCGGCTCGTCGGATTTTCGAGGCGCGGTAAGGTGGGCGGTCGAGACAAAGATGGTCTTTCGCGAATCACGCAACCGCAGGCGTACCCAAAACAACCGCCGCTCCGGCTCGACATGGCCGACTGCCTCGGCTCCATGCTCGATCCCTTCGAACATCCCCTTGTTCCAATAGATATTGCCTTCGTTCGTCCAGCCCGGAAGCGCGTCGTGCACGCGGTCGTGCCCTTTCAACACGCCGTCCAGGAATTCCTGCGTCGTGCGTTGCAGCTCTTGCACGCAAAGCACATCCGGACTGAACAAGGTCAAAAAGCGTTCCAGCGCGGGTGCCCGCGCCGGCCAGCGCTCGGTGAGCCAGATGTTGTAAGTCACGATCGAGATGCGAGCTGGCACCATGTCCTGGAACTCCTTGCCTGAGGTCTGCAGCAGCGCGGCAGCAGCCGCGAACATCACCTGAGGAACTTCTTCTCGAGCTCACGCATGTGCTCGTTACCCTGCAATTCGATGATCGCGTCCACGCTGGGCAGTTTCGCGTCCACGTTGGCGATGCCCCCCTCGCGGCGTATCTGCGCGAACACGCTTTGCATCGCCCCGGCCGCTGCGCGGATCGCATGGTTGCCGTAAATGACGAGCCCGACCTTGCCGAGCGCACCGATGTCGGCCTCGGTCAATTGCGGGTAGGCCGTGGGCACCAGTACCAGCGGCACCTTGCCCGGCCAGGCTTTGACGAACTCGATGATCTCGTCCGGGACCGTCTTCTTGGAGTGGATAAGGACCGCATCGGCCCCCGCTTCCGCGTAGGCGAGTCCGCGCCGCTGCGCGACGTCTTGACCCAGCCCCGCTATCAGCGCTTCGACGCGGGCAACGACCACGAAATCGGGATCCTTGCGCGCGGCGCACGCGGCGGCGATCTTGCCCTGAAACTCCTCGATGCTGACGAGATCGTGCCGCCCTCCCGAACGCAAGCTCGTGTCCTTGGGGAAGGCCTTGTCCTCCATGACGACGCCGGATACGCCGGCGTTTTCGTACATGGGGACGACGTAACTCACGTTGATCGCGTTGCCGAACCCCGTGTCGATGTCCGCGAGGACGGGAATGTCGATCACGCTGCTTATCGCGCGCATCATTTCGAGGTGCGTCGACAGGGAAAGGATGCTCGCATCGGGCACCGCGTAGCTCGCGGAAAGTTCGAAGCCACTGCCCCAGATCGCATCGAAGCCCGCGCGCTCGGCGAGCTTCGCGGCCAGCGGATTGTGGGCGGCCATGGCGTGCGCCAGGGCCGGAGAACGCAACTTCCGACGCAGTGTCTCTTGCTTGTTCACGTTTACATCACCCCGAAGAGGACGCCGTGCGGAAAGTTTAGGGCGATTCTTGCAGAAAGCAAATCATCGGTGACATATTGACGCTCGCCACATGCCTACGTCCCCACGAGCCAGTAAGTTGTCGCTGCAGTTGCGGCCTGCGGTGCCGTCCGATGCTTCGTCCGTTGCGGCGTGCGTGAATGCCGCCTATGCGCATTGGGTCGCCCGCATCGGCCGCAAGCCGTGGCCGATGCTGCAGGACTACGCACACACCATCCAGAACGAACAGGTGGTGGTGGCGGAGGCGGATGGCGAACTGGTCGGAGTACTTGTGCTGCGCCAAACAGCGAACGTGCTTTTCGTCGACAACGTTGCAGTCTTGCCCGAACGCCAGAGCCAAGGCGTCGGTCGAACCCTTCTTGTCCATGCCGAAGAACAGGCCAGGGCGCACGGCCACACGTCGCTCTATCTCTATACGAACGAGAAAATGACCGAGAACATCGCTCTGTACGTGAGGAACGGTTACGTCGAGTACGAGCGTCGGGAAGAAGAGGGTTTCAGGCGGGTTTTCCTGCGGAAGCAGCTTCGTTGAGTTGCCGACAATGTGCGGCAATTTGACGACACGATAGTTCCGTTGTTCCGGGCTTTTCCTGCAGACTCGTCAGGGCGCACAATATGCTTTCCCGGATCTCCCGGCTCGTCTCGCGTGGCAATATCCAGCGCCGGGCGCACGCAGGTGCCCTTTAACTCAACACGTCGAAGAACCGTATGCCGAATGTAACGATCGAGGTGCGACGGAAGTACACGGTGGCCGAAGAAGAACGCATCATTGCCGCCGTGCACGCGGCATTGATGAAAGCGCTCAAGACGCCGGAATGGGACAGGACGATCCGACTCGTCACGCACGAGCCGCATCGATTTGCCGTACCGCCAGGGCGCAGCGACCGCTACACGCTGATCGACATCGATCTTTTCGCCGGCCGCTCGCTCCAGGCCAAGCGCGCTCTATATCAGGCGCTCGTTCGCAACCTGGAAGAGCTTGGGATTCCGCCAGACCACGTCAAAGTCCTGTTGCGCGAAAGCGGCGCCGAGAATTGGGGCCTGCGCGGGGGTGTTCCCGCATCCGAGGTCGACCTCGGCTTCAAGATCGACGTCTAGATGTCTCATTGCCGCGTCGCGCTCGCCTTCCTGCTCGCCGCGGCCTGCGCGCCGGCGGCAGCCGCGGGCGTGCGGTCGACGCACGCCGAAGCCGAGCTCATCTCGGCGCAGACCGCGCTCGTCCCCGGCGCGACAGTAGAGCTCGGACTGCGCATCGCGCTCGACCCGGAGTGGCACGTCTACTGGAAGAACCCGGGCGATTCGGGCAATGCGCCGACACTGACGCCGCAGCTGCCGCAGGGATTTTCCGCCAGTGCGATGGCGTTCCCCTACCCCAGACGCATACCGGTCGCGCATCTCGTCAATTTCGGCTTCGAGGGCGAGGTACTGTTCCCGGTCGAGGTGCGCGTTCCGGCCGGTCTGCGCGAGGGCACTACGATCACTCTCAGGGCGCGCGCCGATTGGCTCGAATGCAGGGAGATCTGCCTGCCGGCTTCCGCCGACCTCGCACTGGACCTGCCGGTCGCGGCACAGGCACGAGCATCGCGCTGGGCTGAGCTGTTCGAGCGCACGCATGCGCGCATGCCGGTTGCGCTCACGAGCGGCGCGTCCGCCGTGGCGACGGACGGCGGGGTCGAGCTCCGCATTGCCGGGCTTGCGCACTGCACGAATGGGGATTTCTTTCCCGATCGCGAAGGTGTGTTCACCCATGCGCGCATCCGCCGTATCGCCGCCGAAGATGGCGCGATGCGCTTCGCGCTGCCGCTCGAAGACCGGCCTCCCGACGAAGTTGCGGGCGTTGCCACCTGCGTCGAGCGCGGCACGGCAACCAGGGCATACACGGTATCGGCGAGCGTTGCTCGCTTCGCACCCGGCGTAAACGCGAGCGTTGCGCTATCACTCAGCGTCGCGCTCGTCTTCGCGTTTGTCGGCGGCCTGGCGTTGAATCTCATGCCCTGTGTGTTTCCGGTGCTAGGGCTCAAGGCGCTCGGGCTCGCGCGCATCTCGACGCAAGAGCGCGCGACGCGCCTGCGCCACGCCGGGGCCTTCACCTTCGGGCTCGTGGCGAGCTTCCTCGCTCTGGCGGGCGCGATGCTGGCTCTGCGCGCGGCCGGCGAACAGATCGGCTGGGGGTTCCAGCTGCAATCGCCATGGTTCGTGAGCGCGCTCGCCGTGCTGTTCTTCGTGCTGGCGCTCAACCTCTCCGGATTTTTCGAGTGGGGAGGCGCGATACAGGCGGCGGTGGGTTCCGCCGCGAGGCGTCTCGGAGGCCCGTTCTTCGACGGCGCCCTTGCCGCGCTGGTAGCGAGCCCGTGCACGGCCCCGCTGATGGGCGCGGCAGTAGGCTACACGCTTGCCGAACCGGCGCCCGTGGTGCTCGCCGTGTTCGGTGCGCTCGGGCTGGGCATGGCGACGCCGTACGCGCTCCTCGCCCTGAATCCCGGCTGGGCCCGCCGCTTGCCGAAGCCGGGACCGTGGCTCGAATCGGTGAAGCAACTGTTGGCATTTCCGCTCTACGCGACCGCGCTGTGGCTCGCGTGGGTGCTCGGCGAGTTGGTGAGCCATACCGCGGCTGTTCGATTGGCAGTCCTGATGCTGGCGGTGACGTTTTCCATCTGGCTGTGGCGCCAGCGCAGGGCCCGCGCGCTGGCGATCGCCACTTCGGTCGTGGCGCTCGCCGGCTCCGCGCTCTGGCTGCATGCAGCCCTCGATGCGCCGGCGAGCAAGATTGCCGCCCTGGACGGCTTCTGGCGTCCCTACTCGCGCGCGGCGCTCGATGACTTGCGCGCACAGGGCAAGCCCGTGTTCGTCGACTTCACCGCCGCGTGGTGCGTCACCTGCCAGGTCAACAAGCAGGCGGTGCTCGGCTCCGATGCCGTCGTGCGCGCGTTGCGGGAGTCGGAAACGGTTGCGGTGCGTGCCGACTGGACGCGCCGCGATCCCGAGATCACGCGCGCGCTCGCCGAGCTGGGCCGCAACGGCGTGCCGGTGTACGCCGTGTATGGCCGTGCCGGTGGTGTTACGATACTTCCCGAGATTCTCACCGCGCAGCTGGTGATCGATGCCTTGAAAGGAGCGAGCCGATGACCGCGAAAACCACATTGCGATGGGTCGGATTACTGTCCGGCGCGGCGCTTGCCGCGAGCCTGCATGCCGCGCCGAAGCCCGGCGCGCCGGCGCCGGACTTCGCCTTGACCGATATCGACGGCAAGGCAGTGACCCTGGCCGAGTTCAAGGGCAAGCATGTGGTGCTGGAATGGACCAATCCGAATTGCCCGTACGTCGGCAAGCACTACGACACGGGCAACATGCAGTCCCTGCAGAAAAGCTACGCCGGCAAGCAGGTGATCTGGCTGTCGATCGCCTCGACCCGCCCGGGCCACCCGGAGTACGCGTCGGAAAAGCAGATCCAGCAGTGGCTCGGCGAGAAGAAGGCCGCGCCGACGCGCGCCATACTGGACAAGGACGGCAAGGTCGGCCGCCTGTACGACGCGCGCACCACGCCGCACATGTTCGTGATCGACCCGCAGGGCAGGCTCGTGTTCGCCGGCGGCATCGACGACAAGCGCACCTGGAGCCACGAGGACGTGAAGACCGCAAAGAATTTCGTGCGCGCGGCGCTCGACGAGTCTCTCGCCGGCAAGCCGGTCACGGTCGCGAGCGCCGTGCCGTACGGCTGAACCGTCAAGTACTGATGCGTTGCATCAGAACGTGCGCGGCGACGGTCACTCGATCTTGATGCCCGCTTCCCTGATGATGCGTCCGTAGAGCTCGGTTTCCCGGCGCATGTAGTCGAGGAACTGCTGCGGGGTGCTCGTCCAGCTGTCGGCGCCGAGCGTGCGCACCTGCTCCTTCACGTCGGGCAAGGTCATGATGCGCGTGATTTCGCGGTTGAGCCGGTCGACGAGGGGTTGCGGCATGCCGGCCGGCCCGACGATGCCCCACCAGGAAATGGACTCGTACCCCGGCACCCCCGATTCGGCGATCGTCGGCAGCTCCGGGAGGAGCGGGAAACGCTCCCTGCCCGTGGTCGCCAGGCCGCGCGTGCGCCCTCCTTTCAGGTTCGGCAGCGCCGCCGGCGTGCTGTCCACCATGTACTGGACCTGCCCCATCGCCAGATCGATCTCGGCCTGCCCGCTGCCTTTGTACGGTACGTGCAGCGCGTCGATCTTCGCCATGCTGCGGAAGTACTCGGCCGCGAGGTGGGTGGTGGAGCCTACGCCCGCGGACGCGAACGAGAGCTCGCCGGGCCGCTTCTTCGCGAGCACGATCAGCTCGCGCGTGGACTTGACCGGCAGCGATGGATGGACGACCAGCACGTTAGGGCTGGTCGCGATGAGGCCGATCGCCGTGAAATCCCGGTTCGTGTCGTAGGGCAGCTTCCTGAACAGGCTCGGGTTGATGGCGTGAGTGCTGGGCACGTTCATCAGCGTATAGCCGTCCGCCGGCGCCTTGGCGACGATCTCGCTCGCAAGTATGCCGCCCGCACCGACGCGATTGTCCACGACGACGGTCTGCCCCCAGCTCTCGGTGAGCTTTCGACCCAGCAGCCGCGCCAGCACGTCCGTGCCTCCGCCCGGGGAATAGCCGACGACGAGCCGTATGCTCTTCGCGGGATATTGCTGCGCCGGTGCCGATGGCCCCCACCCCGCAGCCAACAGCACGGCGAGCGCCATCGCGCAGGCACGCCGTTGGCGCGGCATCACGGACGGGTCTCCGCCGTCACGGAAAGACTTTCAATTGCCGTCCCATCCGCGCGAGCACCTCGTCGCGCCCGATGAGCTCCAGCGTGGCGTCGATCGACGGAGTCTGGGTTCCGCCGGTCACCATCACCCGCAGCGGCATCGCGAGCCGGGGCATTTTCAGCTTGTGCTGCGCGAGCACGGCCTTGAGCGCCTCGTTGATCCGCTCGCGCTTCCACTCGACCTTTGCGAGTTGCTCCTTGAGCTCCGCAAGCGCGGGCTTCACGTCCGCAGCGTAGTGCTGGCCCCGCAGCTGCTCCGGTGGATCGGGCGGGCGGTAGAAATAGACGGCGGCGTGAGCCAGTTCCTGCAGCGTGTTGACGCGCTCCTTGAGCAGCGACACTACTTTTTCAGGCGGCGGGCCGTTGCCCGGATCGCAGCCGGCGGCCGCAAGAAACGGAGCCGCGAGGGCGGCGAGCTGCGCATCATCGGCGCGCCTCAGGTGCTGGGCGTTCAGCCACGCGAGCTTTTCGGGATCGAAGCGCGCCGGCGACTTGCTGATGTGGGCAAGGTCGAACCACTCGACCAGCTGCTCGCGCGAGAACACTTCCTCGTCGCCGTGAGACCAGCCCAGCCGCGCGAGATAGTTCACCATCGCCTCGGGCAGATAGCCGTCGTCGCGGTACTGCATCACGCTGACGGCGCCGTGGCGCTTCGACAGCCGCTCGCCGTCCGCACCGAGGATCATCGGCACGTGCGCGAATTCCGGCAGCTTCGCATCGAGCGCCCGGTAGATATTGATCTGGCGCGGCGTGTTGTTGACATGGTCGTCGCCGCGGATGACGTGGGTCATATTCATGTCGATGTCGTCCACGACCACGCCGAAGTTATAGGTGGGGATGCCGTCGGCACGAAGCAGGACCAGGTCGTCCAGCTCGCTGTTGGATACCGTGATCGGCCCTTTCACCAGATCGTTGAAGGCAACCTCGCCCTCTTCCGGGTTGCGGAAGCGGATCACCGGCTGCGCGCCCGCGGGAGGCTTGAGCCCCGCGGCCCGCGCCCGCTCCGGCCGCCAGCGGCCGTCGTAACGCGGTTTCTCGCCCCGCGCGCGCTGCTGCTCGCGCAGCGTCTCGAGCTCCTCGCGCGTCGCGTAACAGTAATAGGCGTGGCCGTTCCGGATGAGCTGCTCCGCGACCTCCCGGTAGCGCGCGAGGCGCTCCATCTGGAAATACGGGCCCTCGTAGTCGAGCCCCAGCCATTCCATGGCGTGAAGTATCGCGTCGACCGACTCCTTCGTGGACCGCTCCCGGTCGGTATCCTCGATGCGCAGGATGAAAGCGCCCCCCTGCTTCCTGGCGTACGCCCAGCAGAAGAGCGCCGTGCGCGCGCCGCCGATGTGCAGGTAGCCGGTGGGGCTGGGGGCGAAGCGTGTTCTGATCATCGTTGAAAATCAGTCTCAGATCAGGCGTCTCAGATAGAACGTCCCAGACAATGCGTCCCAGGTAAGGGGTCCCTGCAAAACTCCAATAAGCACGCGCTGGAGAGTTTGCATCCGGTTCGCCCTATCTGGGACGTAGTATCTGAGACGCACTATCTGCGACGCCCTATCTGGGACGCCGTTCCGGTTAGCCATTTATTGTGAGCAGTAAGCGGTAAGCAGTGAGCGGGAAACCGATGTGCCATCGTCAGCTTTTCCCGCTATTATTCCCGTGTGATTATATCGCCCGTACCGGTATTGCCCTAAAGACCGTTCCCGGCGCGTCGCCTCACCGCTTACCGCTTACTGATACCTAACATGTCCGAGCACCGGGTCCAGAACTGGCATGTGCGCAAGCCGATCGCGCGCGGGCGCGGCGGCATCGTGGCCACCCAGAATCGCGTTGCCGGCGTGGCGGGCGCGCGCGTGCTTACGGCAGGCGGCAATGCCGTCGACGCGGCGGTCACGACCGCCTTCGCGCTCGCGGCGGTCGAGCCCTGGAACAGCGGGCTGGGCGGCGTCGGCTTCATGCTGTTCTATTCCGCGCACGAGGACCGCGTCAGGGTAGTCGATTTCGGCCCCATTTCATCCGTGAACTGCGACCCGGCCCGCTATCCCCTGCTCGGCGGCGGCACCACCACGCGCGATCTCTTCACCTGGCCCTCGGTGAAGGACGACTGCAACGTGCACGGGCCGCTCTCGTTCGTCGTGCCCGGCGAGGTCGACGGACTCGGGCTCGCGCTCGAGCGCTTCGGCACGCTGAAGCTCGGCGACGCGCTCAAGCCTGCGATCGAACTGGCGGATGAGGGCATCGCGGCCGACTGGTTTCTCACGCTCAAGGTCGCCACCACGGCGCGGGAGCTCGCACGCTACCCGACGACGCGGGAAATCTGGCTGCCGCAAGGCTATCCGCCGGCTACTGCCCCCGGCGCGCCGCTCGCGCGGCTGAAGTTGAACCGACTGGCCGATACCTTGCGCAGGCTCGCGGGTGCCGGCAGACGGGATTTCTACGAGGGAGAAATCGCCACCGGGATCGTCAGGGACATGAAGGCTCTCGGCGGCGTGATCGGGTCCGACGACCTGCGCAACTATCGGGCGCGCCTCGTCGAGCCGCTCGTGACCGAGCACCGCGGTGCAGCGCTCGCCCTTGCGCCGGGACTTACCGCCGGCCCCAGCATGCGCCGGGCGCTGCACGGACTGCGCCACGAGCGCTTCCGCCGCAATGGACCCCATGCCGACGCTTTCCTCGCCTATGCACGCGTGCTGCGCGACGCCTATGGCGACCGGCTTGCCACGATGGGCGAGACCGCCGATCAATTGGCCCCGTCGAGCACGACTCATCTCAACGTGATCGATCGGGAAGGCAACATGGTTGCGCTCACGCAGACGCTGCTGTCGGTCTTCGGCTCCAAGGTCGTGCTTCCGTCGTCCGGCATCCTGATGAACAACGGCATCATGTGGTTCGATCCCCGCCCCGGCACGCCAAACTGCATCGCTCCGGGCAAGCGCCCGCTGACCAACATGTGCCCGGTGATCGCATCGCGCGACGGCAGGCCCTGGTTCGCGATCGGCGCATCGGGCGGGCGCAAGATCTTCCCGGCGGTGCTGCAAATCTCGTCGTTCCTGATAGACCACGAGATGCATCTCGAGGACGCGTTCCATCAGCCGCGTATCGATGCGAGCGGCGGCGATACGGTCGCGGTCGATCCCATGCTGCCGGGCGCGATCCGGCAGGCGCTGGCGGAGGAATTCGAGGTTCAGCCGGTCGAGCTGGTCGTCTATCCGACCAACTATGCCTGCCCCAGCGCGGTGCTGCGCGACCCCACAAGCGGGGAGAACTTCGGCGTGGCCGACGTCATGTCGCCGTGGTCAGGCGCTGTTTCTGAAGAGGCGTGACTGGAAGTGCGTGACTGATCAGACGTGACTGGTGACGCGTGATTCTGGTTCTTTCAGAACTGCGGGCAGCGAAAAGGTTACGCCGCATCAGTCATGCAGTACCAGCCACGAGGCATCAGTCACGAACCACCGGTCACGCCATTCCAGTCACATCTAGGTATCTGATAAACCGTCGGTAACGGCCTTTTGCGGGCCGCTGGCCGCAGCTGCAAATCAGGTTTTTCTCTGAACACCCTAGGGTGTCGCCCTGATAGGCACGCGCCCTGCATCCCCGTATTCTCGTATCCCTCGAATCAAACAGGCGAGCGACGATGGTTCAGTTGAACCGCATATCCGAAGCGGAGCGTCTCGAGATCGAGAAACGCGAGCTGGAGCAACTCCTTCGCATGTCCGAGCGGGCGCGCGGAGTGATGGCCGAATGCAATCGGGTACTTGCCGCACGGCACCAGAATCTCACCGGGAGCACCGTGGAAGCGGCGGAGCTCGCCGCCTTGCTCAGGTCATAACACCCGTGACTGGCGACCGGTAACTCGTGACTCGCAGCTCACGATTCGAACTGAACTTGCCGTCTCCTCAAAAGAACTTTATAGACCGCTCAGCCATCCGCCGGGTCGGTCTTCCTCTCTGATATTTCTTCGCTCGGGAATCCTGTAGTATCGCGCTAGGCGGGTTCGACGAGGCGCATGGCCTTCCGCCATGCAATCAGATCCGATGTGTTTGTTCAGCCATGGCTGGTTTCCGCAGCGTTGTGCGCTATGCGCATAGCAGGCTGACGGATGTCATGGATTAGATCGAGTCACGAGTCACGTCTGCGACAATGATCCGCGCCGCCATCATCGGCCTCGGCCGCTGGGGCCAGAACCTCGTCAACAGCACGCACGGCAAGAGCGACGCGATCCGTTTCGTAGCCGGCGCAACCCGCACCGTGGCGAAGGCCGAAGCCTATGCGCGGGACAAGGGCTTTCCGCTCCAAGACTCGTACGAAAAAGTGCTGGCCGACCCCGCCGTGGATGCGGTCGTGCTTGCCACTCCACACACCCAGCATGCGCGGCAGGTAGTGGCGGCGGCGAAGGCCGGAAAGCACGTGTTTACCGAGAAACCGCTCTCGCTGACGCACGCCAGCGCCCAGGCGGCGGTACGCGCCTGCGCGCACGCCGGGGTAACGCTCGCAGTGGGCTACAACTGGCGCTTTCAGCCTGCGCTGCAGGAAATCAGGCGGATGCTCGACGACGGGCGTCTCGGGAAGCTCCTGCACCTGGAGGGCAATTTCTGCGGCCCGAGCGTGTATCGCGTGGGGCGGGAGCATTGGCGCCAGGCGCGGCAGGAGGGCCCTGCCGGCGGCATGACCGGCCGCGGCGTGCACACGCTGGACGCCTATATCTATCTCGCAGGCCGCGTTGTGTCGGTGCACGCGCAGAGTTTCCGGCGGGCGCTCAACTACGGCATCGACGACACGACCTCGATGCTGTTCCGGTTCGAGAGCGGGGCCACCGCCTATCTCGGCACCGTGATCGCCACGGCGGAAACGTGGCGCATGCAGATCTTCGGCTCGAAGGGCTGGGTGGAGGTGGGCGACGTTCAGCACCTCACCACCTGGGAGATGAGGGTGTGCCACGTAAACCCGGACAACCTGCTCGTCCATCACCCGCCCGAGCTGCTGAGGTTCCCTCAGGTCAGCACCGAGCGCGCGGAGCTCGAGCATTTCGCCCGCGCGATCGAGGAGCGTCGCCCGCTGGCGATCCCGGGCGGCGACGAAGAACATGGCGTCGCGGTTCTGGAAGCGATCCTCGACTCGGCGCGAGCGGCGAAGACCGTGCGCCTGGGAGGGAAAAAAAGAAAGTCGGCCCGCAGGTAGCAGCAGTCACAGGCGGATAGATGATCGTTACTGGCGATCGGAGGCTGTCTCAACAATCTCCCTCACCCTCGATCCCTCTCCCAATGGGAGAGGGAAGTGTTCCCTTCTCCCTCCGGGAGAAGGGCTAGGGATGAGGGACAACCTCGCAGGAAGGTTTTTTGAGATACGTTCTAGTGCCAACCGCTGGCGGCGCAGCGTAGTCATCCGTCACGAGTCACGAGTCACTACCTTGAGATGACGAGCCCTGCGTTCCGCCTGGCACAGGCCCTGTTCTTGCCCCGCTCGGTCGCGCTGGTGGGCGCCTCCTCCGACGTCGCCAAGAACAACTCGCGGCCGCAGCGATTTCTGAAGCAGCACGGTTACGGCGGCCGGGTGATCCCCGTCAATCCCGGCCGCAGCGAAGTCCTGGGCGCTCAAGCCTACCCCGACGTAGGAGCGGTACCGGGAACGGTGGATCACGTATTCATAATGGTGCCCGCGGCGGCCGTGCCCGAGGTGATCGCGCAGTGCTGCGAGCGCGGCGTGCCGGTTGCGACGATGTTCAGCGCGGGATTTGCCGAGCTCGGCGATGAAGGGCTCGCGCGCCAGCGCGAAATGGTGCGGACGGCGCGCGCGGGAGGCCTGCGGCTGCTGGGCCCGAACTGCATGGGCGTGATCAACGTCCACGGCGCCATGCCCCTCACGGTGAACGCGGTGCTTGGCCAGGAGCGCCTCGCTCCGGGTCCGTTGAGCGTGATCTCCCAGAGCGGGAGCACGCTCGGCACGCTGCTCTCGCGCGCGCAGGCCCGCGGCCTCGGCTTCTCCAAGCTCGTGTCCGTGGGCAACGAGTGTGACCTCGGCGTCGGTGAGATTGCCGACCTGCTGGTGGACGACCCCGATACCGGCGCCATCCTGCTGTTCCTTGAAACCTTCCGGGACGCGCCGCATCTCGCGCAGGCGGCGCGCCGCGCGGCGGCGGCGGGAAAGCCCGTGATCGCATATAAGCTGGGACGCTCCGGTGTCGGCCGGCAGGTTGCCAACTCGCACACCGGCGCCATGACCGGACCCGACGAGGTCGCCGACGCTTTCTTTCGCGCACACGGCATCATCCGGGTCGGCATGATGGAAAGCCTGTTCGAAACGCCGCGGCTCGTGCTTGGACACCGTCCGCCGCGCGGGCAGAGAGTGACCGCGGTGACCGGAACCGGCGGCGCAGCGGCGATGGTGGTGGACCGTCTCGGCGTGCTGGGTGCCGACGTCGTCGCTCCCTCGCAGCGCGTGATCGCCAATCTGGCGGCGAAGGGAGTACCGGTCGCACCGGTGCCGCTGACGGATATTCCCATGGTGCAGGGATCCGGCGCCCGCTACACCGCAGTGCTTTCCGAGTTGCTCGCCTCGGAGGACAGTGACGTGGTCGTCGCGGTGATCGGCTCCAGCGCGCAAACCGGCTCCGCCGTCATCACCGAGCGCATCCTGAAGGCCGAGCATCGCGACCGCAAGCCGCTGGCGGTATTCCTGGCGCCCCGCGCCGACGAAGGATTGAGGTTCCTCGAAGAGAAAGGCGTGGCCGGATTCCGCACGCCCGAGTCCTGCGCCGACGCCGTCAACGCCTATCTCAATTGGCGCACCCCGGTCGAGCCTTTCCCCATACCGGATTCAACCGTCGCTGCAGCCGAGACGTGCCTCGCACAGTATCAAGGGCCGCGGTTGAACGAGCGCGATTCGTGCACGTTGTTCTCAGCGCTGGGGATACGTGCCGCAGAAAGCGTCGTGATGCGCGAGCCGGACAGTATGGGCGGCGGGGGAGGAACCTTTGCGCTGAAGATCCTCTCTCCCGACATCGTCCACAAGACCGATGCCGGGCTGGTGCGGCTGGACGTGCCGGCTGCACTCGTGCGCAATGAAGCCGAGCGGCTGCTGTGCGATGCGCGCACGCGGCAGCCCGCGGCCCGCATCGACGGCGTGCTCGTGCAGCGCATGGAAAGCGGCGTTGCCGAGGTCATAGCAGGTTTCCGTCGCGATCCGGAAGTCGGCCCCGTGGTGGTGCTGGGGATGGGCGGCGTTGCCGCCGAGCTCAAGCGCAGCCTGACGGTGAGGCTGGCGCCGGTGAGCGTCGCAGAGGCGGAGCGGATGATAGACGAGGTGCCTGAACTCGCGCTCCTCCGCGGCTATCGCAGCCTGCCCCGCGGCGATCGCCCTGCGCTCGCGACCGCCATAAGCGCGCTCTCCCTCCTCGCCGCGCTGCGCACGCGCACCGTGCTCGAGGCGGAGATCAACCCGTTGATCGTGCGGCGCGAAGGCAACGGCGTCGTGGCGGTCGATGGCCTGGTGGTATTTGGGGACTAGAATGACGGTCAAAAGGCGCCCATGGATACCGCTTTGAACGAGCTGTCGCAGCGTGCGAGCGCGAAGCTGGCGGCGCACGCCGCGGGCATGCGTTACGACAGGTTGCCGCCTCCCGTAATCCACGCATTCAAGCGCGCCCTCCTCGACCACTTGGCGTGCGCCCTGGCAGGCTCTGCCCTGCCGGTATCGCGTGCCCTGCTGTCGTACTTCGAGGAGACCGACACGGCCCGAATCTCGAGCGTCATCGGCACCCGCTCGCGGCTCTCGGCGGCCAACGCCGCGCTGGTGAACGGCGCGAACGCCCACGGTCTCGACTTCGACGACGGGCATACGAATGGCTCGGCTCATCCATCCGGCGTGATATTCCCGGCGGTGCTCGGAGCCGCCGAGCAATACGGCTCCGGGCCGCGGGAGGTCGCCGCCGCCGTGGTGACGGGCTACGACGTGATGGCGCGGCTCGCCGCCGCCATGCATCCCGTCACGGCCCGCAGGGGTTATCACAACACTCCGCTTGCCGGCGTCTTCGGGTCGGCGGCTGCTGTCGCGAATCTGCTAAAGCTCGACGCGGCGCAGGCGAATCACGCGCTCGGGCTTGCGGGCAGTTTCGCCGGCGGCGTGCGTCAATACCTCGACGACGGCGCGGAGATCAAGCGCATCCATCCCGGCAAGGCGGCGCGCGACGGGCTGCTCTGCGCGGAATTCGCGCGACGGGGGATTACCGGCCCTGGGAAGATACTCGAGGGCCGCTACGGTTTCGCCGACGCCTACACCGGAGGCGAGCTGAAATGGGGACGGCTCCTGGACGGACTGGACACGCGCTACGAGATCGAAAGCATCTACTTCAAGCCGTATCCGTGCTGCCGCCACTATCACTCGGCGATAGACGGGATACGCGCGCTGCGCGAAGCGAACAGTCTTGAGCCCGCAGCGGTGGCATCCATGCGCATCGGCCTTTATGCGGTGGGCGTCCATGGGCACGAGCACAAGCATTGCGAGAATCTCCTCGATGCGCAGATGAGCGCGCCCGTGGGCGCGGCGCTCGCGATGGTCGAAGGCGACGTGGCGGCGCATATGTTTCTTCCCGCCAGCCTGGAGCGCGCTGCCGTGCAGCGGCTGATCGAGGCCTCCGCCACCTACGTCGACGAGGAATGCGAGCGCATATACCCCCGGCGCCGCTCCGGCGCGGTGGAAATCGCGCTCAAGGATGGACGCAAGCTCGCCGCGCGGGTGCTCGATCCGAAAGGCGAAGGCGACAATCCGATGTCGGACGCGGACCTCGAGCGCAAGCTCCTGGTGAACTGCGAGCCGCTGATAGGCGCAGCGAATTGCCGGTCGCTCATCGCCGCGGTGTGGCAGTTCGAGCGCGCCGATTCCCTGCAACCGCTCCTGCGGCTTCTCGCGCGGTGACTCGTGGCTTTTCGCGCCCGCACACCGACGTCTCAGACTTCTCCGCTCGCCTGTGGCGGGGAAGGGCCGTGCAGCGCGCGAGGAGACGCGGAATGGGAGTAGGTTTGGCTTTGCTGGCCCTCCTCTCCGCGGCTACGCCCGGCCTCGCGGCTGCAGCCTATCCCGCGAAGGCGATTCGCATCGTCGTCACGTACGTGCCCGGGGGATCAACCGACGTCGTCGCGCGCATGCTCGCCCAGCATCTCGGGGAGGATCTGGGCCAGCAGATCGTCGTCGACAATCGCGGGGGAGCCGGCGGGATCATAGGCACCGAGATCGTCGCGCATGCGCCGCCGGACGGATATACCATGCTGTTCGGCACGTCCGCCGGCCTGTCGATCAATCCCCTGCTCCACAAGAAGCTCCCCTACAACGTGGAGCGCGACTTTGCGCCGGTGAGTCTCGTCGTCGTCAACCCGCAGCTGCTGGTGGCGTACCCGGGCCTGCCCGCGAATTCGATCGGCGAGCTCATCAAGCTCGCACGCGCACGCCCCGGCCAGATCAACTATGCTTCACCCGGCGTCGGCAGCCCCAATCACATGGGCATGGAGCTGTTCAAGTCCATGGCCGGCGTTGACCTGGTGCACGTGCCCTATAAGGGCGGAGCGCCGGCCACCACAGACCTCATCTCCGGACAGGTGCAACTGCTGTTCAACAGCATTCCGTCGGTGCTGCCGCACATCAAGAGCGGCCGCTTGAAAGCGATCGCGATCGGCAGCGCCTCGCGTTCACCATCCGTTCCGGACATACCGACTATCTCCGAAGCGGGTGTGCCCGGTTTCGAGTACGTGACGTGGTACGGACTGTTTGCACCGTCCCGAACGTCGCGCGCGGTCGTCGCGCATTTGAGCACCGCCGTAAGACGGGTGCTCAACAAGCCCGAGCTCGACCGGCAGCTGCGCGCGCAGGGCTCGGAGCCGAGCCCCAGCACTCCGCGGGAGCTCACGAAATTCATGCACACCGAGCACGCACGATGGGAGCGTGTGGTCAGGACGATCGCGCTCTATCCGCAATCCGCTCAGTGAGCCTACGCCTTCGGTGAAGATAGGTTCTGGCAAACGGAAACGCCGCTGCACGGGGTGGGCCCGGCCCCCTCACCGCTCGCTGCTCACGCTTTTTCTCGTCCTGGTGTTTGCGCCGGTGGCGCAGCCTGCGCCGCGCGATGCGCTCCTCGAGCGCGCGAAATCCCTCGAGCTCGACACCCCTTACGTGCCGCCGCCCGGCAACGCGCTGGAGCATCACGCGTCCGGTTACGCAAAAATCATGTGTTCGGCCGTATTCATCGCCGGCCTCGACCCGGCGTTTGCGGCCGAAAACGTCGGTTTCTTCACGGCGCCCTACGCCGAGCGCGCGAGAATGGGAAAGCCGGTCGTCGACCGCGCGGCGAAAGCGGTGCACGTCATGCTCCCAAACGGCATACGGCGCACGGCAGTGCAAGTCGGAGACCAGGGCTGTGTGACCCTGCCTCAGGGCCGCAGCACGGTGTATTTCAGCCCGCTGCAGGTGCGAAGCCGGCTGCCCGATCCGGCGACGCAACCGTGGCCAATGGGCGATCGTCCGGACAGTAAGCCGCTGCCCCCGGAAATCGACGCCGCAAAATTGAAACGGGCGGTGGATGCGGCGTTCGAGTCGGCCGACGGCCTGACCGCGGCCTTCGTCGTGACGTGGCGCGGACGCCTCGTCGGCGAGCGCTATGGCAAGGGTGTTACTCCGCATACGCCGCTCGAAAGCTGGTCGATGGGCAAGAGCGTCGCGGCCACCCTGCTCGGCATGCTGATCCGGCAGGGCGTCTACGAGTTGTGGCAGCCGGCTCCCATTCCGGAATGGCAGACGGCGGGCGATCCCCGCTCCAGGATACGCATCGCCGATCTGCTGCGCATGTCGAGCGGATTGCGGATCCGGGCGCCGCAGGATCCGGATTACGACCCGTCAGGGCCGTATCCTGATCACGTGTACCTGTATACCGGCAGCGTCGATTCGTTCCGGTACGCGGCCACGCGCCCGCTCCAATGGCCGCCCGGCACGGTCGGCCGCTATCGCAACACCGACCCGGTGCTGGTGAGCTACCTGGTGCGCCTCGGCGTGGAGCAGCGCGGCGAGGAATACCTTTCGTTCCCTCAGCGCATGCTCTTCGACAAGCTCGGCATCCGCACGATGGTGCTGGAAACGGACCCGTATGGGAATTTCCTGCTGCAGGGTTACGAGTTGGCATCGGCGCGGGACTGGGCGCGGCTCGGCAATCTCTACCTGCAGGACGGGGTGTGGAACGGAGAGCGCATACTGCCCGAGGGATACGTCAGATTCGTGAGCACGGTGGCCCCCGCGTGGAAGGACGGTGGCCAGCCGTACTATGGCGGCTTCTTCTGGCTCAACACTGCCGGTGCGTGGCCGGTCCCCAGGGACGCATACTACATGGCCGGCTCGGGAACCCAGGTCACGCTTATCGTTCCCTCGCACGATCTGGTCGTGGCAAGACTCGGGCACTACCGGGGTGCCGCGGCCGGAGCGGAAGGCCTCAGGAATGCGCTGGCGCTGCTGATGGAGGCGGTGCCCAGGAGCAAGTGACGATTCGGGCGTTCCTTTCCGCTGGGAAAAGGCACTCATGGAAAAGCTGATCATCACGAATTGCGCGACCGATTGCTCCATGTATCCCGAGTGGCGTCAGCGATTCGACAAATCCGATGCCCTCGCGGCGTCCGTGGAGCCGGCGTGGCGCGCCGGGGCTGCGATAGCCCACATCCACGCGCCGCCCGGAGACTACGCGGCATGGGAGTCCCACACCAGGGCGATCCGGGACAGCTGCGGCATCATGATTCAGTACGGCATTTCGACGCAGACCGTGGAACAGCGCCGCGCAGTCATCAAGAACCATCCCGAGATGATTTCCGTTGCGGTGGGCGCGCACAACCTCGTCTTCATAGGCCGCGATCTGCAGATGCTGCATCCGCGGGCGGAACTGGCGGAGCTCATGCGCATGTGTCGCGACAACGGCGTCAAGCCGGAATTCGAGGTGTGCGCGCTGGGCGATCTTTGGATGATCGACGACGTGGCGAACAAGGGGCTCGTAGAGCCTCCGTTCATGATGACGCTTTTCTTCGGGCGTCCGGGCGGCACCTGGTCGCCGCCGACCATGGAGGAATTTCTGCATCGCATCAAGCATCTTCCAAAGGACACGTTTTATGCGACGAGCGTGACCGGCCCGACGCACCTGACGCTCGGAACGATGTCGGTCCTGTCAGGCGGGCACGTCCGCGTCGGCACCGAAGACGAGCCCTACCTTAGACCCGGCGTCCTCGGTGATAACGTGGATCACGTATCGCGGATGGCCAGGCTGGCGGGCCTGCTCGGACGGGAAGTGGCGAGCGTCGAGGAAG
>DATFWO010000008.1:0-58951 GCA_035259205.1 Burkholderiales bacterium | reverse complement strand
CGGGTTTGCTGCAGGAAATACCGGACGAGCAGCAGATTATCGAGCTCGAGCGGCAGCGCGCCGCCGCCGATGGCGATGATTTGTGTTGGCATGGCCATCCAATTGCTTCCTTTCTTGAATGTGATGAGTTAACTTCGTCTTGCGGAAGGCATCGGATTATGCGGTAGCGCGCTATCACGTTCAACGGGAAACCGGCTGCAATCATCGGGAGAAAAGCAAATGCAGACTCGCAAGCAACGCACCAGAGACGATACCAGGTTGGTCTTCACCGGCTGCAGCGCGACCAGCGCAACCCCGGGGCAGCCCCAGGTGGGCGGCCAGCGCCGCCAGGTGGCGGTCGGCGGCCGCCGCGTCAAGACCATCGACGTGCACGCGCACTGCCTGATTCCGCAGACCTACGCGATGATGGGGAAGAAGATCGAGGAGCACCAGTTTCCGGATCTCGACGAGGTGGGGCCCAGGCGCATACGCGAGATGGACAAGCAGGGCGTCGACGTGGAAGCCCTCAGTATCAATCCCTTCTGGTACCGGGCTGAGCGCGATCTTGCCGCCGAGGTCATCCGGATACAGAACGAGAAGCTCGCGGAAATGTGCGCGGCGTATCCGGATCGCTTCGTCGCTTTTGCATCGGTCGCGCTCCAGTATCCCGACCTGGCGGTGCAGCAGCTCGAGCAGGGTGTAAAGAAGCTCGGCTTGCGCGGCGCCGCCGTCGGGGCGAGCATCGCAGGGGAGGAATTTTCAGAGCAGAAGTTTCATCCGTTCTGGGCGAAGGCCGAGGAGCTCGGGGTGCTCATCTTCATCCACCCGCAGAGCACGCCGGAGCTCGGCAAGAGATTCAAGGGCAACGGCTGGCTCGCCAACACCATCGGCAACCCGCTCGATACGACGATCTGCCTGTCGCACCTGATCTTCGAGGGTACGCTCGACCGCTTTCCAGGACTCAAGATCTGCGCCGCGCACGGCGGCGGCTACCTGCCTTCGTACGCGCCGCGCTCCGATCACGCCTGCCGGGTCGCGCCATGGCATTGCGACAGCACGGTCAAGCTGAAGAAAAAACCGACTGAGTACCTGAAGACCATGTACTACGACACCCTGGTATTTACGTCCGAGATGCTGCGGCACCTCGCTGCCGAAGTCGGTGCGAGCCAGCTTGTGATCGGCACCGACCATCCGATTCCATGGCATCAGGACCCGGTGACGCACATCATGAACGCGCCGGGCTTCAGCGACGAGGAGCGCGTCGCGATGCTGGGCGGGACCGCCGCCAAATTGCTGGGCATCAAGTAAGCGGCCATCGCCCCCGCCGACCTCAGTCGGCAGTAATTCCCGCTGCCCTGATGAGCGCCGTCCAGCGCTTCTGCTCGGCGACCATGAGAGCACCGAAGTCGGCCGGAGTCATACCGGACGGCTCGTAGCCCAAGGTTTCGAGGCGCGCTCGCGTTTCGGCGAGCGCCAGGACCTTCATCGCGTCGCCTGCTACCCGCACCGCGATCGGCCGGGGCGTGCCTGCCGGAAACAACAGTCCCTGCCAGTTCGTGGCTTCGTAATCCCGCAAGCCCAGCGCTTCCGCCACCGTGGGCAGCTCCGGCAGCGCTGCGGAACGCCCGGTGGTCGTTACCGCCAGCCCACGCACCTTTCCCGACTTCACGTAAGGGAGCGCGCCTTGCATGCCGGAGAGCATCACCGGCACGCGTCCGCCGAGCACGTCGATGAGGCCCGGCGGGCCGCCCTTGTATGGGACGTGCCCGAGCTCGATCCCTGCCATGCGGTTGAGCAGCTCGCCGCCCAGGTGCTGCATGCTGCCGACGCCCGAGGACGCGTAATTGATCTGCCGCGGCTTCGCTTTTGCCGCTTCGACGAGCTCCTTCATCGACCGGGCTGAGAACGACACGCCTACGAGCCAGACGTTCGGAGAGAGCGTGAGCTGGGTGATCGGCGCGAAGTCCTTCACCGCGTCGAAGGGAGCGCGCCGGCTCACGATAGGCGCGGTGATGGTGTCGATCGCACATAGCAGTACGGTGTGGCCGTCGGGGGTCGCCTGCTTTACGAGCTCGGCGCCGAGCATGCCCGCGGCGCCCGGCCGGTTGTCGACCACGAACTGTTGCCCGAGGCTGTCGCCGAGCTTCTGCGCCATGAAGCGCCCTATCGTGTCGGAGCCTCCGCCCGGCGCCTGCGGAATGATCAGGCGTATGGGCCGCTGCGGGTAGCCGGGCTCTCCGGCGTATCCGCTGGAGATCGTTCCCAGGAGCATCGCCAGGGCGGCGCAGAATTTGCGTGGCATGCCGTGCTTGGCCTCAGTTTTCGACGCGCACGAGATCGATCACCTTGGCGACATCCGGCGCCTGATCGATGTCCCATAGCGCGCGGAGCAGCGGGTCACGCCGCTTCGGAGGAAGGAGGTTCGCGCACAAATCTGCGAACTTGCGGTCCACGTCGGCATCGGTCATGGGATTCTTCGAGTGTCCCTTGGGATAGGACGCCATCTCGACGAGGCGCTGCCCGCTGCGCGTCGTGACTTCGATGCGGGTCATCAATTTCGACGGAAACTCGCGCGTGTACTCCTTGTTCTCCGCGACCTTGATGCGCCGCATGAGCTGTCGGAGCTGCGGATCGCGTATGCGCTCGTCGCTGAAGCTGTCGACCCTGATGGCTCCATCCGTCAGCGCCACCGCCAGGAGGTAGGGCAGGCTATGGTCGGCGGTTTCGCGCGTCTGCGGCTCCCACTTCTCCGGCTCGCTGCCGATCTCGCTGTACGCCATGTAGTACGTTTGCACGTCGATGGCCTCGATCTCGCCGACGGGCACCTTCTTGCGCAGCTCGAGCGCGATCCAGATCGGCGCCTGGGAATGATATTCCGCGGGAAAGAACTTGAGATTCGTGCGCTCGACTCCAAACGGGACACTCGCGCCGCCGAGTTTCCCGAGCTGAAACGGCCCCGTCACCTGATCCCACACTCCGTGGCGCCCTTCGAACGCCGCGGTAGGGCCGGTCATTCCTTTTTGTGCGAGCAGCGCCGAAAACACCCCGGCGCGCGCAGCTGCCGCCGTGGCGGCCCCTTTCCACATGGCGAGCTCGCCGCTGCGGGTCTGCCGCGTCGGAACGCTGCTGGTGACTCCGATGGCCAGCGCGTCGGCGGCCTGCTCGGTCGTCAGGCGCAGCAGCTTCGCGGCACCCGCCGCGCTGCCCAGCACGACGAAAACGCCCTGATCCCATCCGCGCTCCCGCAGCCCGACAACATCCGCTAGCCCGGTGTAGACCTCGTATGCGGCCGCAAGCGCCGTCAGCGTATCCTTGCCGCTGGCGTGATACGCGTCGGCGACCGCCAGGCACGCGGACATCATGTCGCTCGGATGACCAGAGCCTCTGGATACATAGGTATCGTTGCAATCCAAATAGCGCACCATCACCGCGTTGGCGAACGTCGCCATTTCCATGGAAGTAGCGCCGCCGGTCCCGAGTACGCGGGCGAGCGGCTGCCCGCTGTGCTCGGCTGCGACCCGGCGGGCGATCGCCGCCGGCTCGCTCGGATACCCGCCCATGGCGCAGGCGACGGTGTCGATCAGCCGCCTCTTCACCTCCCGTACCGCACCCGGCGACAACTGGTCGAAGGTGAGGGCAGTGACGTAGTTCGCGAGAGTTGCGGTGGTCTTGTCCACAATGTGTTCCTTTGGAAGACGTATCGAACCCGAATGATACGTCCCTCCTGTGGGTGCATGAGGGAGAGTCAAGCAAGAACCTGTTTCATAACCAGGCACGTGTGCGACGGAGGCGATGTGGGATGCAGGTCGAGGAGAAGAGCCCGAAGCAATATGTCGATATTGCGAGGGCTCCCGACAAAGAGATGCGCCCAGAGCGCCCCGTCCCTCCGGGTTGCGGCCAGGGCGGTCGTCTACTGCGTTACCCTCCTCGACCATATCGACATATGGCCTTCGTCGGGTGCCTTGTATACGGTCCGTCCTGGCCACAACGCAGCACGCGCCTGGTTATGAAACAGGTTCTAGCAAGAAAAGCAGAATTCCTGCCGCAGATAAACGCAGATAAATGCCGATAGAATAACAGGCAAAGATGTCCACTTCGAAGCTCGACATGGAAAATGAAAATTGAAGCCGCAAAAGTAAGCGTGCTGCGGGTGCTTCCCGCAAAGCCGTACGAAGCCGCGGGCAAGATCGTGGACGCCTTCTGGCACGTCCTTGCCGAAGTCACCACGAGCGACGGCGTGAAAGGGTTCGGCTACATGGTTGCGCTGTCTTCGTCCATGGTCCCCGCCGTAGCGAGCGCGGCGCGCGAGCTCTCGCAGGTGCTCGTCGGGATGCACGTGCTGGAGACCGAGGCCGCGTGGGAGCGCATGGCGCGCAAAGGCAGTCCGTTCGGGCCGGGTGGTTTGCTGCACCAGGCGATCGCCCCGCTCGACGTCGCGATGTGGGACGCGGCGGGCAAGACCCTGAAGCAGCCGCTGTACCGCTTGCTCGGCGGATACTGCGACCGTTTGCCCGTCTATGGGAGCGACGGCTTCTGGTACAGCCTCACGCTGGAGGAGCTCGCAAAAAAAGCCGCGCAGTACGTCAAGGAAGGCTACACCGCGGTCAAGCTGCGCCTGGGCCACGAGACGAATCCGGCGCGGGAAGTTCGCCGCGTTAACGCCGTGCGCGAAGCGGTGGGGCCCGAGGTGCGCATACTGGTCGACGCGACTGAAACCTGGGATCTGGCCACGGCCCTCAACACGGGCTACGCGCTGCAGGAAGCCGGCATCCACTGGCTCGAGGATCCCATCGCGACCGAGAACATTGCCGGTCTCGCGAGGCTTTGCCAGCAGCTCAGGGTGCGTATCGCGACCGGCGAGCACTTCTACACGGCGAACGACTTTGCAAGGCTGTTCGAGGGGAGGGCAACCGCGGTCGCGCTGATCGACCTGGGGCGCATCGGCGGCATCACGCCGTGGCGGCGCGTCGCGGCGCTCGCGCAGACCTACGGCATACCGGTCTGCGGCCACGTGCTGCCCGAAGTGCACGTGCACCTGGCGACTGCCATCCCCAACGGCTATCTGGTCGAATACGTGCCGCGCAGCGCCGAGATATTGCGAGCGATGCCTGCGGTCGAGGGCGGTTGTCTCGTCGCGCCGAAATCACCCGGCCTCGGCCTCGAGCTGGACGAGGAGGCGGTGCGGCGATTTACTTACGCGAGTTGAGCGTAAATCTATCCGGTGGTTCAGCACTTATAATCGTTCGCTGCCCGCAAACTCGAACAGAAAGGCACACAACGTGGACTTCTGGACGGAAGACCAGATGAGAGCGATCCACAAGATGCTCAATCCGCGCTCGATCGCCGTGGTCGGCGCGACGCCCAAGGGAGGCTACGGCGGGCGTCTGCTCACGGCGGTGCTGAAGGCGAGGGAGCGCGTGCGCGTCTATCCCGTGAATCCCAACTACGAGGAGATCATGGGGGCGAAGTCCTACCGCAGCGTGGGCGACCTTCCCGAAGCGCCGGACCTGGTCGGCATCGTCGTTCCCTACAACAAGGTGCTCGACGTGCTGCAGGAATGCCGCCGGAAAGAGGCCGGCTCGGCGGTCATCATCTCCGCCGGCTTCGCCGAGCGCGGAACGGATTCGGGACAAGAGCTGCAGCAGAGGGTGGGTGCGTTCGCCCGGGAATCGGGCCTGCGCTTCACCGGGCCGAATTGCCTGGGCGTCGCCAACGTAAGAGAGGACATCTGGGCGACGGCGTCATCGCGCACGCTCGGCGGGCTCACCGGCCATATCGGCCTCATATGCCAGAGCGGCGCGACCGCTTTTGGCCCGTTCCTCCTGCGCGCGGTGGACAGCGGCATCGGCTTGAGCCACATCATCTCGACCGGGAACGAAATCGATCTCGACTTCGCGGATTTCGCGCGTTATCTCGTTGACGATCCCGAGACGCACGTCATCGCCGGCTTCGTCGAAGGCTTCAAGGACGTCGGGAAGCTCATAGCCGTCGCCGAGCTGGCCGCGCAGCGCGGCAAGCCCATCGTCGTGATCAAGATCGGACGCTCGGAATCCGGCGCGCGGGCGGCGCGCTCCCACACTGCGGCGCTCACCGGGGCCGACGCTTTGTACGAGGCCGTGTTCAAGCAGTACGGGATCATACGGGTGCAGGACTACGACGAGTTGCTTGAGGTTTCCCAGTTGCTCGCGCGCAACCGCAAGCCGAAGAAAGCAGGCATCGCCGTGGTATCCCACTCCGGCGGCATCAGCTCGCTCACCGCCGACATGCTGGGCCAGGTCGGCCTCGATCTGCCGCAGCTCACCGACCGCGCGCGCGATGGCATCAATGCCATCCTGAAGGACTTCGGGTGGGCGGCCAATCCATCGGATGTCACCGGTTTCTCGCGCAGCGAGCAATTTCCGCAGATCATGGATTTCCTGATCGAAGAACCCGAAGTCGGCACGCTGGTCATCGCCAGCGCCGGCGCGGGCAACCAGGTGGATCAGGTCATCAAGCTGCGCGATCACACCGACAAGAACGTCGCGTTTTTCTGGACCGCGAGCCGCATGGAAAAGGGCCCTCTCACCAAGCTCAAGGACGCGAACATTCCGATCTTCTATTCTCCGGAGAACCTGGCGGGCGGCCTGAGGAAGCTCACCGACTATCACGCGTGGCGCGACCGCCGTCTCGCCGGCAGCCCTGCCGCGGTCCCGGCGCTGACGGCCGGGCAGAACGAGGCGCTGCAGCGGCTCCGCTCCTTCGGCCGCTCGACGCTCTCCGAAAGAGAAAGCAAGCAGGCGATCGCCGCGTGGGGCGTGGCGGGGACGCGGGAGATCCTCGCGCCATCCGCCGATGCCGCCGTCGAGGCGGCGAAGAAGCTGGGCTATCCCGTCGCGCTGAAGGTCGAATCCCCGGACATACTGCACAAGACGGAGGCCGGCGTCGTGCGCCTCGCCTTGCGCGATGCCGATGCGGTGCGCAGCGCCTGCAAGGAGGTCATGGCGAACGCCGTCGCCCACGCGCCGAAAGCCGCCATTTCCGGCGTCTCGGTGCAGGAGATGGTGACGGGCGGGGTGGAGGTGATCGTCGGCATCAAATACGACGCTCAGCTCGGACCCATGCTGCTATTCGGGAGCGGCGGCGTGATGGTCGAGGTGTACAACGACGTGTCGCTGCGCCATTGCCCGGTCACGCGGTCCGAGGCTCTGGACATGATCTCGGAGGTCAAGGGCGCGAAGCTCCTGCGCGGGTTTCGCGGCAGGCCGCCGGCGGACGTCGATGCTCTGGCGGACACGCTGGTGCGCATCTCGCACCTGGCGGTGCACCTCGAAGGTCGTCTCGCGGAGTTGGACATCAATCCCCTGATGGTGCTGCAGGCGGGGCAGGGGGTGAAGGCGGTGGATGCTCTGGTGGTGTTGAAAACCTAGAAGCATCTCAAAAACAGTTCAAGGGCCATGAGCCGCGGATGAACGCAGATACACGCAGATAAAATCACTCCGTCCAAAAGCTCCACGCGAGCCATCCAAGCAGGACCGAACCAATCCAGCCGGCCAGCACGGTGAAAACGATGCCGCTACGGCGGGCGCCGGGGCTCGAAATCATGACCCGCGTACCAATTGCGCTTCCAGCCAACAACGCAATTGCAACGAGGAAACTCGCGCCTCAGATTTCGAGACTACCCGCGACTGTCACAGATAGCTTGTGATGGCGGGAGCCGATTGCCAGTTGTCGTGCTTGCCGTCGATGTAAGTGATCGGAGCGGCTGCAAGCTCTTCCGGCGTGACGTCTTCCAGGCATCCCAGGTTGACTCCATAGACCTGACCGACGCCGGGGAGATTGCCTACGCCAAACGAGCGCACCCCGCAATGTTTGCAGAAATAGTGCTCGTTGCGCATGGTGTTGAACAGGTACTTGGTCAGCTCCGACTGGCCCGAGAGCACGCGAAACGCCCCCGGCTTTACGACCGCCGGCCAGAAGCGGTTTCTGGAGCAGATCGAACAGTTGCACCGAAAGGTCCCGGCGCTGAGGTCGATGTCGGCTTCGAAGCGCACTGCTCCGCAGTGACAACTGCCTTGGTAGGTCTTCAGCATGTCATCCCTCTAGAAGGTGTACTCAGGCCCTTCGACGTACTTGAAGCGCTCGCGGTAGTCAGAGCGCAAGGTAAAGCCGAGTCCCGGGCGATCCGGCGCGTGCACCGTGCCATCCGGCCGGATGTCGAACGGCTCGTTGAAGAGCTCCCACATCATCGGCATGTAGCCCTGGCTTACTTCCAGGATGTGACAATTGGCTGCGGACATGGCGACGTGGATGCTGGCCGCAAACAGGATGGCGCTGCCCCAGGCATGCGGCGCGAGCCGTATGTCGCGCGCCGAAGTCAGCGCGGCGATGCGGCGGATTTCAGTGAAACCTCCCGCGCGGGCCACGTCCGGCTGCGCAACATCGAGCGCGTCGTGGCGAAGCAGGCTCTCAAAGCCGTAGCGCGTGAATTCGCGCTCGCCCGATGCGATGGGAATGGTGGTGGTACGCCTGACCTCCGCCTGGCCGCGGTGGTTTTCGGGCGACACCGGCTCCTCGAACCAGGCGATATCGTACGGCTCCAGTGCCTTGGCGAGCTTGATGGCCACCGGCACTTCCAGAGAGCCGTGGGCATCGACCATCAGCTCGACCTTCGCTCCGACGCCGCGGCGCGCGGCCTGCACGCGCCTCACGCACTTTTCGATGGAGAAGCCGTCGCGGCCCACCACGCGCATCTTCACCGCGGAAAACCCTTTTGCCGCGTAGCCGCCGAGCTCGCTTTCGGCTTCGTCTCCCGCGGCCCAGCCGCCGCTAGCATAACCGCGAACCACGTTGCGCACCGCTCCCAGCGCCTGGTAGACCGGTATCCCCAAGGCCTTGCCCTTCACGTCCCAGATGGCGATATCCACGCCGGCGATCGCTTCCATCACCATCCCGCTGCGGCGGCTCACTTCGGGTTGCGCTACGCCGCGCTCCAGCGCCGGCTGGGCGCGCGAGCCGTTGTACATCTTTTCGTAGATGCGCTCGGAAAAGAGCGGGTCTTCGCCGATCGCTTCCGGGGCGAGCTCGTGCTCGATAATGGCGGCGACGACGGGAGGCGCCCCCAGAGCCGCGCCCATGCCCATCAAGCCGTTGTCGGTCTCTACCAGCACCAGGGTTGCATCGCTTTTCACCTTCGTTCCCAGATCGGTGCGATGCTGCTTCTGCGCGGGCACCGGGTCGGACATCGGAATGGCGCTCACACGGACGATTTTCACCGCTGCTCCTTCTTGCTCGGATGATGGTAAGCGGTAAGCAGTAAGCAATGCTGACTGCTTACCTTACTGATCTGGGTGTCAAAGGGTGGAGACTTTCCCCGGCTCCATCTCGGACTTGAGCGCGATCTGCGCCAGGGACAGCGCCGTGTAGTAGCTGCACGTCAAGGTGAGGTCCACGACACCTTGCGTGCCGAGCAATTTGTGGGCTGCGGCAAAGACGTCGTCCGGGATGTTCTTGCGGCGGATCAATTCGTGCACGAAGCGGGCGATGATCTGCTCCTGCTGCGTAAGCCCCGCCGGCGCTTTCCCGGTGCGTATGGCTTCGATCGCAACGTCGCTCACGCCGGCGCGGGCGGCGAGCACCGCATGGCCCGTCCACTCGATATCGCTGTTCCACTCGCGCGCGACCAGGATGATCGCCAGCTCCTTCAGGTTTTCGGGCATCGCGCTCTGGAAGCGCAACTGCGCACCCATCGATGTGAGATATCCCGCCGCCTTGGGGCTGTGCAGCAGGGCGCGGAATTGCAGCCCCACACGGTCGGAGTTGCGGTCCTTGCGGATACGGTCGTAAATCTCCTGGCCTTCGGCGTTCAGCGCTTCGCGTTCGACATAAGGCACACGTGCGGCCATGATCGTTCTCCTTTAATAGATGCCAGTGACGGGTGCCCGCTTACTTCTCTCTTCGCATACTGTGCACAATCGCATCGCTCACCGCTGACCGTTCACTGCTTAGCGATCATCTGCGTCCATCTGCGTATCTGCGGCCCAAATCAGGTTCTTGAGACCGCTCATGCCGACTTCGGAAAGCCGTAAAGCGCCTCCGGGTTCGCGACCAGTATGCGGTTGCGCGTCGCTTCGTCCGGCGCCCACGCGGTAAGCAGGTCGAAGAGCACGGCGTCGTCCGGCTTCTCCTTGGGACCCGGGTGCGGCCAGTCGCTGCCCCACACCAGGCGCTCCGGCGCCGCCTTGACGTAAGCCTGCGCGATGGTCGTCGCGTCGGAGTAGGCGGGTGGGCCGGCCTGGTACATGTAGGCGCCTGAAATCTTGACCCAGGCTCTGCGCTTGTCGACGAGCCCGCGGATGACGCCATAGGCGGCGTGATCCAGTCCCGGGACCTTGCCCATATGATCGAAGACCAGCTGCGTCGGCAGGCGCCCCAGCAGGTTCGCGTGGTCGACGATCTGCTGGACCGGCATGTTGAGCTGCACGTGCCAGCCCAGCGCAGCGATGCGCTGCGCGAGCGGTTCTATCATGTCGACGGTGACGACGGCGGTCCTGGCATCGCCCGTGGTAAAGCGTATGCCGCGGATTCCTCCCTCGTTGAGACTCTTCAGCTCGGCGTCGGTCACCGTGGGACGCAGCACCGCCACACCGCGCGCGTTGTCCATTCCCAGCTGCTTGATCGCATCGACGGTGACGGCGTTGTCGGTCGCGTAATTTCTCGGTGTAACGATGACAACGCGCGAGAGGCCGATGCGCTTCTGGAGCAGGCGGTAATCCGGTACCGCGCCGTTCGACGGCTTGTCGGCGGGCGGCGGGAAGTGCGGATCGTAGATGTGTATGTGGCAGTCCGCCGCATTGACCGGCGCCTTGAGCCTGGGCGGCGCAGTGCCCGAAGAATTCGGTACCGCCTGGTTGACGCCGGGTTTTTGCGCTGTAGCCACCATCTATCCTTTGCGTATGAATATGTGGACTTTCATTGCGGGGCCTTCACGATGCGAACGACGTCAGTGTAAACCGGCTGGCGACGAGCGGTAGCCCACTATAGTATGTGCCGCGTATCGGCGGATCCCGCCGTTTTCATCGGATGAAGGAGCTTCCATGACCGCACACTCGACGGCTGAAGCACAGGACATGAGTCCCGACGCGGTGATCGCGCGCGCCACCGCCGCCCGCGGGGACATCTTTCCCGAGTGGAAGATACTCGCGCACTCTTCGCCGCAGACCTACGACCTCGTCACCCGGACCGGCGGCTACTTCCACCAGTACCACGGGCAGACTACCGGTGAGCAGCAGCTCTCGGGACCGATGCGCGAGCTCATCGCGACGCCCGCGTTGTGTGCGAAAGGAGACTTCCGCCACGCGCCCAACCACATCCGGCGCATGTATCGCATGGGCCTGACGAACCGCGTGATCATGGAGGCCGCCGCGGCGTTCTCAACGGTCTCCGGCTGGTCCACCATGGCTAACGTGGGCTACGCGATCATGGAGGCAAACAGCGCCGGTTACCCGTATGGGAGCTTGCCGGACGGTGGCGAGCCGAAGGAGCTCACGCCTTTTCCGGAGCTCTCTATCGGCCGCGTTCGGCGCAGCGGAGGGGGCGCAGCGGCGCTGGACGCACCCGAATGGCGCTACGCATCCGGCATCGATGCCGAGCTGGCGCGGCGTGCCGCCGCCTGGCTGGACCACTGCCTGCTTGCGGACGGCGCCCGGGACGAGCTGCTCGGTCCCGGTCCGCGCGAGCTGATAGTCGTTGCCGCGCTGTGCATTCGCGGAGAGATCGATCTCATCGCGCAGCACATCCGGCGGGCCTACGGGTGCGGGATGACCCGCCGGCAGGTGCTCGAGGCCATCTCCGCCGTGATCCCGATGAGCGGCATGGTGTCCGCGCAACTGGGCTTACGCGCGATGCGGATGGCGGACGCGGGGGCGAAGCGTAAACCCCCGAAAGCGGCGCGCAGAACGCGAAGGAAGAGGTAGCTTGTTTGCGGACGGTTGCGCGGCGGACTAGAATTTCGGCGAGCCGCGCTGCTTTTTCAAACGAGAACATCGCCATGCCCGACGCCAGCCTATCCTTCGATCACGTCCATCTCGTCAGCAAAGACCCGCACGCTGCAGCCGGCTGGTACGTCGACAAGCTCGGCGGCAGGATCGTGAGAAGCATGGAGATGCGCGGCGCGCCGCAAATCTACGTCTCGTTCGGCGGCGCCATGGTCATCGTGCGGGGGCAACGCCCCGCGGAGGTCGCGAAGGACAAGCCCAGCCTGCAGTGGGGCGTCGATCACTTCGGGCTGCAGGTGAAGGGCGATTTCGATCGCTTTTGCGCCGGGCTGCGGGGCAAGGGCGTCGTGTTCAGCCGCGAGCCCACCGATATCAACCCGACGACCCGCATTGCGTTCATCGATGCGCCGGACGGCGTGAGCATCGAGCTGCTCAACCGAAAAGAGCAGCTGTAGGGCAGGACGGCAGCGGATTTCACTCGTCACCCGTCACTCGTCACGTGCTCAAAGGCTGGCGAGAACCCGGCCCCACCGCGGATCGGGACGATGCTCCGTGCGCTTGCCTGCCGCATGCAGCGCTGCCCAGATGGTCGAGAGTATGTTGAGCAACACGGGGCGGCCGAACTCGGCTTCCAGCATCGGCACCGCATGGATTGCGTACCACAGGCCGCCCGGCATCAGCAGGGCCTGCGCATCGGGCGCCTCGCCCAGAACCTCGCCGCCCAGCTCCAGCGCGAGCAGATGATCCGCGGCCGGACTGGCCTGCTTGTTCTGGTCGAGCGAGCGCGCGCGCGAGCGGAAGGCGATGACTTCGATGCCCGCCTCGGCGAGGTAACGGACCAGAGCCGCGACAACGGGCTCCGGCCAGCGGGTGGCCAGCGCGATCCGGGTCGCGCCAAGATGCTGCAAGGTTGCGATGTGCGCTTCGAGATCCGTGTCGCAAGGCAGCCCGGTCCGGGACTCGCCTTCGGCGAGTATCTCCCGCATCCTTTTCCGCCCGAGCGCCGAGGCGACCGGTACGCCGCTCAACGAGATGCGATCCACTTTTTTCCTGGCGAGGACGTCGAAACGCTGCTGGAGCGCAGGCAATTCCCGCTCGACCGCCGCCAGCGTGTAGTCCTTCAGGTCGAGGCCGGTCGTCACCAGCATCATGCCCTCGGGTGCGACACGATAAAACTGGTAGGCATCGAGATCGGTGTAGGGATGGGGAATCACGTAGCCGAGCTGGTACCACGGGCTGATGATGCTCATGGCGAAGACCGTCCTTTGGGATAGCCGCACACCGAAAGCGGCGTTTTAGCAAATAATGGTACTGTACCTGATCCGCGACCCGGCATTGGCGCGGATTGCAGACTGGAGACCTTAGATGGATACGACATTTGCCGAGCGCTTTGGCAGGGAATGGGTTGCTGCGTGGAATTCACACGACCTCGAACACATACTCGGGCACTACGACGATGATTTTGAAATGTCGTCGCCGATCATCATCACCCTCGCCGGCGAACCCTCCGGAAAGCTGCGCGGCAAGCCCGCCGTCCGAGCCTATTGGGCGAAGGCCCTGGCGAAATTCCCGGATCTTCATTTCGAGCTCCTTACCGTGCTGGCCGGCGTAAACAGCGTCACGGTCTATTACAGAGGGCCGAGAGGCCTGGCGGCGGAAGTACTGCATTTCGGTCCGAGCGGCAAGGTCGCCACAGCGTTCGCCCACTACGCCACGCAGCGAGCTTAAGAGCGAGGAGCGCAATCTTGCTGGCCGTTCACGCGTACATCGAGGTTGCCGACCTGGAGCGCGGCATCGCTTTCTATCGCGACACGCTGGGCCTCGCGGTGAAGCGGCGGCTGAGACCAGGCTGGATCGAGCTCGATGGACGTGACTGACGCGCAAGCCAGAGCGGCTGCAGCCTACAATGCGGCAGCCGACCGCTACGACGATCCCGTGAATTCGTTTTGGGAGCGCTTCGGCCGCGGCACGATCGAACGGCTGAGTCTGGCCAGAGGCGCGCGCGTGCTCGACGTATGTTGCGGAAGCGGGGCGTCGGCGATCCCCGCAGCGGACAAGGTCGGACCAAGGGGATACGTACTCGGCGTCGATCTCGCACAGAACCTGATCGCACTGGCCCGGGCGAAAGCCAGCGCGCGGGGGCTGCAGAACATCGACTTCCTCGTCGGTGACGTACTCGATCTGGCTGTCCCCGAATCGCACTTCGATGCGGTCGTCTGCGTATTCGGCATTTTCTTCCTCCCGGACATGGAGGCTGCGGTCCGCAAGCTCTGGCGGGTCATCCGTCCCGGAGGCAAGCTCGCTGTCACCACGTGGGGGCCCAGGTTCTTCGAGCCGGCAACCACGGTGTTCTGGAGCGCGGTCCGGGAGGTTCGACCCGACCTCTACAAGGGCTACAACCCGTGGGATCGCATTTCCGACCCGGCATCGGTACGCGCGTTGCTGCGCGCTGGAGGCGCTGACCAGGTGGAAGCGGTCGCCGAGGCCGGCACGCACTCTATACCGTCACCGGAAGCGTGGTGGTCGGCTGTTCTCGGCTCGGGGTATCGGGCTACGGTCGAGCAGCTCGACGTTGGCGCGCGGGAATGCGTCCGCAGCGCGAATCTCGACTACATTCGCGACGCGGGCGTCCAATCGATAGAGGCAAACGTCGTATATGCGGTGGCCCGCAAGGCGCCGGGCTGACCCTGGGCGAAATGCCGGGTAGAGTACGAAAAGTCTGCTCGAGTCAGGGGAAATGGCAATGACGATGGAGTCGACTCTGGCGAGCGCCACCTACGAGGTCGCAGACGCCTTCGAGGCGAACGAGCTCTTCCAGCGCAATGGGTGGACCGATGGCCTGCCCATCGTGCCGCCGACCGAGGCGGGCGTCCTGCGGTTCCTGGAAGCGGCTCGGCTCGCCCCCCGTGAGGTCGTCGGTGTCGAGCCGGTGAGACTGCGCCGCATCACCGCCGAGAAGGTGGCGATTGCCAGCCTGATGGCGGGCTGCCTGCCGGAGTACACGCCTGTCGTTGTCGCCATCGTCAAGGCGATGTGCGAGCCCGAGTTCGGCCTGCATGGAAGCACGGCCAGCACCGGCGGCAGCGCGCCCTTCATCGTCGTGAACGGACCGATCCGCCTCGCACTTGCCATGAATGCCACGCACAACGCTTTCGCGAATGCGAGCCGGGCCAACGCGACGATCGGCCGCAGCGTGCGCCTGATCCTTCTCAACGTCCTCGGCGGGATACCCGGTCAGCTCGACCGCTCGACTCTGGGACATCCGGGGAAATTCACGTTCTGCGTTGCGGAGGACGAGGAGGACAGTCCGTGGATGCCGCTCGCTCAGGAGCGCGGGGTGCCCGAGGGAAGCTCGGCGGTGACGGTCATGTCGGTTGAATCCCCGCACCAGATCATGAACGAGTGGACGCACGACCCGAAGGAAATCCTGGACACTTACGTGGCTGCCATCCGGGCGAACATGCTGACCTACTCGATCTGGGAGGGGAACTACGCGATGGTCGTGCCCAGGCAGCACCGGCTGGTTTTCGCGGCGGCGGGATGGAGCAAGCAGCAGATTCGCGAGTACGTCTTCGAAACCGCGCGGGTCACGCGCCGCGAATGGCGCTCGGTGGGCAAGGCGGCGGTAGCCGGGCGCAAGGACGAGGATCGCCCGCACTGCGCGCTGCGCGCGCCGGACGATCTGCTCGTGGTCGCGGCCGGCGGGCCTGCCGGCGCTTTCGGCGCCATTCTTCCGCCGTGGTACGGGAAGAAATCGCTTGCGGTGACAGCCCGGATCGAGGCCTGAGCCGCGCCTCCCCGGGAAAGAGGCGATACTCCGGATGCTCCCCAGAACCTGAAGGAGAGAGCGCATGACATTGAAAGTCCTGGATCCCCGTCAGGCGGCAGAAGGAGAAACGCCGCGCCTGGCGCCCGCCGTGCAATCGCTCAAGGGAACGGTAGTCGGATTGCTCGACAACGCGAAGATCGGCACCGCCCGGTTCTATGATCACGTCGAGGACATCCTGCGCTCGCAGTTCGGTGTTCGCGAGTTCATCCGCCGGCGCAAGCCCGACACGAGCCGGCCGGTTCCGCCGGAAATGCTGGGCGAGCTAAGCGGCGCCGACGCGATCATCTCCGGCATCGGCGACTGAGGGAGCTGCTCGTCGTGCAGTCTGCACGACGCCATCGAAGCCGAACGGCGGGGGATACCGGCCGTCGCTGTCCTGACCGACCAATTCGAGCGCAGCGCGCGGGTGATCGCCAGGGTGCACGGACTCCCGGACTATCCATTCGCGGTCATCGGTCACCCGGTTGCCAACAATGGTGACGACGCGTTGCGCGTGAAAGCGGAGGCCGCCGTACGGCAGATCGTGCCTCTGCTCACCCAGCGCGGCGTGTGCTGATTCGAGCTGCGGGTGAGCGCGGATAAACGCGGGCAAGGCGAACGAATGAGAGCCGGAAAACCATCGAGAGCTCTGCCGCCGGACGGTCTGCCCACGTATCGTCTCCTGACCGGCCCCGACGATGCGGCGTTTTGCCGCAGGTTGAGCGAAGCCCTGGCGCTCGGCTACGAGCTCTACGGCTCTCCCGCCGCAACGTACAACGGGAAGGATGTCATCGTCGCGCAGGCCATTATCTGGCCGTCGGTTCGACCGGCAATCGAGAAGCCGAAACGATGAGCGCCGCTCCGATCGTATTCCGCCGGGCAGGGCGGGACGACGTTCCCGCCATCGTGCGCATGCTAGCTGACGATGCCCTCGGGGCCAGGCGTGAGACGTACGCCTCGCCGCTTCCCGAGAGCTATTACCAGGCGTTCGAGGCTATCGACAGCGACGCGAACAACGAGCTCGTCGTTGCAGCGATCGACGGCAAGGTCGTCGGCGTGCTGCAGTTGACGTTCATTCCCTGCATGACCTACCGCGGGAGCTGGCGTGCGCTGGTCGAAGGCGTGCGCGTCTCCTCGGAAGTACGCTCGACCGGCATCGGGCGAAAGCTGTTCGAGTGGGCCATAGCTCGCGCCCGGCAACGAGCGTGCCACCTCCTGCAGCTCACCTCCGACAAGGCGCGTCCCGACGCCATCCGCTTCTACGAAAGCCTAGGCTTCGTCGCCTCGCACGAAGGCATGAAGCTGCATCTGCGTCCGGAGGCGTGAGAAGTCCGCGAGTCACGAATCGCCGGTCACGGGTGATGGATCACTCGGGCTTGATCCCCGCGCTTTTCACCACCTTCGCCCACTTGTCGATCTCGGCGCGGATCTGTGCGGAGTACTCAGCCGGCGAGCTTGCCACGACTTCCGCGCCTTCCTGCGTCAGCCTGCCGAGGACTTCCGGCGAGCGCATCGCCTTCACGATTTCCGCGTGGAGCTTGTCGATGATGGGCTTCGGCGTTCCGGCGGGAGCGATGACCCCGTGCTGTGCTCCTTCGTCGTACTCCTGGAAGCCGGATTCCGCGATCGTCGGCAGCTCGGGCGCAACCGAAGACCGTTTCGCGCGCGAGGTGGCGATGGCGCGGATCCGGCCGGCTTTCGCCTGCGGCAGCATGGTGACGATATTGGTCATGTAGAGCTGCGTCTGCCCGGCGATGAAGTCGATCATCGCGGGCCCGCCGCCCTTGTAGGTGACGTGGGTGACTTTGATGTGTGCTCTTTGCATCAGCACTTCCATCGCGAGATGCGGGCCGGTTCCGCTCCCTCCCGAGGCATGGTTCAGCTCGCCCGGTCGAGCCTTGGCGAGGGCGATCAACTGCGGGATGGTCCTGACCGGCAGCGAGGGGTGCACGGCCAGCAGATAGGGCGCGGCCGTGAGCTGCGAAACCGGCTCGAGATCCCGCAGCGTGTCGTACGGCAGCTTGGGAGCGAGACTCGCGTTGATGGTGAGCGCGGTTTGAGCGAGCAGCAAGGTGTAGCCGTCGGGCAGAGACTTGGCGACGAGATCCGTGCCGATGATGCCGCTCGCGCCCGGACGGTTGTCCACGACGACGGTCTGCTTGATGCCTTCGCTCAACTTCTGCGCGAGCGCGCGCGCCATGTGATCGCTCGGCCCGCCCGCGGCAAGCGGAACGATCAGCCGGATCGCCTTCGTCGGGTACGCGGCAGCACCGCTTTGCTGCGCGACCGCTGGCGTGGCCCACGCCCCCGTGCAGAGCAGCAGCAATGCTGCGCTACGCAGTCGCCCTGTCATTCGCCCAGGAGCTCTCTCGCCGTGCCGCCAAAAATCCGCTCGCGCTCCCTGGCGGTGAGTCTCTTGACCTTGCCTATCATCGTCACCGGCTCCTCTTCGCCCATGTCGAAGGGGGCATCGGTGCCGATTGCGATCCGATCGGCGCCTACGAGGTCTATCAGGTAGCGCAGCGCCCGGACGTCATGGATCAGGGCATCGTAGTAGAACCGGCGCAGCAGCTTGTCGGGCCGCGTCCTCGTTTGCGCGCGCGTTTCGGTCCGTACCTGGTGCCCGTGCGCCAGGCGCCCGATCTGATAGGGCACGTAGCCGCCGCCGTGCGCGAGGCAGATCTTGAGCTGCTTCAACTCGTCGAGCGCGCCCGAAAACATCAGGTGCGCGGCCATGATGGTGGTGTGGAGCGGGTTCCCGATGAGATTCCTGAGGTAGTAGTCTTCCAGGCCGCACAGCTCCACGTGACTGTAAGGATGCGCGAAGATGAAGACCTTCAGCTCCTGCGCCCTGCGCAATATCGGACGAAACCTCGGGTGGGCGAGCTGCTCGTCCTCGACGGAGCAGCCGAGCTCGACGGCACGAAAACCGTGGTCCTTGACGATGCGCTCCAGCTCGGCGATCGCGGCGTCAGGATGCTGCATGGGTACCGTCCCCATCCCCATGAGGCGCTCCGGAAAGCGCGCCGCCATCGCCGCGATGCCGTCGTTGATGAGGCGCGTGGCCTGCAGGGCGACATCGAGGCCCGCCCAGTAGAAGAAGACGAACGGGGCAGGGGATATGAGGGAAATATCGATGCCTTTGCGATCCATGCCCGCCACCTTGGCCGCCGCATCGTAGAACTCGGTGAAAACGGGCAGGGCCGATCCGTCATCGCGAACGAGACGCGGCCTCCGGGCGTCCTGCTCGTACTGCATCTCATAGTGCTCGGGGTTGCATTCGAGCGCGGTGAGCATTTCGGCCGGTACTACATGGCTGTGCACGTCGATGCGCTTCGATTTCCGTCGTTTCGGCTTGCTTGCCGGCATGTTCCTCGGTTTTCCTGTAAGTTCTCGTGGGTGCTACTCGACCCCGCTTCCCGCCGCTGCCTGATATTATCCTAGACTGACCCAGGCGAGGACTCGCGACATGCCCGACCAGCAGCCGAACAAAAGCCCGCAGGACATAGGCGGCGAGAAAGCCGGCCCGATCGATACCGTCGATCACGGCATGAAGTTCTGGGAGCGCCAGGCCAACGCGCTGCGCTCGACCCTCACGCGGGCCGGCATCGTCAAGACCGATGAGTTGCGCCGCGCGGCGGAGGATCTCGTCAACAATGCGCAGCTCGAGTACTTCGAGAAGACGACGTCGGCGCTGCGCACGCTCATGATCGAGAAGGGGTACATGACTGATCAGGAACTCAAGGCCAAGATGGCCGAGATACGCGCGCGCTTCGACGTTCCGGACGAGATGGAGTCGCCCATCAAGAAAGGCGCCAAGCGGCAATGAGCGGCGCTTTCATTCCGGCCCCGGCGGCCCATCCTTCGACCTACACGCCCGCGCCGGGACATCGCTACAACGTCGGCGATCGCGTGCTCGTCAAGCGCAGGTTTCCACCGGGGCACCGGCGCACGCCGTATTACATCCGTGGCAAAACCGGCGTGATCGAGCGCATCTGCGGGGCTTTCCCCAATCCGGAAGAGCTCGCCTACGGCTTCGACGGCGAGCCCAGGAAGGTGCTGTATCGCGTGCGATTCGCGCAGCAGGAGGTCTGGCCCGCCTACCGCGGCCCGGACCGCGACATCATCGAAATGGAAATCTTCGAGCATTGGCTGGAGCCCGCATGAAATCCGGACCCGGCCGGGAGAACGACATGAGCGACAGCCACCAATTCGACTACTACGCCAGAAGACAGGGACATGAGCACGACCACGGCGACCACTCGCATGCTCCGGTCAACGAGCACGACGACGGCCCTCCCGGGGAATACGAGATCATGAGCCGGGCGATGCAGGAGCTCCTCGAGGCGAAGGGCGTCATCACCGCGGAGCAGGTGACGCGCCGGATGGAGCAATTCGAAGAGGATTTTCCCTACCGGGGCGCCAGGCTCGTCGCGCGCGCATGGGTCGATCCGCAATTCAAGAAGCGCCTGCTGGACGACGGCAAGGCGGCATGCGCCGAGTTCGGCATCGACATCGAAGTCGAGCGTCTCATCGCGGTGGAGAACACACCCGAGGTGCACAACCTCATCGTGTGCACCCTGTGCTCGTGCTATCCGCGTGCGCTCCTCGGCATGCCCCCCACCTGGTACAAGAGCAGGAACTACCGCTCGCGGGTGGTGTTCGAGCCGCGCGCGGTGCTCAAGGAATTCGGAACGGTGCTCCCGGATCACGTTACGGTGCGCGTGCACGACTCCAATGCCGACATGCGCTACGTCGTGGTGCCGCTGCGCCCTGCGGGAACCGAAGGCTGGAGCGAAGAGCGGCTGTCCGGAATACTCACACGCGACACGCTGGTCGGAGTGACGGTGCCCAAGGCCGGCACGTAGGCTCGAAGCTATTCGAACAGGATCTGGCGCAGCTTTTCCAGTATCTCCGGGGAGGGGACTCCTTCCGTCGAGCCGCGCAGCGAGGTCAAGTACAGCCGCGAGAAGTTGTCCGCGAGTATCTCCTCCGGGTGGTACAGGTAATCGGTATTGCGACCCACCTGCTCGTGCAGACCCTCGAACGCCTGCGGGGGCACGCCGTTATCTGCCCCGCGGCGCGCACGGCATTCATTGTCCGCGCGGTCGACGAGCAACCAGGCGTTCTGGAGATAGCTCAGGAAACCCGCGCGCGGATCGATGTTCTCGCTGGGAAATCGCACGAACGGCAAAGCCTCCACCGCGCGGCCCTGATAGCGGACCAGAATCGTATGCCGGCTCTCCACCGCATCCGGATTGGTAATCCGCAGCCTGATTATCGCCGGCGGGATCGTGACCGCCTCGCAGCGCCGGAAACCGATGGCGGCGTAGAGCCTTTCCTTCAGCTCGCTGTTGTAGCGGGTCAGCACGTGAAACGCTTCATGCGAGAGTACGTAAGCCAGCAACCCGGGGCCGCGGGGGTAATAGGTCGCCGGCAGGACGATCGCGTTCGCCCGCGTGTGCGGCGAATCGTCTTCGAACGAGGCGTCGGCCTGGATGATCAATACGCGCTCGGGCAGCTTCCACTTCATGCCTCGGAGAAACTGCTCCAGCCGTTCAATAAGCGGCGCCAGTTTTTTCTGCTGCTCATCCGTCCATTCGCGAGCCGCATCCTGCATGTAGCGTATGAACCGCTCTTCGTCCACGTTATCCGCAGTCCGCAATCTCGCCGAGCGCTCGAGAGACGAGGTCGCGCGTACGTAATCGTCGCGCGCGCTGAGGACCGCCCGCGCCTCGGCAGCGGTCGCGAAGGCAAAACCCGGCGCGGGTGCGATGGCGGCGGGTTGCGCGCAGGCGGAGGAGGCGGTGACAGCACCGAGCAGAAGCGGAATGCCGATGCCGTGACCGGCGCGGTTCATCATCTCGACGGCGCTGGAGACAGGCCCTTGAAGACGAACTTCTGCGCGCGTTTGCCGTCCTGGACTTCCGTGACGTAGAGGTTGCCTTTCGAGTCCACGTTCATGTGATGCAGCACGTAGAATTCGCCGGGCCCCACGCCGGGTCGCCCGAACGAGTCGAGCGGCTCGAGGGTCCTGCGATCGAGCACCCACACCCGCGCCGGGCTTCTGCTCGCGACATACAGAAACCGCTGCTCGGGATCCTGCGAGAAGGCGGTGCTCGCGACCGTCTGGCCATTGCCGCAATGCGGCGCCTCGCACCACCGGTCTACGAACACCTGGTTGACGAACTTGCCCTCGAGGGTGAAGACCTGCACGCGCTTGCCGCCGCGATCCGAGACGTACACCAGCCCGTCTTTCGAAACCCGGGCAGCGTGCACGGGAGTAACGAACTGGTCGGGCCCGGGCCCGGATTCCTCTTTCGCCGGGATGCGCGACTCTTCGGGGACCTTGGAGCGCGGCGGCGTTTTGTCCATCGCTTCCTTGCCGAACGCGCCCCACATCCGCTTGTACGCGCCGGTGTCGGCGTCGAAGACGATGATCCGCCGGTTGCCGTAGCCGTCGGCGACGAAGAGCTCGTTGGTCCTGGAATGCACAAAGGTGTCCGCCGCCATGTTGACGTTCTGCGTATCCTTGTTTCCCTTGCTCTGGCCCTTCTGGCCGATCTGCATCACGAATTTACCGTCCTTGGTGAATTTGAGCAGGTGATGGTCGGTCTTCCCGTTGCCGCCGATCCAGACGTACCCCTTCGGGTCGACGTAAATCCCGTGCTCGATCTCCGGCCAGTCGTATCCCTGCCCCGGGCCGCCCCAGCCTTGAACGAAGTTACCCGCCGCGTCGAATTCCATCACGGGCGGCGCGGCCCTGCCTTTCTGATCGGTTCGAATCGTTCCCGGGCGCTGGAGGATCCACGCGTGATCCCGCTCGTCTAGCGCCACGCTCGAAACCTGGCCAAATACCCACGTGTCGGGCAGCTTGGGCCACGTCGGGTCCACCTCGAACCTCGGAACCTCGCGCCCCACCGCGGCGCGGCCTCCGGTGTTTCCTTGCGGACCCGCGGTGGTCCCGCAGCCGGCCTGGAATGAAGCGATGATGGCGGCGACGAGGGCCGCACGGATGTAAGGCGTCCAAGCGCTCATACTTCGATCCTCCCGTCCTCGTGCGTTATTCAGCCTCGTGCAAATGCCTGACGCGGCACTTGCACCTCGAATCTCCCCTCTCTTCTTGGGAGAGAGGCGTGGGGTAAGGGATGGGCGTCGCCAGGATTTCCCCGACGCTCATTAGAACCCAGGCGCGCTGGACTGTCATCCGGGCTACAATGACCCAGCCCGACAGAACAGAATCGGCAGCGCCGCCGACGGGTCGGTCAGGATGCACATTCCGGGCATCGGCCCGGAGCCCGACAAGGAGGTCGTGCCGGAAGGCGTCGCGGCTGATCCTGCGGGCAATATCTTCGGCGGTCAGACCAGCACCAACGGTTTGACCAAGTACGCCAGAAAGTAAATCGGGGCGACAAGGAGGCTCGAATGGCAAAGCTGCGCCACCTCGCAATGGTAGTAGAAGACATCGAAAAGACCGCGTCATTCTACGAAAAGGCCTTCGACCTGAAGCGCGTGCGCCAGCACGCCACGGCGATCGGGCTCAGCGACGGCGTCGTGAGCCTGGTCATCATCTCGCCCGACAACGTGAACATGAAGGGCGACAGCCGCCGCGGCCTGCATCACATGGGGTTCCTGATCGACGACATGGAGGACGTCGCCGCAAAGGTCGAGGCGAACGGAGCGCGCTATCACGGCGAGATCCTTGGTGTCGGCCGCGGGCCGATGGGCGAGCGCAAGTACCTGGACCCCAACGGCGTGATGTTCGATATCACCACCGCCGAGCACGCGCGCGAGACGTGGCGGATCAAGGTCGAAGCGTAACCAGGTCAGCCGCGGACAAACGCCGATAAACGCGGATGCATCAACGCTGAACTCGCGAACGCTACCCAAAAACTAAGCGAACAACTTCAACGCAAAGGTCGCGAAGGAATCGACCAATTATTTTCCTTTGCGGATAGACGTCCTTCGCAACGGGGCTTGTGCGGTTCCGTCGTAGGTGCACGACTGGCCGAGAGAGTCGCGCCGCACCGTGACGCGCACGAGGCCGGTGAATTGCACGACGAGCCGCTCCCAGAGCCAGATGCAGAGGTTCTCCAGGCTGGGAGTGCCGAGTCCTTCGACTTCGTTCAGCAACGTGTGATCGAGCTTGCCGCGCAGGGCGAGGCTAGCTTTCTCCAGCCGCGCGAAGTCGGCGACGAAGCCGTGCGGCGGGCGCGGGACGCCGCGGATCACGACCTCGGCCTGGAAGGAATGACCGTGCACGCCGCCGTACTTGTGACCGCGCGGCACACCCTTGAAACGATGGGCCGCATCGAAGCCGAACGCGTAGCCGACTTCCATGGCAGGCAACGGTCCGGCAGCCCGCCTGCGCGCGCGGCGCTTCATGGAATGCCGATCAGCTTGTGGATCTGGAGCGAGAGCCGCCAGCGGGGTCGGCGGCGGCAGTAGTCCACTGCAAGCCGCGTATTGGCGATCCGGCGCGGGCCGTCCATCGGCTGCAGGAAGAAGTGATCGAAGGCCAGGCCCTCGTAGCGCGCAGGCTCCGCTCCCGCCTGCGGATAGACCAGCTTCAGCTCGTCACCGCGGGTGAGGACGAGATGCGCGCGTGCCTTCGGGCTCACGCAGATCCAGTCGATGCCGGCCGGCGGCATGAGCGTGCCGTTGGTCTCGATCGCGACACGGAAGCCGTGCTCGTGCAGCGCCGCGACGAGCGCGCGGTCGAGCTGCAGCAGCGGCTCGCCGCCGGTGCAGACTACGAACCGGCGCGCCCTCGAGCGCGCCGGCCATTTCGCCGCGACCGCCTTCGCCAGCTCCCCGGCGGTGCGGAATTTTCCGCCGCCCGGGCCGTTCGTGCCGACGAAATCCGTATCGCAGAAGCGGCAGACCGCCGTCGCGCGGTCCCGCTCCCGGCCCGACCAAAGATTGCAGCCGGCAAAGCGCAGGAATACGGCCGGGGTGCCGGCGTTGGCGCCTTCGCCCTGCAGCGTGTAGAAGATTTCCTTGACCGAATACATTGCTTCAGCGGCAATCTTGGCACGGGTCGGGAAGGCATACCAAGCCGGGTTTCCCGACGACCCGGGCACCTGGCGTGTCATCCACCGCTCACCGCTCTAATCCGGAAAGATCAGGTGGCGTTCGTCGATGATGCGCCGGAAGTTTGCAAGATCAGAGCGGATTTGAGCGGCGAGGTCGTCGGGTGTTCCCGGGCCGGGTTCGTTTCCCAGCGAGCGTATGGTCGAGCGCACTTTCTCGTCCGCAAGCGCCCGGGCGAGCGCCTCGCTCAGCCTTTTCACGATGGCGTCGGGCGTCCCCCTGGGTGCCATCAGCCCATTCCAGCCGTTGTACGAGAACCCCGGCAGCGCCGAGCGGCCGATGGGTGGAAGGTTCGGCATCGGACCCCACGGATCGCGGTTCGTCGTCGCCAGGCCGACCACCAGCCCGCCGTCGATGAACGGTTTTGCGCCCGCCATGAACATCATGTGGATGCGCCCCGCGGCCAGTTCCGGTGCCACGGCCGATTCGCCGCGGAACGGAACGTGCAGGATGTCCGTACCGGTCATTGCGGCGAACATCTCGCCGACGAGGTGCTGGCTCGATCCGTAGCCTATGCTCCCATAGGACAGCTTTCCCGGATTAGCTTTGGCGTGCCGGATGAACTCCTCCACCGTCTTCACCCCGAGACTCGGCGCGACGACGAGGCTGAACGCCGCAATGCAAACCTTGCCGATCGGCTTTAGCCCGCCCGCGAGATCGAAGGAGGCCTTCGGCCGCGCCGCGAGATTGGCAGTATTCGCCGCGCTCGCCTGGGCGATCGTATAGCCATCGGGGGCGGCGTTCGCCACGCGCTCCAGCCCGATGTTGCCGGTTGCCCCCGTGATGTTCTCGACGACCAGCATCTGTCCGAGATTCGCGTACATCGCGTCGGTAGCCGCACGGACGCACAGGTCCGACGGCCCACCGATCGCGGTAGGAACGATGATCCGGATGGGCCGTTCTGGAAATGCCGCCGCAGCGGCCGCGCCGGCGGCGAGCGCGATGCACGCTGCCACCACTGTCGCGATCCTCCAGATCCGGTGAATCATTTGGCTCGGTCCTTTCGGTCAACTATATGCCGAAAAGCATTGGCCGCGGAATCACACGGACCACACGGAAATTGCGAAAGCCGAAGGGAAGGTGTTTACCGCCTCGATTTCTCAAATTTCCGTGCCCTTCCGTGTGTTTCCGTGGCTGATTGATCTTCATCAACGGTTGCCACATCAACGCGTGCGGCCTAAGGCATGCTCGCCCAGCAGCTCCACGATGCGCTGCGGCGTGATCGGCGCCTCCGCTATGATCACGCCGAATGGTGCGAGCGCGTTCTCGACCGCGCTGATGATCGCGGCTATCGCCGGTATCGTGCCGCCTTCCCCTGCGCCCTTTATGCCGAGCGGATTCAATGGCGACGGCGTTTCCAGGTGCACCAGGTCCACGTGCGGCACGTCGGTGGCGAGCGGCAACAGGTATTCGCCTAAGTTGGTGGACAACGGCTGGGCGTTATCGTCGTAGACCATCCGCTCGAACAAGGCATTGCCCACGCCGTGCGCGACGCCGCCCACGATCTGGCCGTCCACCACCATCGGATTGATCACCCGCCCGCAGTCGTGCGCTACCGTGTAGCGCAGGATCCTGACCGCGCCCGTCTCGATCTCGACCTCGACCTCCGCGACGTGCGCGCCGCTCGAATACACCGACTGCTCGGGCGTGAAATACGCGGTGTGCTCCAGTCCCGGCGCCAGGCCGCCCGCCATGGAGAAGCCCGGCATGCCGATGGCTTTCACTGCGATCTCGCGCAGGCTCTTCCTGACGTCCGGCGCGCTTTTCAGGCGCACGTAGCCGCCGGCAAGCTCCAGATCGTCTCCCATGCACTCCATCATGCCGGCTGCGAGCTCCTTCGCCTTGGCGGCGACTGCGAGCGCCGCAAGATGCACCGAGGAGCCGGCATTGACCGCGGTGCGCGCCGCGAAGCTGCCCATGCCGAGCGAGATCGCCGCCGTATCCGCGGTAACCACCGTCACATCGTCGAAATCGACGCCCAATTGGTCCGCGGCGATTTGCGCGAGCGTTGTCTTGTGTGACTGACCTTGCGGTGTTGCACCGGTATAGACGACGATCTTGCCTGAGGTCGAGACGCGCACGGTTGCCCCTTCGTACGGTCCGAGCCCCGTCGCCTCCACCGCATTGGCGAGGCCGATTCCGAGATAGCGTCCGGATTTTCTCGCCACCGCCTGCCGCTGCGGGAACTCGTCGTAACCGGCGGCTTGCAACGCGCCCGCCTGGCAGGCCGGATAGTCGCCGCTGTCGTAGGTGACCGGGCGCCCGTCCCGAAAGATGATGCCGACGTTGTACGGCATCTCGTCCGGCTGTATGAAATTGCGCCTGCGCACCTCGGCGCGATCGATGTTCAGCTCGCGCGCGACACGGTCCATCAAGCGCTCCATCGCCGTGACGGCCTCCGGTCGTCCCGCTCCGCGCACCGGCGTCGTCTGGATCTTGTTGGTGTAGACGGAAACGACGTCGAGCTTGAAGTGCGGAATTACGTAGGGGCCTGGGACCGTGGTCGCAGTGATCCACGGCAGCACGATGCCCCACGGCACGTAGGCGCCGGTTTCGTGGATCAGCTGTCCGCGCACGCCGAGGATCTTGCCGCGGGCATCGACGGCGATCTCCAGATCCCAGTACTGGTCGCGCTCCTGGTGCGTGGCGAGGAAATTCTCGCGCCGATCCTCGATCCACTTCACCGGCCGGCCGGTGAGCCACGAGGCCACCGCGACGTTCACGTACTCGGGATAATACGAACCCTTCGGACCGAAGCCTCCGCCGACGTCCGGCGTGATGACACGCGCCTGGTGATCGCCGAGCTCGAACATGTCGAGCATGCAGCGCTTCAGCCGGTGCGGGCCCTGCGAGGAGACGAACAACGTGTACGACTGCGTCGGCGCTTCGTACTGTGCCACCGCGCCGCGGCATTCCATGAAGAACGGCCCGCCGCGGTGCTGGTGGATTTTCTCCCGGAATACGTGGGCCGCGCCGCCAAAGGCGCGGTCGGCGTCGCCGGCCTTCACGGGAAACCGCGCCGCCACGTTGGTGTCGGCGCCAGCGTGCGCGCGCGGGGCGTCCTGCGCCAGCGCCGCGGCGCAGTCGTTGGCCGCCGGCAACGGCTCGTATTCCACGTCGACGAGTTGCGCGGCGTCCTCCGCGATGTAGCGGCTGTCCGCGACTACGCAGGCGACGGGTTCTCCGGCGTAGCACGCCTCATCCTTCGCCAGTGCATGCGGCATGCGCGGGTGCCTCAAGGCCGGATGCGGCACCAGGAGCGGCAGCGTCTGCCGGCGCACGGATTCGGGCAGGTCTGCGTATGCGATGACCGCATGGACGCCCGCAACCGCGAGCGCCGCGGTCTTGTCTATCCTGCCGACCCTGGCGTGTGCATGCGGGCTGCGCACGAAGGCGGCATGCAGCATCCCGGGCAGATGGATGTCGTCGACGTACCGCCCCTCGCCCCGCAGGAGCGCTGGATCCTCCTTGCGCTTGACCGACGCGCCGAAGCCAGTAAGCGTTCTCGTGTCAGCCATGCGCTCGCTCCATGGCTCGTGCGGCGGCCTGCTCCAGGGCGCGAAAGGTGAGCACGCGCGCCAGATGCCGGCGATACGCGGCCGTCACGTAAGCGTCGGTCGTGGCATCGAGCTTCCCTGCTTCGGCCGCCGCCGCCCTGTATGTCGCGGCTCCCGGCTTCTGACCTTGCAGCGCGCGCTCGATGGCCGCGGGTCGCACCGGCGCATGGCTCAATCCGGATAACGCTATCGCGGCGCTGGCAATGTCGCCGCTCTCGGCCAGCCCGATCAAGGCCGAACAGGCCACGATCGCGAAGTCGCCGTGACGCCGTGCGAACTCGACGAATGCATGTCCCTGATTGCGCTTCGGCAGCGGCAGCGTAACGCCTGCGAGCAGCTCGTCCGGGGTCAGGCCGGTCGTCATATAGCCCGCCGCGAATTCGCCGAAAGGGAGATCGCGCGCACCACGCGTCGAAGCGGCGTGCAAAGTGCCGCCGAGCAGGGCGGTCACGTTGACGAGCTCCGCCGAGGGGTCGAGGTGGCACAGTGATCCGCCGATCGTGCCGCGGTTGCGCGTCTGGCGATGGCCGACGTGGGCCAGCGCCGATTGCAGTATCGGGCAGCGCTTGCCGATCTCCCCGGAAGCCTCGAGCGCGCGCTGGCGCGTCATGGCGCCGATGCGCAACGTGTCGTCTTCGACCCGTAGATAGGCAAGCTCTTCGATCCTGTTCAAGTCGATGAGATGATCCGGCATCACGTAGCGGAAATTCATCATCGGCATCAGCGACTGACCGCCGGCGAGCGCACGCGCGTTCTCGTGCCGGGCGAGGAGATCGCAGGCTTCGGCGACGGTGCGCGGGTCGTAGTAGATGAAGGGCGCGGGCTTCATTGTTGTGAAGGACGTCCCAGATGGATCGTCTCAGATGAAGCGTCCCAGTTCAGCGTCCCAGTTCAGCGTCCCAGATCAATCGTTGCAGCAGCGCCGCCGTCCCTGCGATGCCGTATCCGAGACGCCCTATCTGAGACGCAGTAGCTGAGACGTTGCATCCGAGACGCAGTATCTGAGACGTAGCTGTCAGTCGAGGTTTTCCACTTTCCGCACCGGCGTCTCCGGCGTCACATCGCTGCGCTGCCGCGCGAGCGTCTCGGCGCCGTTCTGTTCCCAGTCGCCGGCCGTCGCGCGCCGGGCGTAGCGCTCCCAGGTGTTCGTCCAGTCACCGAGCGTGTAGCCGTGCCACGGCGCCTTCGGGGCAAGCGGCGGCAGGCCGAGCTCATCCCATATGGCGCGTGCGCCGTCCATGTACTCGCGGGTCGGAAGCGCGAGGGGCGCCATCGCGTACTTCTGGGTGGCGTCGATCAGCATCGTGGATTCGGATTGCTGCGGCCCGTACTGCGAGCCCTGCACCCCGCGGCGGTAGGGTGCGAGATGCACGTCCTCGATCGGATTCGAGCGATATGCGAGCGACCAGAACACGGCATCCGTGCTTTCGGGGTCGATGTCCTCGCTCACCGCAATCACGATCTTGCCGCACTCCGGGCGCAAAGTCGCCGCGCCGTGCAGGCCGCGCCAGACTTCCGTGCGCGGGGTCTCGCGCGCAAACTGCACGAATATGACCGGGCGCAGGTTCGAGAGGGGCTCGTGCATTACCACGCGGCGCACGTTCCTGATCGAAAGGCCATCCCGGAGGTGCGCGAGGAACAAGGGCTCGTACGCCACCTTCTTCACCACGCTCGATTCGCTCGGCGTGACCTGGCTGATGATGGCCGGAAATACCGGCGAGCGCTTGTGCGTGATCGCCGTAACGCGCATGGGCATGTTGTATGCTTCGAGCGCAACGTAGCCGTTGCTCTCGCCGAACGGCGCTTCCGGCTCGAGGACGGCCGTATCGATCAGCCCCTCGATGACGATCTCCGCATCGGCCGGAACGTCGAGGTCAACGGTGACGCATCTGGCCTTGCGGATCGCCGCCCCTGCAAGCCCGCCGGCTACCGTAAGCTCGTCCTTGTCGACGGCCAGCTTCTGGGGGCCGGTGAAGAACACGACCGGTGCGCATCCCAGGACGATGGCGATAGGCATGGGCTCCTTGCGGCCGCGATACTTGAGCCAGTGCAGGTAGCCGCCGGCACCGCCGACACGCGCGACCATGCGCACGCCGAGGCGGTCGGTAGCCTTGAGCGCTGCCCGGTAGGTGCCCATATTCTGCACGCCGTTATCGGGATCGCGCGTGGTGCACAACGTGGCCGTGAGATAAGGCGCGGAGTCGAAGCCCGGCGTTGAAATCGGCACGGGAAGCCGCGCCAGCCCGCCATCGGGCTTGCGTAATGCATCGCCGGTAACCACGACCTGCTGGCACGCGGGTGCATCGACGTAGACGGGCGCAATCGGATTGGCGATGGCGTGCATCCAAGTTGCGCCTATCTTCTCGACCGGCTTGCCCATGCCGACGGCGTAGATGCGGGGGGAAGACGCCAGCGCGCCTACCGCCACGGGGATGTCGTAACGCCTGCCCTTGGCATCGACGACATTAGTGAACAGGAATGCGCGGCGCTTGTCCTCCGGGATGCCGCCGACAAACTGCCAGCGCACGAGCGGCTGTAGCTCGGTGTCCTTGTTGATCGGCCGGTCGACGCGCACGAGCAAGCCCTGCGCCTCAAGGTCGGCGAGATGCTCCTGGAAATCCAACCGGGGCGCGGTCGTCCCTTGTAGTGCCGGGCGGTTTCGCTTCGGATCATCGGGCATATCGACCTCCACCTTTCAGTTGCTAAACGAGGCGCTCTTGATCACCTGGCTCATCCTCGTCATCTCGGACTTGATGAACGAGGAAAACTCGTCGGGAGTATTGCCGACGACCTCCACCCCCGAGTTGAGCAGCAGCTGCGGATCGGTGGCCTTGAGGCCCTGCACCGTTTCCTGGTAGAGAACCTTGATGATGGCCGGGGAGGTCTTCCGCGGTGCGAAGAGACCGATCACCGACTCCGCCTCGTACCCGGGCAGGGCCTCCGCGACTGCAGGCAGATCGGGGACCAGTCGGGAGCGCCGGGGGGTCGTGACCGCCAGGGCGCGGACGCGGCCCTGCTGCACGTGGGGCATGATCGGGCCCAGGGCTGCGAACATCAGCTGCACTTCACCCACGAAGAGGCCCATCATGGCGGGCCCTGAGCCCTTGTAGTTCACGCGAACGATGCGGGCGTTCGCCATGTACTTGAAGAATTCAGCGGCGATATGCGGCGTCGAACCCCCGCCGCCGGCGCTATAGTTGAGCTCGCCCGGTCTGGCCCTGGCCAGCGCGATCAGCTCCTTGACCGACCTTGCCGGCAACGACGGATGCACCACGAGCACGCTGGGTGAGCTGATCGCCAGGGTGATCGGCGCAAGATCCGTCAGGGGATCCCAGCTTACCTTCGCCAGGTAGGGCTGCAGCCAGATGAAGGAACCATAGAAGAGCAGGGAATACCCGTCGGGAGCCGCCTCCTTCGCCACGTGCTCGACCGCGATGCTGCCCCGGTTCTCCACGATCACCCGCTGACCGAGCCGGGGCGTGAGCTCCTGCGCCACCAGGCGCGCCCCCCAATCGTGGTTGCTGCCCGGCGTCGCTGTCACGATGCGGATGACCCGGCTCGGATACCTTTCCTGGCCGAGCGCGCTATCGGCAGCGAACACCAGCATGCAGGCAGAAATGGCTCCTGCCTCAACACGCGTAAGCAAAAGACTCCTCCTCGGAAAACGCACTGCGGGGCCCGGCTCCTCCAGTATGCCATCCGCGAGCCCCGCGAGTGCATCCCGCGCTACTTTCCCGCGAGCCGTTTTGACCACACTATCCGGCGAGCGTAGCATGATCGAAACACCGCAAAACTCGCTGACTGGGCATTACGACGGAGGCCGGCCATGCCGTACCGTTCCATTCGGGCCATCATCGAACAGCGCGACGTCGCCACCGCGTCCGGCGACATCACGGTCACCGAAGCCGCGCGACTCATGAGGCCGAAGCACGTTGGAGCCGTGGCTGTGGTCCATGAGGGCAAGCTGGTCGGCATATTTACCGAGCGCGACGCGCTGTATCGCGTGGTCGCCGAAGGCCGCGATCCGCAAACGGTCCGCCTCTCCGAAGTCATGACCCGCAATCCGCAGACCATACACCCCGACAAGCCGTTTCCGGATGCGCTGCACATCATGTACGAGGGCGGATTCCGGCACGTGCCGGTCGTCGAGGACGGACGGCCGATCGGAATAATCTCGGCCCGCGACGCGCTCGGGCCTGAGCTCGAGGATTTCGTCTACGAACTGCTCCGTAAGGAGCAGGCGCACGACATTCTTGCCTGAGACGTGAGCAGCGAGCGGTAAGCAGTAAGCGGTGGAACCCGTCAGTAGTCGCTCATCACGCATCACCCATCCCGAGTTCAGTCGAACCACCTCCGCTTGTAGGTGACCGCAGAGGCGTTAGGACCCGCGCCGGAGGGCTCCAGGTAGAGCACTTTCCCCGCGTGCTTCTGGGGCACGCCATTGAAGCGCTCGCGCAGCCAGTCGCAAACAAATGAGTGTATGTCCGCCTCCCAGACCGCGGCTCGCGGCGTGGCCGTGACCGAGCCGTTGTGGTGCTGATCGGACATGAGCCACAGCTCAGCAGGCGCCTTCATCTGACCGAACATTCGAAGTACCTCCTCGACCGGCGCTCGCGGATCGAATTCGCCGGTGGTGAGCAGGGTAGGGCACGCGATCTTGTCCATGAGCCCTTCCATCGTCATGTCGGCGACGATGCGATCCAGGTCCTCCTCGGTGGCGGACTGCGTCAGATACGCGAAGAGCTGCTTGTAGCGCGGCGATTCTTCGTTGAGCAGGTAGTACTTGTCGACGTAGGACGCCCAGGGCGCGGCGAGGGCGCGGATGCGGTGCTCCGTAGCGCCGATGCGCATGCCCCAGTGCGATCCGAAGCTCAAGGCGTAGACGCCGATCTTATCGGGTGCGACCTCTGGCCGCTTGATCAGGTAGTCGATGACCGCGCTCGCCGCATTCTCGTAGTTATCGGCCGTCAGCCGGATCCCTCGCAGGTTGCTTTCACCCTGGCCCGGCCCGTCGAACGAAAACGCGTGCATTCCACGCTGCAGCGCCTGGTTGTAGTAGGGGTGGGGCCAGGCTTCCTTGGTCTGGTCGCAGCCGGGCACGTAGAAGACGAGCGGCTTGCGTCCTTCCCCCGGCGCGACATGCAGATTGCCGGAGACGACGGTGCCATTCCAGGGCACGTCCACGTGCTCGATGCGGTACGGTGCGAACTCCCGGACCTTTTCGTAGCACCGCATCAGTCCGCCGTGCAGAAAGCGCTTCTCGTCGTTCAGCTCGAACACCACGTGCTGGGCGTCGTGATACAACAGAGTTGCCTGATAGTAGAGCTCCATCGCCGTCTCGCGATGGCCGGCTTCGGCCTCGGCCTGCGCGAGCTTCTCCAGACGGCGCGCCGACAATCCCATGTGCTTGCTGATCATGTCGTGGCTGCGCACGGTGCGCGGCAGGCGTCCGCGGCCGTCGGGCTGGAAGTGGAAGACCTTCCCGGTCTCCTTGACGACCCAGTCGTAGACCCACTTCTGGTTGTCCCGCCGCAGATGCGGCCTGCCGGTCTTTGCGTTTCTGGGGCTAGGCATTTTTCCTCCAGTGAAGTAGTGAAGCGGTGAAGTCCTATTCGTTCGGTGAGACCGGGATCTTACAGGACGTGAGAAAAAGCGAGGAAGCGCGTAACGTGCCTTGCGTCGCCTGTCACCGGCTTGCAGTACCCTTGGAGACGCCTGTCTCCGGACCGTCACGACCCGCAGGCATCATTTGCCGGCTTGCGACGTTCCGCATACCATCGCCAAATTCAACGCGCAACGCGAGGGCCAATGTTCAGTCTCGAGGGGAAAGTCGCGCTCGTTACCGGCTCGACCAAAGGCATCGGCAAGTCCATTGCGGAAGAGATGGCTAACGCCGGCGCCAAAGTCGTGATCTCGAGCCGCAAGGCTGACGCTTGCGAGCGAGTGCGCGGGGAATTCGCGGCGCGCGGCCAGGACGCGATCGCGGTCCCGTGCAACGTAGGGCGGAAAGAGGACCTCAGGAACGCGGTCGACGTCACGATCGCCAAATGGGGCCGGATCGATATCCTGGTCTGCAACGCGGCTTCGAACCCCGCGTTCGGTCCGATCGCCAACGTGACCGACGAGGTCTTCGACAAGATCATGCTGACCAACGTCAAGAGCGTTTTCTGGCTGGCCAACATGGTGCTGCCTCAGATGGCGGAGCGTAAGGGCGGCACGGTGATCATCATCTCGAGCATCGGTGCGCTGCGCGGCAACAGCTCGACCGGGCTTTACGGCACGTCCAAGGCCGCGGAGGCGGGCTTGTGCCGCGCGCTCGCCTGTGAATGGGGACCCAAGGGCATAAGAGTGAACTCCATCGCGCCGGGACTGATCCGCACCGACTTTGCGCGCGCGCTATGGGAGGACGAGACGCGGCGCAAGGCGCGCGAAGCGCTGACGCCTCTGCGCCGCCTCGGCGAACCGAAGGACATCGGAGGCATCGCAGTATTCCTCGCCTCGGAGGCCGGTTCCTACGTCACGGGGCAGATGATCATTGCCGACGGTGGAGTGACGATCGCCGGCGAGCGCGGGTAGGGAATGAAGAGTCTAAGAACGAAAGAAGGGGGAAGCATTGCCGCCGGAGAGTTGCGGCGGTCCGTGGCTCAGCACTGGAGGTGTGCGCCATGCAACCAAGGATCTCTCCCATGCCGCTAGGTCGATGCGCGTTGCTTGCTCATGCGTTGCGGCGGCAGCGCGGCGCGGCAATCGGCGGGCTGCTCGTGGCTCTGGTCATCGTATTGCTCGTCTGGTGGTTTACGTCGCGGGATACGTTGCCCGGCAGGCCCGGTGTCCCCCCCGCCGAACCGCGTGCAGTCGCCGCGCGTGGCTCGCTCGCAGAGGACGAACAGAACAGCATTACCGTCTTCAAGAGTGCATCGCCGTCGGCGGTGCACATCACCACGCTCGAAGCGGCGCGCAGCTTTTTCTCGCTCGATGTGATGCAGGTCCCGAGGGGCACCGGCACCGGCTTCCTCTGGGATGACAAAGGGCACGTCGTCACGAACTTCCACGTGATCCAGGGCGGTAGCGGTGCGCAGGTTACGCTCGCCGACCAGAGCACCTGGAAAGCGGCCCTGGTGGGGGCGTTCCCGGACCGCGACCTGGCCGTGCTGCGCATCGATGCGCCCAGGGAAAAGATCAGGCCGATCAGCCTGGGCACCAGCAAGGATCTGCAGGTGGGGCAGAAGGTCTACGCGATTGGCAACCCGTTCGGGCTTGACCAGACCCTGACGACCGGCATCATCAGCGCTCTCAACCGCGAGATCGAATCGGTGACGCAGCGTCCGATACGCGGGGTGATCCAGACCGATGCCGCGATCAACCCGGGCAATTCAGGCGGTCCGCTCCTCGATTCCGCCGGACGGCTGATCGGCGTCAACACCGCGATCTACAGTCCGTCGGGTGCGTCGGCGGGTATCGGCTTCGCGATTCCCGTGGACGAGGTGAATCGCATCGTGCCCAGGCTGATCAAGGATGGAAAGTTCATTCGCCCATCGCTCGGCATACAGGCGGCGCCATTGCAGTTTCAAACCGCATTGGGGATAAAAAACGGGGTGGCGGTGGTAGGCGTGCTGCCGCGCAGTCCCGCCTCAGCCGCGGGAATCCAGCCGTTCCAGCGCGCGGCCAACGGCGAGCTCGTCGTCGGCGACGTCATTACTGCAGTGGACGGGAAGCCGGTCGCCGATCTCGATGAGCTCCTGCAGGTCCTCGAGCAACGCCAGCCCGGCGATACCGTTAAGCTGGGGCTGATGCGGCCGGGTCACAAGCCGGCCGAGCTTTCCGTACGGCTGAGCGTGGCGGAATAGGCTGCTGGATGGACCGACGTTCCGCCGGCCGAGTAGCCGCTGCAAGTTGAGGGGGCGACCTGCGCTAGCAGTGACTGTCCCGGTCCGCCGCCTGCCTGTTCAGTCCCATGCGGGAGCGCGCCCGGCGGGATCGGCGATCCTGCCATCGGGGCGTTTGAGCGCGCTGATGCGCTTCATCTCGTCGTCGGTCAGCGTGAAATCGAACACAGCCAGGCTCTCGGCCATGTGTCCCGGGTTGGCGGAGCGCGGGATGGGAGCGACGTTGCCCTGCTGGACGAGCCACCGGAGCGCGATCTGGGCGATGGACCTGCGTTTGCTCTTCGCGATCTCGCCAAGGAGCGGGTCCTTGAACACGCGCCCGCGCCCAAGCGGGCAATAGGCCATGAAGACGAGTCCTGCTTTCCGGCAGAACGCCAGCACCTTGGCCTGGTCGAGATAGGGGTGGTACTCGGCCTGCAACACCGAAAGGGGCTCCGGGCACAGCCGCATCGCCTCCTCCGTCAACGCGATATTGAAGTTGGCTACGCCCACGTGACGAGCCCTCCCGTCGCGCTTCGCTTTAGCCAGCGCACCCATGGTTTCGGCAAGAGGCGTGCCGTCGACGGCGGGCCAGTGCACCAGCAAGAGATCCACGTAATCCGTCCGGAGACGCTCCAGACTTTCCTCCACCGACCGGGCGAAGTCCGCGGCGCGCAGGTACTCGTGCGAGACTTTCGTGCACAGGAAAATGTCCTGCCGCGGAACGCCGGATATCCTGATTCCCTCACCGACGCCTTTTTCCGTGCCGTATTTCCACGCCGTATCGATGTGACGGTAGCCGAGCTTGAGCGCAGCCGCGACGATTTCGCCGCAATTGCCGAGCTGCGAAGTGCCAAAGCCGATCTGGGGCATTGCCATGCCGCGGGCCGACAGCTTGGGCATTGCCAGTGGGGAGGTGACTTGTGACCCGTGACTCGTGACTTGTGCCATGCTGTTGCGGTCCTTCATTGTTTGGGGAACAGGACCGGCAACGCCGCGTCCGAGGTGAACATGCAGCGCGCGTTGTGGCCGCACGCCGGCACGACGGTAAACGTGAGCTGGACGCCGAGCTTCTCCTTGATGTAGCCGGTGTACGCCTGCCCGCGGGCGAGGCGGTGCGGACCCTGCGCCATGGCCGGGCAGGACGAATCGAAGCCGGCGATAGGCAGCGTGTCGAGTTCCCCCAGAAGGTAGGTAACGGGCCGGGCGGTGAGCTGCCTGATCAGCTGTTCGTCCGTGAGCCGCGCCGAGTACCCAGCGCGCTGCTGGAAGCCATAGGGCCAGCGGTCGTAAGCGCAGGCGCCGTCGCCGTACGGGCGATACTCGAGCTTGCCGGCGACCGGCCGGTTGGGATCGGGGTACGCATAGGAAGAGGGATTGGCGACGACGTAGCGGATGGGCACGCCCAGCGTGTCGTGAACCTGGTTCGTGAGCTCGTAGCGCGATGCGAACTGGCCGCCTGCGGAATGCCCCGAGACGACGATGAGCCGAAGATTGGGAAACACGTCCTTGCGCGCGAGCTTGCGCAGCAACTCGTCGGCGAGGTCGAAGGAGGTGAGCGCTTCGTTGCCGATCGCCGGACCGCCGGCGCGCCAGCTGTTGCCGGTGCACGCCCAGTTGACCTCGTTCGCGGCGAGGGCGTCCTTGCAGGTGTTGCCGTCGTTTGACGCAAAGCGCGGCGAGATCACGATGGTGTTCGTGAGGGCGTCGGCCAGAAACGCCGCCGCGACGGAGGTCCGGAAGTAGTTGTCGCCGTTACGACCCGCCCCGTGCACCACGATCAGCGCGCGCGTGATGTTCTCGTTTCGCGCGTCCAGCGCATAGGTGCTGTAGACCAGCGAACGTGCAGGACCGCCGCCGAGCGTCACCCAACGCGCGCATTCGTCGCTAGCCTGGATGCACGGCCCGGCAGCTGCCGCCGTCGCGGCGGCAGGAGTGCAGAGGACGCAGAAGCCCAACACCGCGAACATGCGGCGCAGCATCGTGCCGGTTTTCATTGTCGTTCTCCCTGATTGCCTATGACCCAGCGATCACGAATCACCCGTCACGAGTCACCGCTTACTGGGGTTCGATTCCCGCCAGCTGCGCCGCCTTCCTGTAGCGCTCGATCTCCTTCGGCAGGAAGCCGGCGAGCTGCGCCGGCGTCTGCGGCCACGGTTCGGCCGCTTCGCCCTCGAGGAACTTTTTCATATCGGGGGTCGCAAGGATCTTGTTGACCGCGGCATTGACCAGGGCAATGCGATCGGCCGGCATGCCGGCCGGGGCGAAGATACCCCACCACAGCTCGTAGCTGTATCCAGGCGCCCCCGACTGCGCGGCCGCCGGCACGCCGGGAAACAGCGGCGAAGGCTCCAGGCTCGTGACGGCAATGCCGCGGGCCCGCCCGGCCTTCACCTGGGCGCCGAGGGCGGCCTGGCTCGCGATCACGATCTCCACCTCCCCCGACGCCAACGCGGTTACTGCGGGCGCGATGCCTTTGTACGGGATGTGGGTGAGCTTGATGCCTGCGGCAGACGCGAACAGCGCGCCGGAAAAATGGTTGTTGCCGCCCGCCCCGGAGGAGCCGTAGTTCAGCTTGCCCGGGCTCTTCTTGGCGAGCGCGATGAGCTCTTTCACGTTCTTCGCCGGCACCGAAGGATGGACTGCGACCAGCATCGGCGCCCGGGCGATCGTCGCGACCGGGACGATGGCCTTGGCCGGGTCGAACGGCAGCTTCGCCCGCACGGCGGCGGTCGCAGGGTAGGACGACGTATGCGCCAGGAGCACGTGCCCGTCGTGGTCCATCTTGGTGGCGACCTCCGTTCCTATCATTCCGCTCGCGCCGGCGCGGTTGTCGATCAGCACGTTCTTGCCCCACGCCTTGCCGAGCTCCTGCGCGATCGCCCGGGCGTAGAGGTCGATCGAGCCACCGGCGGGGTAGGGCACGATCATGGTCACATTTTTTGACGGGTACGCCTGAGCCGCAGCGTCGAGCGCAACGAGGCCCGCACAACCGAGCAGCAGATATTGATGGGTAACTTTCACCGCCTCCTCCTCATGGCAATCAGCGCTGTGCTGGCAAGTCTACCTCAGCGGGCACGTGATCCTGTGCGAACTTGACAGCATCAACGCAACGCCGCCACGGAAAGGCGATGGACGAAATATAATCAACTGGCCCTTCGTAGCTGCGATTAGAGCCGCGGAGCCCACGGATGTTCCATCGCGTCCATCGCGTCGAGACTTTGGAACCGGAGTCGAACACGGCGCGTGAGCTGGAACTGCTAGCCCAGCAGCTTGCGGGCCTCCTCCGCCTGGGCCTGAAAAGACTTGAGCAGACGTGCTTCCGGAGTCGGCGCGCAATTCGCGTAACCGACGCCCAGCGCGCGTAATTGCGACGCGTTGCGCGGAAATACGGCGTTGTTCATCGGCAGGGCGAGCCGCGTGACGCTGCTCCTGCGCACCGCTTCGGCCACCTGGTTGATGGTCTCGACCAGCCTGGGGTGGTCGGTCTGCCCCGCCACTCCAAGCGCTCGCGACATGTCCGCCGGCCCGACGACGACGAGGTCCACGCCCTCCGTGGAAGCGATCTCGTCGATCTCTTCGAGCGCCGAGAGCTCCTCGATCATGATGGCCAGCGTGATCTCCCGATTCGAATGCGCCATGTGCTCGGCGAGCGGTATCCTGCCGAAATCCGCGGCGCGGCTGCCCGCCATCATGCCGCGCTCGCCGAGCGGGGCGTAGCGCACCGCCTTGACCGCCTCGCGCGCTTCCCTGGCGCTGTTGATATGCGGCAGCTGCAGACCCTGCACGCCCATATCAAGCAGGCGCAGGATGAACGCGGGATCGAAGCCTGGAGTACGCACGATAGGCGCGATGCCCATGCGCTCGGCGGCCATGACCATCAGCTGCACGTCGCGCAAGTCGAAGCTCGTGTGCTCCATGTCGATGAAGGCCGCGTCGAATCCCGCATGGCCTATGATCTCGACGATCTGCGGATCGGCGATGCCGCCCACGTACGCTCCGAGCGCCAGCCCGCCTTCACGCAATATTCGCTTGACCCTGTTTCGGATCATGACTTTGACTCCTTTAGAACAGGAGAGCGGGAGACTTCCGCTCTCACGTGATCGCGCTATTCCATACGGATGCCGGTTTCCTTCGCCACCTTCTGGTACTTCGCGTTCTCTCGGCGCACGAAGTCAGTGAACTGATCGGGAGTCATCGGGTCGAGCCGCACTCCCAGTTCGTCGGTCCGGGTCTTCACGTCGGGCAGCTGCAGAATGCGGTTGATCTCCGTGTTGAGGCGAGTAACGATCTCCCGCGGTGTTGCTGCAGGCGCCATGACGCTGTACCAGTTTCTCACGTCGTACTCCTTCAACCCGATCTCGCGCAATGTCGGCACGTTTGTGAGCTGCGGATCGCGTTCCGCAGTCGTCACTGCCAGGGGCCGCATTCTGCCGCTCTGTATGTAGGTCACCACCGACGACAGCGTATCGAAGTTCATCACGATGTGACCGGCCAGGATATCGATGATCGCGGGGCTGCTGCCCTTGTACGGCACGTGCACGATGTTGATGCCGGTGGCGCGCCTGAACATCTCCCCCGCAAGATGATTGGTGCTGCCGACGCCGGGCGAGGCGAAGGTCAGCTCCCCGGGGTGCGCCTTGGCGAGCGCCACCAGCTCCTTGACGTTTTTCGCAGGCGTCGAGGGATGAACGACGAGTACGTTAGGCGCATAGCCGATGTACGCAACCGCGGCGAAGTCGGTGAGCGGGTCGTAAAGAGGCTTGCGAACCATCCACGGAGCGATGGCGTTCGAATTGACGTGCCCGGTCAGCAGGGTGTAGCCGTCCGGGGGCGCCTTCGCGACGATGTTCGCGCCGATCATCCCGGTCGCCCCGGGGCGGTTGTCGACGATAACCTGTTGCTTCCACGATTCCGTCAGCTTCTGGCCGACGATCCGCGAGACGATGTCCGTGCCTCCGCCGGGCGGGAAGCCGACTATCAAGCGTATGGTCTTGGTCGGATACTGCTGGGCGCTCGCCGCGCTGACCAGACCGGCGGCGAGGATCATGGACCATCTGATGCAAGTCATGGGAATCAGCATCGCAACGACGGTGGAAGAGATCTTACCGTTCACCGTTCACGGTTGGTTGTTTCGTCCTTCTTCTGACGGGCCTCGACGGTTTTTTCTTCGATCTCGTAGTACTCGTCGAGGCCGATGATGTCCTCGACGTCCTGCCGCGCCTTGACGAACTCGGCCTCCGAAACGCCCGTGTAATTGCCGGTCCGTCGCAGCTCCGCGAGCGCTTTCTTGAGGAAATGAAACGCTGTGCAGAGCACTACCTGAGCCTCGATGCAACCGGCGTAGCCCATCTGCTGCAGCTCATGCCGTGAGAAAATGGGGCGCCCGTCGCGGTTGCCGCGGCTCTGCACGTAGACGAGCGGCAGGCGGCACGCCCTCGGCGCGCGCTCGGCCTCGGCGGGATTGCGCGGAAACAGCAGTCCCAGATCCGCTCCCGCGTCGGCCGCGCGGTTGATGCGCATGCTCGCCTCTTCGAGTCCGAGCGCACGGCAGGTATCGGTGCGCGCGATGACCACGAAATCAGGGTCGCTGCGATCGCGCTCCTTCACCGAGTACTCGATCTTTTCGACGAATTCCTCCACCGGGACGCCGTGGACCACGTACTTGTGATAGTGCGCGCGCTTGGGAAAGAGCTGGTCTTCGATGTGTATGCCGGCGATGCCGAAGCGGATGAACTCGCGCACGGTCCGCATGGTATGCACCGGTTCGCCCCAGCCCGCGCCGGCGTCGGCGACGAGCGGAATATTGATGCTCTGCGCGATGTCCGCGGCGAGCCGCACTTGCTCGGTCATGGTAAGCAGCGGCTCGGTGATGGCCGTCGATCCGCCGGTCACGTAGCCGCCGATGTACGCGGCTTCGTAGCCGAGGGATTCCACGAGGCGGCCTCCGATCGCGTCGTAGACCGACGGCATGTGCAAGAAAGTCCTGCTGCGCAGCAGCGTGCGCAGGCGGGTGGATTGCCGCTCCATTCTGGATTCCTCCGGGGGACTGGGGCTATCGGCTCGTCGTCAGAACGGCAACAGAACACCAGTCCCTAGTCTTAAGTCCCTGACGGATCACTCGATCTTGATGTTGCCCACGCGGATGATATCGACGAAACGCGCCTTTTGCTCCTTGAGATATGGAGCGAACTCGCGCGTGGGCCGGTAGTCGACCTCGAGGCCGGCGGCAGCGATCCGCTCGCGCACGTCCGCTCCTTTCATTGCCCGATCCACCGCGGTTGCGAGGCGGCTCACGATGGCGGGGGACGTGCCGGCCGCTACCATGACACCGATCCACGCACCGACGTCGAAGCCGGGCATGTTCGCGATCTTCTCGAGCGGCGGGATGTCCGGGGCAAGCGCAGTGCCGCGTGCGAGCGACACTCCGTAAGCCTTGAGGCGCCCCGCTCGCACGTGCGGCAGCGTCGCCGCAGCGGTCTCGAGCGAGTAGGTCACCTGTCCGCTCGCCACCTCGATCAACGCCGGCGCGCTGCCCTTGAACGGCACATGCGTCGCTTTCAGCCCATTCATGTTGTTGAACCACTCGGCGACGAGGTGCGCGGCCGCGCCCGCTCCCGATGAGGAGAAGGTGTACCTCCCAGGAGCCGCTTTCACTGCCGCGACGAATTCCAGAGCAGACTTTGCCGGAAACGACGGGTTGGTCACGAGGATGTATGGCGATAGCCCCACGTTGGCGACCGGCGCCAGTTCGCGTTCGTAGTCGTAGGGCGCCTTCTGCAGCAACGGGCTGATCGTGATCGGTCCGGCGGAAGCGGCGAGCAGCGTGTAGCCGTCGGGCGCAGCCTTCGCGACGACGTCCGTGCCTATCATGCCGCCCGCGCCCGGACGGTTGTCCGCTACGACCTGTTGATTGAGCAGGTCCGAGAGCTTTTGCGCGACGATGCGCCCTGCGAGATCCGTCGCCTGTCCCGGCGGCCACGGTATGACCATACGCAGCGGTCGATTCGGATAATGCTGCTGCGCCAGCGCCGCGCCCGCCAATGCGAACGCGATGAAAACGAATGCGAAGCGCTTCATGATCCTTTTGACTGGCGCAGCGAACCGGGCAACGAGCCCAACCCTTGAAACGGACAGGCGCTCGTCACTTATCGCCTATCACGCTCTACCGAGCCAGCGGATCCGGCCGTATCTGGAACTTCACGACCTTGGGCCGGTTTTCCTTTCCGCCTTCGAGATGGAACATGGCCCGCGTGGAATACGTCGCCCATAACCCCTTGCCTTTCCAGCCGGCATTCGGATCGTCGATACGCCCGTCCAGCCACTTCGTAAAGAAGCCGATCGGGTATGGGACGCGCAGATTCACGAACTTCCCGTCCGCCAGCGCCATGAGCGAATCGTTCAGGTTGCCGGTGGCGATCGGCACGTTGCGCCCGAGGCCCGCGATGTCGAACTGGTCGACCCAGGTGTAATAGCTCGATTCCACGCTGCCCGGGTCGGTGACGTCCTTGAACTGCGGCCCCGGGAATGGGTAGAGCGTCCAGCCCTCGGGGCAGTGCTTCCCGGTCGCGGCGGCCGGACCGTTCAGCGGGCCCTTGCACTTGCGCCGGTCGAAGCTCGCGAGATGCCCGCTCGAGAGCGACGACCAGAACACGCCGTTACGGTCGATGTCGCCACCGCGCACGCCGTAGCCGGGCAGCGGCACCTCGTAGATCTCGGTGAGGGCCGTGTGTGTCGGATCGGGTCCGGGCGCGACGCGCACGACGTAGCTGGGGAAGGGCGCCAGAGAAGTGCCCCAGACCGTGCCGTCCACGGGACTGACGGCGACCGAGTACAGGTTGACCGCCACGCGCTTGTCCTTCGTCGGATCGACCGGCTGGTTGGGCTCCACCCATTCGTCGCGCTTGCCGTTGCCGTTCGTGTCCACGACGAACGGCGTCCAGCCCTGCGAGCGCACCTCGTCTCCGGTCTTCTCGAACATCGCCCGGTCGAGCCAGCCGATCACGCCGTTGCCGCCGCCGCCGCTCGAAGTCCACAGCGTGTTGTTGGCGTCCTCGGCGAAGATCAAATGGTGCGTCGGGAAGCAGGTGCTGATCAACGTGAACTTGCCGCTCTTCGGGTCGTACATCGAAAGATGCCGCGTCGAGCGCTCCATCGGAAACACTTTCGCCGACGGATGGTCCGAGCCCTTCTTGCAGAAGTCCGGGTTCTCGTACGGGCGGATGCGCGCGGTGAACCAAGGGCGTCCCTGCTCGTCCATCATCGGGTTGTGCTGGGCGGTCTGGGCGTCCCAGATCGGCTCTTCACCCCAGTAGGGCGAGGCCGCCATCGTGTCGGTGCGGTGGGACGGTGTCTTCGGGTCGCGCACCGGGTGCTTCACCTCCAGCGCGGCGTTTTTCATCGGATCGAGGATGGGAACGAAGTCGGTGCTGTTCTCGGAGGCGCCGTAGAACAATCCGTTGGGGTTGATCGTGGGCTTGCGCTTGTCGGTCCCGCTCAAGTCGTGGAGGTAGGCCGTCGGCCGGTGCCAGTCCCACAACGTGAGCACGACATTGCGCTCGATGCCTTGCGGGCGCGCCGGCTGCGTGAACGGCAGTTCGCCCGCGGCGATGCGATCGGTCCAGTCGGCCCACAGGCTGAGGGACTTGTCGAGGCCGAGCCGGCTGGCGGCGGTGATCATATTGGTCATCGCCTGACCGGACGCGATGCGACGTCCCCACGCTTCGGTCGAGGACTTGAAGTGCGCAAAGTCCTTGGGCATGTTGCGCGTGCCCGGAGTGCCGATGGCATGACACGAGATGCAGCCGTTGGTCTTCACCGTGTTCAGCCATTCGCCCTGGCTCTTGATCCCTTCTGCGATGCCGTTCCCCTTCGCCCCGGTGCCGGGAAAATCGCTCTTCGGCGGAATCTTGAGCAGGGAATACCAGTAGATGGGCGGATAGTATTGCGCCGCCGCCGCGGCGTTCGGCGCCACCACCGCTTTCAGATCGAGTATCTTGCCGGGCGCGCTTTGCACCTTCGGCGAATCGACGAGGCCGTAGCCGCGCACCCAGACCCGGTAATTGGCCTTCGGCAGTCCGGGTATGACGTAACGCCCGCGCTCATCCGTGACGACGATCTTGGCAAACTTGGTGGGCAGGTCGGTGGTCTCGGCGATCACCCAGACGCCGGCTTCCGGCCCGTTCGTGCTCGCCACTACGCCGCCGAGATCGTTCTCCCCGATGCTGACAGCTGCGCCAGTGCTCTGCTGGGCTCCGAGCTGGGCCTGGCCGGCCAGCAGCGCTGCGACGCCGACTCCTATCATGCCTGCATACAATGCAATGGTTGTTTTCATGCTCTCCTCCATGGCCGGAATTGCGCTGGCCGCTGTCGCCGAACACGGACAGTCTCGCGCGCGTGGTTTCAATCACCTCGCTAGTGGATCGGGACGCACCTGCAGCTTGTAGACCTTGGGAAAGTTTTGGGTGCCGCCTTCGTTGTGGAACACGGTGCGCGTGCCCGACATGGTCCACAACCCTTTGCCTTTCCAGCCGGTGCCGGGATCGTCGATGCGCCCGTCCACGAGCTTGGTGAAGAAGCCCATGGGATACGGCACGCGGAGATCGACGAGCTTGCCGTCCACTACCGCGAGGAGCGACTCGGCGCCGTTGGTCGAGGCGATCGGCACATTCTCACCCAGCCCCAGAGTGTTGTAGCGGTCCACCCATATGTAATAGGCATGATTGGCGCTTCCCAAGGGGTCCAGCCCCTTGAACTGCGGGCCGGGCATCCGGTACAGCGTCCAGCCCTCCGGGCAGTGCTTGCCGGTCGCCGCCGTCGGGCCATTGAGCGGGCCCTTGCACTTGCGCCGGTCGAAGCTCGCGACATGCCCGCTCGCGAGCGTCGTCCACGCGACCCCGTTGAGATCCATGTCGAGGCCGCGCGACCCGAACGCGCCTTCCGGGGGAAGGTAGATTTCCGCGAGCGAGGTCTCTGCCGGATTCGGTCCCGGCACGAGCCGGATCAGGTAGCCCGGCTGATCGACGCGCGAGAAACCCACGTCCATCGCCTGGCCCCAGATCGAGTCGTCCACCGGACTCGGCATGACGCCGTAGAACGCCGCCATGATGCGCTTGTCCTTGGCGGGATCGAGCGGATCGTTCGGTCCGACCCAGGCGTCGCGCTTGCCGTTGCCGTTGGCGTCGACGATGATCGGCGTCCAGCCCTGCGATTTCGCCGAGTCGCCGGTCTCCAGGAACATCCTGGTGTTCACCCAGCCGACCACGCCGCTCTGCGGTCCGCCGGCGCTGGTCCACAGCGTGTTGTTGGCGTCCTTGGCGAAATAAAGATGGTGCGTGGAGAAGCACGTGTTGACGTGCGCCCACTTGCCCGTTTTCGGGTCGTACACCGAAAGCTGGCGCAGCGAGGCGTCCAGCGGCACGATTTTGGCCGACGGATGGTCGGAGCCTTTCTTGCAGAAGTCGGGGTTGGGTGCCGGCCGGTGCCGGGCCGTGAACCACACCCGCCCGTCGCGACCCATCATGGCGTTATGTATGCTGCTGCTCCCGTCCCAGATCGGCTCCTTGCCCCAGTAGGCCGACGGCTGCATCGGCAAGCTGAGCGATGACGGCGTTTTCGGATCGGCGACCGGGTGCCGGATCTGCGACGGGGTGTGCTTGATCGGGTCGAGCACCGGTATCAAGTCGGTGCTTTCCTCCGGCGCGCCATAGATCGGACCGTTCGCATTGAGTCTCGGGTTGTCCCGGTCGGTCGAGATCCCGTCATGGAGATAATACTTGGCAGTCGAAAAATCCCACATCGTGATGACGAGGTTGCGCTCGAGACCCTTCGGCCGCTCGGGCTTGGCGAAGGGAAGCTCTCCCGCCGCGATGCGGTCGGTCCACGCGGCGAAGTCCTTCAGCGCGCGCTCCGCGCCCATGTTGCCCAGCGTCAGCGCCATGTTGGACATCGCCTGCCCGGACTGCACGCGCCGTGCCCAGCCGGCAAATCCCGGGCCGAATTCCTTGGGCACAGTACGAATGCCCTTGCTGCCGAAGGCGTGGCAGGACTGGCACGAGTTTTTCACCGAGTCGACCCAGTAGTGCTGCGCCTTCATGTTCTCCGAGATGCCGTTGCCTTTGTCTCCGGTGCCCGGAAACTCGTTCCTGGCGGGAATCTGGAGGAGCGTATACCAGTACATGCCAGGGTAATACTCCGCCGCGGCTGCGGCGGTCGGCGCCGGCACCGCTGTCAAATTGAGGATCCTTCCCGGCGTGCTCGTCATTTTGGGGGAATCCACCAGCCCGTAGCCGCGCACCCATACACTGTAACTTGCCTTCGGCAGCTCGGGCAGGACGTAGCGCCCGCGCTCGTCCGTTACCACGACCTTGGCGAGCTTGGTGGGAAGGTCGGTCGTTTCCGCGATCACCCAGACGCCCGCTTCCGGGCCGTTGGTGCTGGTGACGACGCCGCCGAGGTCATTGTCGCCGATGGTTATGCCTCCATCGGAGCTCATCTGGCCGGCGCAGGCAGCGAGTAGTCCAATCATGGCCGCGCCCCAGCCCAATCCAGCGCAGAACGTCCCGGTCTTTTGCATGGTTCCTCCCTTCACGGAATCAATGCCGCTCTCGGTAGTAGTCGAACAGGTCGATAAACGGTCTCTCAGTCGCTGGCTCCGTGGAAGCCGAGCTGCCGCGCCTGATTGTGTCGGATATTATGATGTCGTACTTGGGCTGAAAAACGAAGCCGGCGTACGACCGGCAAAGCCGCCTGTTCGTATGGCATGGGCCTGGGAGCCTGTTTGTTCACGATACGGTCCCCTGCCGGGGCCTTCCTGGCCATCGCTCGTCACGGCTTCAACGAGCCGCACTTGACCCCCGACGGGTCTCGCACCGAGAATCGGATCGAATCCCAGGGAGCAGGTCATGTATCGGACTCGCGACTTCTTGCGAGCGGTGCCGCTTTTATCGGCGTTCGCCTGCGACGCCGTATCGGCGCAGAACCACCCCCGGCAAGGCGGGGTGAGGAGTGGCGAGTGACGAGTGACGGGGCGCAAAGCGCGGCCTTACTTGATGCCGACACGCCCGATACCGTTCGATTGAGCGTGGCCGAGGCGGCGGCGCTCGGCGAGCGCGCGCTTCAGCGCGTCGGCTACAGCGGCGAGGATGCCCGCATTATCGTCGATCAGCTCGTCGACAACGCACTGTGCGGTTATAAGTTCGCCGGATTGCCGCGGATACTGGCGATCGCCGGGGACGAGAAGACCGGGAAAGCGCGGGTGCCGGTGAAGGTCGTGCACGAAACCCCGGTATGCGCCCTGCTGGACGGCGGCAACAACGTCGGTTACATCGTCGCCTGCCGGGCTGCCGAAGTGGCGGTAAAAAAGGCCAGGACGGCCGGCATGGCCTCGGTCGGCGCCTACAACAGTTATTACAGCGGACGCAACGCCTATTTCGTCGAACAAGTCGTAAACGAGGGCCTTGTCGCGTTTCATGCCTCGAGCGCCTACCCGCGAGTGCTGCCGCCCGGTGCCGCGCGCCCGATGCTCGGCACCAATCCGATCTGCTTCGGCTTTCCCTCGGACGACGGGCCGGTAATCTTCGATATGGGAACCGCCGCGCTGATGTGGGGGGAAGTGATGCTGCACGCCCACTTGGGGGAGCCGCTGCCGGACGGCGTGGGTTTCGACGAGCACGGGCGACCCTCGCGCGACGCCGCAGCGGTGCTCAAGGGCGGCGTGGCGCCGTTCGGCGGTCACAAAGGTTACGGGCTCTCGTTCGCCATTCAGGCGCTCGGGCTGCTCGCTGGTGCGGCGCTGGCGAAGGGGCAGGTACGGGACTACGGCTTTCTCTTCTGGGCGGTCGATCCGAACGCGATGCTGCCCCGCGGCGAATTCAAGAGCCAGATGTCGGAGCTCGTGCGCCAGCTGAAGGCGACGCCGCGCCAGCCGGGAGTTGCAGAAATCCGCATTCCGTCCGAGCGGGCGTACCGGGAGCGGGCGCGCCGCCGCAAGGAAGGCATCGTGCTCGAGCGCAAGGTGGTCGAGTCCTTGCGGGCGCTGTGACCGCCGAGACTCAACGCAACCGCAGATGAGCGCCGATAAGTTCAAGAACGGTTCAGCCACGGAATCACACGGAAACACACGGAACAGAAACGACTGCCCTCCTGCAGCGCATTTCCGCGCCCTTCCGTGTGGTTCCGTCGTTGATCAGGTTCCAGATCGATAGATGGCGAAGCTCGACCGATTGTTCAGCCCGCGCGCGATCGCCGTCGTGGGGGCTTCCGAAGATCCCGTCCGGCCCGGATCGAATGTCGTGCGCGCTCTGCTGGATCACGGCTATCGCGGCGGCATCTTTCCCGTCAACCCACGCTACCGCGAGCACCAGGGACTGCGCTGTTACCCTGAGCTTGCAGCGATCGATGCGGAGATCGATCTCGTGGTTATCGCGATTCCGGCGGCGGGGGTCAATGCAGTCATAGCCGATAGCGTCGCGAAGCGCGTACCTTACGCGGTGGTGCTGGGCGGGGGATTCCGCGAAAGCGGGCCGGACGGCGCAGCGCTGCAGGACGCAATGCTGGCGCGCGCCGCGCAGACCGGTCTGCGCATCGTGGGACCCAACTGCCTCGGTCTCGTGAACGTCCACGAGAAGGTCTACGCCGCATTCGGCAGTATGACGCGCCCGCCGCGGCTGAAGCCCGGCCCGGTATCGCTCGTCACGCAAAGCGGCGGATTCGGATATAGCGTCGCGATCAGCTGCGCCGAGGCCGGTCTCGGGTTTCGCCTGCTCGTCGCGACCGGCAACGAGGCCGATCTCGATACGCCCGAGCTCGTGCACACCCTGATCGACGATCCCGAAACCCGCCTCGTGATCGCCTACGTGGAGGGCCTGCGCAACGGCCGGGCGCTGCTCGATCTCGGCCGGCGCGCGCTCGCGGCTGGCAAGCCGCTGCTCGTGTGGAAAGCCGGTATCACTCGCGCGGGCGCGCGGGCGGCCGCGACCCACACTGCGAACATGACGGGGAGCTACGACTATTACCGCGGGGCATTCGCGCAGGCCGGCATCGTCGAGATCCGGGAGGTGCACGAAGCCGCGGATTTCGCACAGGCCCTGCTCACCGGCAAGCTCCCCCGCGGCCGACGCGTCGCCGTGCTGGGCGGCTCGGGCGGGTCGGCGATCGTGTTCGCGGACGCCGCGGAGCAGTCGGGGCTGGCACTGGCCGAGCTCGCGCCTGCGACGCAGGATCGGCTCGCCGGAGTGATACCAGCGGTCGGCTCGGTCCTGAACCCCGTGGACTTTACCGCCGGCTACATCTCCAGCGCCGGGGGCGAGAAGTTTCGCGCCGCGGTGCAGGCAGCGATCGACGATCCCGGCGTCGATGCGGCGTGCGTCAATTTCGCGACGACCGGGGGTGCAGCCGCGCTCACCGGCGCGCAGATGCTGACGGGGGTCGCGCGCGGAACCGACAAGCCGCTCCTCGCGTTTCTTTCGACGCCGTCCAGTGCCGCCGCCGGCGCGATCGCAGCGCTCGCCGCCGGAGGCATTCCCACGATGCCGTCGCCCGTTCGCATGGCGACCGCGCTTGCCGCGCTCGCCCGATACCACGACTTCAAGCAGCGCGCCGCGACCCAGCGTAAAGACCTGCCGCAGCGCGAAAGAGTCGGGAAGCTCGGACCGATCGGAGGGCAGATGTCGGAGCCCGCGGCCAAAGCCATTCTCGCCGGGGTCGGCATCGCGGTCACGCGCGACGTGCTCGTGGCGCACGCGGACGAGGTTCCACTGGAAGACATGCGCACGCCCGTGGCGGTCAAGATCGCCTCGCCGGACATCGCGCACAAGACCGATATCGGTGCAGTGAGATTGAATATTCGGAGCCGCGACGAACTGGAGGCCGCGGTGAAGGAGGTCCTGGCTGCCGCCCGCAAGCATGCGCCACGGGCGGCTATCGAGGGTGTGCTCGTGTCGGAGATGGTGGTGGGCGGTTACGAGCTGATCGCAGGCGCCGTCAACGATTCCGTGTTCGGCCCGGTCGTGGTCCTGGGCGCCGGCGGTATACACGCGGAGGCGACGAAGGACCGGACCTGCCGCATCGCGCCATTCGGACCGGAGACGGCAATGGAGATGGTGGGCGAGCTCCGCTACTCTGCCGTCCTGCGCGGGTGGCGAGGCAGGCCGCCGGCCGACATCGGCGCGCTGGCGGAAGCCTTGGCCCGTCTTTCAGCTTTTGCCTGGGAATACCGCGCCGCGGTGGCGGAAGTGGACATCAATCCCCTCATCGTGACGGCGCAGGGCGCGATTGCCGCCGATGCGCTCATCGTCGGACAACCGGAAGCGCCGCGGAAATGAGGTGTTCATGCCATACGACGCATCCCTGATCGATACCGGCGGCCGGCTGCTCATCGTAGGCTTCTTTCTCGTCGCCGGCCTCTGCAACCTTACGCCCGCGCGGATCAAGGACCACGTGGACCGCATGGCTGCGTTCCACACGCCGTTTCCCGCGGTCGCCTTCTGGATCGGGATCACGCTGCAACTCACCGGCTGCGCCTTGTTGCTCAGCGGTTGGCGCGCGGACGTCGGCGCATATTGCCTCATCGTCTTCACCGTGGCCGCCACTGCGATCTTCCATCGCTTCTGGCGCATGGCCGACCCCCAGCGCCGCAACGCAAGCCGGATCAATTTCCTGAATAACCTCGGCGTGCTGGGTGGCTTGCTGCTGCTGTTGGAGAACGTGCGCTAGCGTCGCTGACCAGTGAGTCGTGACCGGTGCGAACGTGCTCGAGACAGGCAGACGAAGTAAGGAACAGCCTCTTCGGTGAGCTTCGGCTCGTCGTTACCGCGGCGCGGTGGCCTGGTGCTGGCGCAGGAAATTCGCGAACTGGGCTCCGCCTATCGGCTTGCTGAAGTAGAAGCCCTGCATGGCGTCGCAGGCATGGTTGAGCAGGAACGTGTGCTGCTCCTGCGTCTCCACGCCTTCGGCTACCACGGTGAGGCTCAGGGTCTTGCCCACGGCGATGATCGCCTCCGTGATCGCGCGGTCTTCGACGTTGCCTTCCAGATCGCGGATGAACGAGCGGTCCACCTTGAGAGTGTCGATCGGATAGCGCTTGATCTGCGCGAGCAGCGAATAGCCGATGCCAAAATCGGCGAGCGAGATGCGCACGCCGAGCTCCTTTATCGCAGCCAGCACCTTGGCTGCCCTCTCGTGGTTGTGCATCACCGTGCTTTCGGTGAGCTCGAGCTCCAGCAGGTCCGGTTTCATGCCGCCTTCCTTCAACGCGGCGACGATATCGCCGGTGAGGCCGTCGTCCGCAAACTGGCGCGCCGACAGGTTGACCGCCACACGTACCGCCGGCAGGCCTTCGCGCTGCCACGCTACGTTTTGCGCGCAGGCTGTCTTCAGCACCCACCTCCCGATCGGCACGATCAGGCCTGTTTCCTCGGCGACGGGGATGAAGCGCGCAGGCGCCACCAAGCCGAGGTCCGGGTGCTGCCAGCGCAGCAACGCCTCGACTCCGGTGATCTCCCTCGTCCTCAGATCCAGCTTGGCCTGATAGTGCAGCGAAAACTCGTCGCGCTCGAGCGCGTGACGCAGGCTCGATTCCATCGTCAGCCGCTCGAGCGAATGCGCCTTGATGTCTTCGGAGAAGAACTGGAAGTTGTTCTTGCCTTCTTCCTTGGCAAGATACATGGCGATATCCGCGTTCTTCATCAGCGACTGCTCGTCCTGCGCGTCGGTGGGGTACATGCAGATGCCGATGCTCGCGGTCACCCGGCACTCCTGTCCGACTATGAGCACCGGCTTGATCGCGGCCGAAAGAATTTTTCGCCCGACGACGGCGGCCTGATCCGCATCGCTCAACTCCTGGAGCAGCACGACGAACTCGTCGCCGCCGAGGCGCGCCACGACATCGCTCTGCCGCAGGCAGGCAGTGAAGCGCGCCGCAATTTCCTGCAGCAGCTTGTCTCCCGCTTCGTGCCCGAGGGTGTCGTTGATCATCTTGAAGCGGTCGAGATCGATGAACATCACCGCGAATTTGCGCCGGTAGCGCCGCGCGCTTGCGATCGCCATGTTCACCAGCTGGCTGAACATGAGCCGGTTCGGCAGGCCGGTCAGCCCGTCGTGCGTGGCCAGATACTGGATGCGCCCCTCGGCCTGCTTGCGCTGCAGGAACTGGCCGATCTGGCTGCCGATCACGCCGATGGCCTGCAGCAGCCGCTCGTCCGGCTCGCGGACTTTGGTACTGTGGAAGGAAAGCACGCTGATCGGCTTGCCTTCGGAGACGATGGGAAAGATGAACGTACCGTGCATGCCGATCTGACGGGCGATTCCCTTGTTGATGCGGCTGTCCTTGCTGATGTCGGTGACCCACAAGGGCTGTCCCGTCTGCCACACCTGGCCGATCAGGCCGGCTCCGGCCGTGTAGGAAATTTCCCGCGACTGCTCGATAAAGCGGGCGAGCCCGGCGCTCGGCACGTGCCAGAACTCGTTCATGACGAGCACGTCGGCCTTGCCGTCGCGGCCAAAGTGCCGGCCGCATTCCCAGCCCTGGGTTTCGCAAATGGAGCGGATCACGGCGTTCAATGCAGTCGATGCGCTGTCGGCGGTGGCGACACAGCGCGCCACCATGTGCTCGAGGCGCAGCAGCTGCTCCGCGCGCATGCTCGCAGTGACGTCCTTGGCAATGCCTCGATAGCCAACGAAGCGCTGTCCGCCGAACACCGGTTGCCCGCTCGTGCTGATGTACCGGATTTCACCTTGCGGGTCGACGCGCCTGAAGACGAAGTTCGAAAAAGCCTGCCTCGATTCGAGGACGGACTTATGCTGGTCCCAGCTCCCGCCGTCGCCGACCGGTGCGGCGCCGTGATCCCAGCGTGCAGTCCCGAGATAGTCCTGCACGTTGACCTCGGTCTGGGTGAAGCGCGGGCCGACGATCAGCGTAAAACGGAAGTGCTCGTCCTGTTCCCAGTACCACTCGCTCGAGAGATCGAGGAGCGTTTGCATGCGCTCCTGGTACACCTGCGCCGCGAGAGTTGCACTCCGGCCTCCCGCGCGCTCGTGGTTCTCGGATCCCATGGCCTACCTCCTGGGCTCCGGTGCCAGCCCTGGCTCATATGATTCAGGGCATAGCCGGGCCCGCGCCAGGTTATTGCTTTACCGAAGTCTAATCCCGGGCGCCATCAGCGGGTAGGGGCGGGGGATACGTAAGGAGGAAGGGCGAAGGAGAAAGGAGCAATTCCTTGTGGTACCACCGGCCATACCTTCCGATCAGGAGAGCGGCAGCATTGCTCCCAGACCGGTTTCGGCCGCGATCCGCTTGAGATCCGCGAGCGTATCGTCGGGAAACTGGATGCCTTCCGTGCGGTTGCGAACGGCATTCTTCGCCTCCATCTCGCCGGGGTAGTAGATTTCATCGAACCCTTTTGCAAGGGGCACTGCCTTGATCTCGTCGATGAACTGCTCCATGCGGGTGTTGAACTGTGCAAGCGGCTGGAACGCTTCGATGTCGAGCGCCACAATGAGATGGCCGCAATTGCTCTTTTCCGCCGTCTTGTAGGGGCTGTGCACCGCGGAAAGAAAGCCGCTTCCCGTCAGGACTCCCGACAGGAGATCCACCATCACGGCGATCGCGTAGCCCTTGTGTTCCGCCATCGGCAGGATGATGCCATCGATTGCCTCCTGTGGATCCGTGGTTGGCTCGCCGGCTGCGTTGATGGCCCAGCCCAGCGGAATCGGCAGACGCTTGTTGCGGGCGAGATAGATCTTCCCCCGCGCCACGCCGGTATTGGCCATATCAACGGCGAGCGTCGGGTAGCGTCCTGCGGGCGCGGCGACGGACCAGGGATTCGTGCCGATGATTTTCCTGCGCCCGCCCCACGGCGCCATGGCGGGCCCGCCGTTGCTCGTGAGCAGCATGACGCAACCCTCGCGCGCGCCCATCATCGTATAGTACATGCAGGTGCCGAAATGATTGGAATTGCGCACGGCGACCGCACCGACGCCGTGCGCTTTGGCGCGACGCGCGGCTTCCTTGACGGCCAGGACGGTCAGCACGTGTCCGACCCCGTCGTGGCCGTCGATTACCGCAATTGCACCCGCGTCGACCACGAACTCGGGTTGAGTCACCGGATTCATGACCCTGTTGCGGATCCGGTCCAGGTACCAGCCCAGGCGCAGCACGCCGTGCGACTGGTGACCCCAGAGATCCGCCTGCACGAGCGTATCGGCGACGAGCCGCGCATCGGCCTCCGGCATCCCGGCGCCGGCGTACACGGCTGTCGCGAAATCGATCAGACGTTCCGGGTCGAGGCGGGCAGCGGCGCTCATGCGGCTCATCCTGTGAAAACCACCGGGATAATATGCAAGAATCCGCCGGATAGCACTACCAGAGCCATGCCATGCTGCTCGGCTGCATCGCGGACGATTTCACGGGAGCGACGGATCTCGCCAACAACCTGGTGCGTGGCGGCATGCGCGCCGTCCAGACGATCGGCGTGCCTCGTGACATGCTCGCCGAACCGGCGGACGCCGTCGTGGTCGCGCTCAAGTCGCGCACGGTGCCTGCTGCCGAAGCCGTACGGCAGTCTCTCGCCGCGCTCGCGTGGTTGAGGCGGGCGGGATGCCGGCAAGTCTATTTCAAGTATTGCTCGACGTTCGACTCGACGCCAGCCGGGAACATCGGGCCGGTCACGGAAGCGCTGATGGACGCGCTCGACTGCGGCTTTACCATTTCCTGCCCGGCCTTTCCGGAGAATGGGCGCACGGTTTTCAAGGGTTATCTGTTTGCCGGCGACGTGCCGCTCAACGAATCCGGCATGCGCCACCATCCGCTGACGCCCATGACCGATGCCAATCTCGTGCGCGTTCTGCAAGCGCAGACCCGGCGCAAGGTGGGCCACGTGAGCTACGAGGATCTCGGGCGCGGTCCCGACGCAGTACGGGAGCGATTTGACCGGCTCGTGGATGCGGGCGTCGGCATCGCCATCGTGGACGCTATTTGCAACGAGGATCTGATGCGCCTGGGCCGCGCCGTGGCCGACATGCCGCTGGTGACGGCGGGATCGGGCGTGGCGCTGGGCTTACCGCAGAATTTCGAAAAGGCCGGCCTGTTGCTCGCACCCGGCAAGGCCTCCGAATTGCCGGAGATAACCGGCCATCGCGCGATCGTCTCGGGCAGCTGCTCCGAGGCGACGAACGCCCAGGTCGCTCATTTCGTGCGCGGGGGCGGTTCGGCCTGCGCTCTCGACCCGCTGGCGCTTGCCGCGGGCAAGCCCGAGGTCGAGCGCGCCCTGAGCTGGGCGAAGCCGCTCCTGCCGGACGCGGCGGTCCTGATCTACTCTACGGCAACGCCCGAGGCCGTAAAGGCAGTCCAGGAGCGACTGGGCGCGACCGACGCGGGCTCGCTCGTCGAGCAGGCGCTGGCGGCCGTCGCGCGCGGCCTCGTGGATGCCGGCGTGAGAAAAATGATAGTGGCGGGTGGCGAGACGTCGGGCGCCGTCGTGCAGGCGCTCAACGTGCAGGCGTTGCGCATAGGTCCGCAGATCGACCCCGGCGTGCCGTGGACGATGACGACGGGCGCCATGCCGGTTTTGCTGGCGCTGAAATCCGGTAATTTCGGCGCAGCGGATTTTTTCACCCGCGCCTTCGACCAGCTGTAAGGCTCAGCGCAAAGGACGCGAACGATGGCGGAACAGCCGATGAAGGAAAGCGCTTTACGAGAGCAGATCTGCGAGGTCGCGAAGTCGATATTCGAACGCGGCCTTACGCACGGCAGCACCGGCAACATCAGCGCCCGCTGCGAGGATGGATGGCTCCTCACGCCGACGGGCTCCAACCTGGGGCGGCTCGATCCCGCGCGCCTGTCCAAGCTCGATTGGACGGGCAAGCTGCTGGGAGGCGACGCGCCATCAAAGGAGAGCTTTCTGCATCTGGCGATGTATCAGGAGCGCAGCGGCAACCAGGCTGTTATCCACCTGCATTCGACGTACTCGGTGGCCGTGTCGGTTCTGGAGGAAATCGATCGACAGGACGTGCTGCCGCCGATAACGGCGTACTACGTGATGCGTATCGGAACGCTGCCGCTCGTTCCCTACTACGCGCCCGGCGACCTGAAGCTGGCGGAGGCGGTGCGAGGCTTTGCCGACAAGCATCACGCGCTGCTCCTTGCCAATCACGGTCCGGTGGTCGCCGGCGGCAGTCTCGCAGCGGCCAGCGATGCCGTCGAAGAGCTGGAGGCAACCGCAAGGCTCTTTTTGCTCCTGAAAGGCCAGCGCATCCGGACCTTGTCGCCGGAGCAATGTGCGGAACTGCGCCAGCGGTTCCCCGTCTGAACCCGCATGCAATAGTGAATCCAAACAGTCACAGGAGGAAAGACACATGAGGTCGACAATTCACCGTGCCGTGGCCGCCGGAGTCATGCTCGCGGCTGCGGGCGCCGCCCTGGGCCAGCAGTATCCGGCGAAAGTGGTGCGGGTGGTCGTTCCATTTGCCCCTGGCGGCGGCAGCGATATCACCGCCCGCCAGGTCTCCGCCAAGTTGACGGAGGCGTTCGGCCAGCAGTTCGTCGTGGACAACCGCGGCGGCGCCGCCGGCATCATCGGCATGGAAATGACCGCCAAGGCGCCCCCCGACGGTTACACCATCATGATGATGTCGGGCAGCTTTTCCGCCACCGCAGCCACTCACAAGCCGGCTTTCGATCCGATCAATTCCATCATCCCGGTCGCCGAGTTCGGCTACACGCCGTTCGTCCTGACGATCCATCCGTCGCTGCCGCCGAAGACAACCAAGGAGCTGATCGCGCTCGCCCGGTCCAAGCCCGGCGGGCTCACCTACGCTTCGAGCGGCATCGGCGGTCTCACGCACATGGCCACCGAGCTTTTTTGCAGCATGGCGAAGATCAAGATGGTGCATGTGCCGTACAAGAGCACTGGCGCGGCGATGACCGACCTGCTTTCCGGGCAGGCGCCGATCATCGTCGGCAGCCTGCTTCCCATCGTGCCGCACTTGAGCACCGGCAAGCTGCGCGCGCTCGCCGTGACGACCGCCAAGCGCTGGTATTCTCTGCCGAACGTGCCGACCATCGCCGAAACGCTGCCGGGCTACGAAGTCGAGCTGTGGTTCGGCACCATGGCACCCAGGGGTACGCCTCAGCCTATCGTCGACCGCTTGAACGCGACGATCAACAAGGCCCTCGAATCGGCGGACATGAAGAAGAATCTCGAGCAGCAGGGGATGATCGCCAACCCGACGACGCCGCAGAAGTTCGGCGAGCGCATCCGCGGGGAGTATGACCGCTGGGTCAGGATCGTCAAGGAAGCGGGGATCAAACCCGAGTAAAGCCAAAAGCGTGATGAGTGATGGGTGATGAGTGATGGGTGAGAAGATCTCTCTCGGCCTCGTCCTTCGTTCGGCTGACCTACCTTGGTCAAGCTGATGCTCGTTTTTCCACTGAAGACTGGGCGCGCGTGAGCGGCATCACGCGACAGCTGGCCGATTTCATTGCCACCTCGCGCTGGAACGACGTCCCGCAGGAGGTGCGCCACGAAGGCGCGCGCGCGGTCCTCAACTGGCTCGGATGCGCGATCGCCGGCTGCCGCGACGATACGGTCGAGCGCCTGCTGGCCACGCTGCGCGAGTTCGCGGGCAAGCCGCAGGCGACGCTGCTCGGACGCGGGGAGCGGCTCGACGCGTTGAGCGCGG
>DATFWO010000007.1:0-4427 GCA_035259205.1 Burkholderiales bacterium | reverse complement strand
TGTCTCGGATGAGGTTGACAACACCTCGATCCTTCAGACAGGACGCCTCGCCCCGCTATCCGCGATCGCTAACCTGGTTAACCCGCACGCAGACAGGCCGCCACTATCGCCCAGCGATTTAGTGCCGTGGCCCAGGGCTGCCGACTATGGCAGCGGCGCAAGTCGTCGGCTATCTGGGTACACCGGAGGTCACGGCAACGCACCCGCGATGGCCGCCCTTGACCCGACTCCGACGACTTGGGCGGTGCAGCAAGTCGTCGGCTATCTGGGGTATAGCGGATGCGATGCCGACGTAGTCGTGACGGCCGCCCTTGACCCGTAGCCGAGTGCGCCAGGAAAAGCTGGCAAAGAATAGGAGGTGAAAGTCCCCCACGGGGAAGGTCTAGCCAACCACCCCGACCCCGAGTGATGCGCGGCGTCCCGCGAGGGCCGACGTGAAGCGTTCACAGGGGAGACCACGGGCCAAGTATTGAGCTGCGAAACGGGTCTACTTCCGAGGTGCCGATCTCGTTCTGCTGAAGAGAAGGCAACATCTCCCATAACGTAGTGGCTTGGATGGGACGAACCTCGCGCAGTCGGAGACCTTGCGCACGTGGGGAAGCTCTTTGCGCGGAACCTGGGAGGTCTCACCCGCGCCCGGACCTGTGCCGGGCCGGCTCGGGAAGGCACAAGCTATACGCCGAGCATGTACGCGGATGAGAAGTCGGATGAGGTCGTAGTACCGACGAAGCGACCGAACAAGGGAAGGCAACTTCCGGCGGAGGTCGTGGAGGGAAGGGCCTCACCCAAGGGAAACAGCCGACAGGCGGCCGTGGTTCGGACACTGAGCCGAGTCGCCACGTCGATCTGGCTAGCGGCTGTACGCCGGGCGGTAAGTGGACCCAAACCGCGTAACGCCCGACGTTCGACCCGAGGGAGGAGCCCGGTGCGTTAGCAGCGCACGCCGGGATCTGTGCGGGGGGCGAGGAGCAATTCTCGTCCCTACCGCGACCATCGCCCGATTTTGAGCCGCTAAATCACCATGAGATCGTGACCGACGATGATTTCACCCTTGAAATGCTTAGCCGCCGCACCGCGCCAACTGGCATCGCTGACGCTCATGTCATTGGGCGCGAGGTGCGAGAGCACGAGTGTCTTTACGTTGGCTTCCTGAGCGATTCGTCCGACATCTTCTGTCGGCGAGTGGCCCGCTCGCATGTGATCCATGACTATTTTAAGCGTCTGAGGAGGAACGCGAAGGTTCTCGCGGCTGTAGATCTCCATCGCCTGCATGTCGATCGCCTCGTGGACAAGAATGTCTGCGCCCCTGGCCAACTGGACCATTGCCTCAACCGGCACGGTGTCGCCAGAAAACGCTATTGAACGGTCGGGGAAGTCGAAGCGATAGCCGAAGGCAGGCGTGACCGGCGGATGCTCGACCAGTGCCGCCGTAACCCTGACAAGGTCGTCCTGCATCACCCGGCCTGCCCCCGTAAGCTCGTGCACCTCAATCATTTCAAGCGGCTTCCTCTGAAAATCCTCAGCCCAGAAATCGATGGTCGCCTTCGCAGAGCGGAAGTAATCTTCCGTCATCTGCACGAGGGGCGGGGGGCCATACGCACGGACGGATTGTTGCAGCCCGAAGATCCAGCCGATTACCAGGAACGGCCCATATTCTATGTTGTGGTCCGGGTGGTGGTGCGTGATGAAGATGGCGCGTACAGCACTGAATTGAATTCCAGCGCGGCGGAACTGATTGGTGAGCCCGAGGCCGCAGTCAAGCACATAAGCGGCCCCATCGTGCACCATGACGTGCGATGTCATACGTAGCGCTTGTCCCGGGTTGGGGCCGGCCCCCGTTCCCAGCAGAACAAGCTTCGTACCCTTTGCTTCCTTCAAAGCGGCCTGGGCGCGAGCCTGCGCAGCGTCTACTTCATCCGCCCATAGCGCACCGCTCGATGCGAGCGCGAGCGCGGGCGTCGCGGCTAGGCCAGTGAGTAGTCCTCGCCGCGAGATGCTAAGAGCTGAATTTTTCATGTCATTTCCCCCACTGAAGCGGGCTCATTCGAGCCCAGTGCTACGATCGCCGTTCAGCGTGTTGAGCTTACCGCAATCCGGGCTAACGCAGTGATCGCGTCGGGCGGCAATTTCAGCTCGGCCGCGGCAAGGTTCTCACGCAGATGGGCGATAGACGAGGTACCCGGAATCAGCAGGATGTTGGGCGCACGGCGAAACAGCCAGGCGAGCGCGACCTGCATCGGCGTGGCATTAAGGCGCGCAGCGACTTCGGACAAGATTGATGACTGCAGCGGTGTGAATCCGCCAAGCGGAAAGAAGGGCACATAGGCGATGCCGTCGCGGGCAAGCTCGTCGATCAGCGGATCGTCGGTCCGGTGCGCCAGATTATAGTGGTTCTGTACGCAGGCGATCTCGCAAATCCGCCGTCCTTCCGCGACCTGTGCGGGCGTTACGTTGCTCAGCCCGATGTGACGTACCAGGCCCCGCCGCTGAAGCTCAGCGAGCACGGTGAGCGGCGCTTCGATCGATCCCTCGGCAGGCCCATGCGGGTTCAGCATGATACGAAGATTGACGACCTCCAGCACGTCGAGTCCGAGATTGCGCAGGTTGTCGTGCACCGCGGTGGTCAGCGCTTCGGGTGAGAACGCGGGAAGCCATGATCCTTCATTGTCACGCCGGGCGCCAATCTTAGTGACGATGACGAGGTCGTCGGGATAAGGCGCGAGCGCTTCGCGGATGAGCCGGTTCGTCACATGCGGACCGTAGAAGTCGCTGGTGTCAATATGATTCACCCCTGACGCGACGGCCTCTTGCAGCACTGATAATGCCGCATCACGATCCTTCGGCGGGCCAAACACGCCAGGTCCAGCGAGCTGCATGGCCCCGTAGCCAGATCGATTCACCGTGCGGTCGCCGAGGGTGAACGTTTTGGACTGGTCAGCGGCGAGCATGATTGATCTCCTCTCAAGTCGACGGACAACTAGGCATTGCCGGAGCCCACGATAATCTGGCACAATCCGCACAGGTTGTGCGGAAACGCGAACAGTGAAGAGCGATCTGGGTGATCTGAACGCTTTCGTGGCAGTGGCGCGCGCCGGGGGCTTTCGCGATGGCGCGCGGGCAAGCGGCAGCAGCGCCTCCGCGCTCAGCGAGGCGGTACGCCGGCTGGAGACGCAGCTCGGCGTCAGGCTCCTCCACCGGACGACGCGGAGTGTTGTTCCCACCGAGGCGGGCGCGCACCTGCTCGAGAGGCTCGGACCGGCTTTGACCGAAGTCGAAGCTGCGCTTGACGTGGTGAATCGCTTTCGCGAGCGGCCGGCCGGCACGCTCCGACTCAATGTCCCGCTCAGCGTGGCGCGGCTCGTCCTGCCCGCGATCGTGCCGCCGTTCCTCGCCGCTTATCCCGAAATCCGGCTGGAGGTGATCGCCGAGGACAGCTTCGTCGACGTGCTCGCCGCCGGTTGCGATGCCGGCATCCGTTACGGCGAGCGATTGGAGCAGGATATGATCGCGATCCCGATCGGGCCCCGTGTCCAGCGCTTCGCCGCCGCCGCGGCGCCCGCTTACCTTGCCCGCCACGGCCGGCCCGAGCACCCCCGCGACTTGCTCGGCCACGCTTGCCTACGAGGCCGCTTTGAAAGCGGCACGATGCCGCCATGGGAGTTCGAGCGAGAGGGCGAAGCGGTGCGTGTCGATCCCACAGGGCCGCTGCTCGTGCGCGTTAATGCGAGCGATCTGGCGGTGGATGCTGCGATCGCCGGCACGGGCATCATCTACCATTTCGAGGACTGGCTTCGTCGTCACCTCGACACTGGTGCGCTTGAACCCGTCCTCGAACCATGGTGGCTGCGCTTCCCAGGGCCGTTCCTTTATTACCCCGGGCGCCGGCTCGTGCCCGCGCCGCTGCGGGCATTTGTTGAGTTCATCAAAAAATCGGTGGAACGTAGCTAGCTCGTCTGCGGGCGCAGATTGAGAATTCTATCGAGCGCGCGGTGGGAATGTCGGCCTCGGGTCGTGTGACACGAGCATCGCCGGTCCAAACGGGGGTGCGTAACTGTACGAGAGATGAAGGAAGGTCCTTCGGGTTCGGCAATCAGGTGCTGATCCCAAGCCACCGCAAGCTGCTGCGGTTAAATTCCGTGGTGGTGAGCGTTGCGGAAACGCCAGGACGATGATCCCGGCAGGCAAGGTCGAGAGAGGCGAGCGCAAGCAAACCGTCGATGAAGTGTCGAAAGCGGATTAGACGATGCCAAAACCGGGGGGTGACCCTTCCTCCGGGATCAGCTTGGGGGATGTCCTGAGACGGCCAGAGCGGCATCCGGCATGTAGGCGGCGCGAAGCTCGACCAGGCTTTCGTACGGAACGTGAGAACCTGTTCTCCGATGCCAAGGGACAAGTCACAAGCGGCTCCAACCGCGAGGGCGAGAGTA
>DATFWO010000006.1:0-16105 GCA_035259205.1 Burkholderiales bacterium | reverse complement strand
AGTATTCCGACCTTGGCCCAATGAACTGCCGAAGACGGCAATTCATCATACGAAAGAGCGTTGATCCTTCCGGCGAGTTCGAGCGCGAGCGACATGGACACCTCACTTTGGTCAGGGCCCTCGATGTTAGCAGTGAACAGTAAACGGTGAACAGTGAACGAATTGAAGTTGTTCCCGCGTGATTATCGATGAAATGGCGGCGAACCGCGCGGGCCTGTTCACTTTTACGCGCGCCGCGCGAAAAAATGGCGGAAGAGAGTGGGAGTCGAACCCACGAAGGACCGCCAAGCGGCCCCAACCGGGTTTGAAGTCCGGCCGCCCCACCGGGAGCGATTCCCTTCCTTTAGGAATCTCCGCGGCGCTCTCTTCGGAGATTCCTGAATGAAGGGCAACAGTGCCTCGCTACTCTTCAAGTCCCGGGATTGTAACGCGTTTGCCGCGCGATCTGCGGTATCCACCAAGCCCAGCTATGCGCGCGGCAAAATCGGAAAAGCTCGCGAGCCGAGTCACGGCAAAAGACTATCCACGGAGTTCTTGCGGTGCCCGGGTGCGCAATGCTCGCCAATCCCAGGGATTTCACGGATCAGCGGGAATACATTCGGGACCCGCGGCCGATCCGATCACGGTCCGGCAGAACTAAAAAGGAGATAACGAGCCTCGCCTAAGGCGCGCGCACTGGTGATTACGCTTCTCCAGTCACGCGTCACCTACTTCGACCGGTCTCTGACGTCCTTCACACCTGCTTGCGTACGCTCGCCCGGACGATGATGCGCGGCGACACGCGGCTGCGGACGGTTCCTCGCCCCGGCGCGCGAGCTCCCCGTCGCGGGCCGATCGGTCGGGCTGCCGAAGAATTCAAGGGGCTCGGCCTGAAAGATGAGCCAGACGAGAAGCACAACCGCCATGACCACCAAGATTACGATGGCGGCAATTTGAAACACAGGGCCGCACTCGGCAACCGGCAACTGCCCGCGCGCGCACGATTCAACGAAAGTCCACACCACTCACTACTCCCTCATCATGTGCAATCCGGCCGGCAGCAGGTTGCCCCCTGCCGACCGCACCCAGCTGGGCTTTCCGGGGCCTCAATGCAGGAATCATGCCCGGCGCCGCTTTTGGCTCATCCGGGGTGATGGGTGCCGTACCGGTAATTGCAGTGACGAAGGACCGACGATGCTGTCTTGCTAGTCGTCAGTTGATTCGATCAGGATGCGGCGCTTCGCCGCGCGGGTCCTGTGACGGAGCGGGGACAGTAGGGGCGTCACGACCGACGCCCGCACTCGGACTAGGTATGCTGGCCGGGATGTTACCTGGGGACTCTGACGGCCTTCTTCGAACGCTCGAATTCCTGCGCCGCCGCGGGCTTTGAAGTGCGCTCCCGCATCGCCGCTGTTGGGGCGGACCTCCGGTCGACGGCGCGCACCAACGCCTGGCCGCCGGGAGTCATGCAAACCGCTTTCTCACCGGGAGGGAAGCGTGTCATCAAGCTCTTGGACCTGACTACCCAGTGCTGGTCATTCGGGTTGAAGCCGTGCTTGAGAGCGTCGTCTACTGCGGCGCCAAAATCTGGCAAGCGCGACGATGTCAGCTCGATCGAGCCATCCTTCCTCAATCGGTGCCACGTCCACGTATGACCTGTACCGGTGTCGTGCACCAACTCCCAATCGACCGGCATCGGGGAGCTGCTTTGCTCGCGAGCCACCGTCCCTCCCGTATGGCGACGTCTACCTCCAAATATCTTACCGGATGAAAATGTCGATTTGGAGTCTTATGCACAACCTTGCAAAAATATAATGTGTCGTTATCTGGCGACGGCGCTATACATTTTGAAGCAGGGCGATGTCGTCGGGAGCAGGTATCCAAGATGATGTAATCATGCTTTTTTCAGCCGGGTGACTACGGAACCTGCCGCACGCCGCGCCTCAGCGGCCGCGTCGCGCAGAAGCCCGCTGTAACCGCTACGCACCGCGCCGATTGCCCAGATGCCCGGCACGGAGGTTTCGAGGGCGTCGCCGGTCACGACAAAGCTGCGCTCGTCGCGCCGTACCTCCGGCGGCAGGTAGTCGGAGTTGGGCTCCAGCCCGATGCATACGAAAACTCCGGCGCATCCCAGCTCCCGCGTCTGGCCATCGCGGGTGCTTCTGACGCGGACCTTCTCGACCATCTTGCCGCCGAGTATCGCCTCCACGGTCGCGTTCCATTCGATCGCAATTTTCTCAGAGGCGGACACCTGTTCGACGAAATGCTTCCGGGCGCGAAAGCGTTCGCCGCGATGGAGCACGCGGACCTTGCCGCAGAAGCGCGCGAGCACCAGCGCCTCCTGCAGCGCGGAATCCCCCCCTCCGACCACGACGACCTCTTCGTTCTGAAACATCGGCCCGTCGCAGTCCGCGCATTGCGAGACCCCGCGTCCCTCGAACTCGGATTCGCCGGGCACGCCGAGCTTCTTCATGCGCGCCCCGGAAGCCGCGACCAGCTGGCGCGCCTGGTGCCCGCCCCCCGCCGTCTTCAGCTCGAACCCGCTGCCCGCCGGCTTGATCGATGCGACCGCCTCCTGGACGCTGGCGATATTAAGCCCCGCGTTGGCCTCCACGAGCTCGGATGCAAACTCGGCCCCCGAGGTCTGGCGGCCTTCGGGATAGCCCTCCAGCTCCGCGATATTGATGACCAGGCCCCCGAACAGGTTTGCCTCGAATGTTGCAACCTTGAGCCCGGCGCGCGCGGCATCGTGGGCGCACGTCAACCCGGCGATACCCTCACCGATCACGATCACGTCGTAGTTCGCCACAGTGCGTTTCCTTCAGCGCTTATGATGCTGATTCATGGGGCGTCCTTGAGGTGATCCCGCCCGCGCGGGAGCCGGCGCGGGGCGGGGCACGAAGGGGGCGGCTGCTCCCAGTATGGCAGCAGGGTCCTTGCGCATCTTGCGCGCATCACCGATGCGTTGGGTAATACCGAGGCCGTCGAAGAATTCCAGGATCTGGATCGCAAGCCCGCGGCCGGTTCCAGTGGCGTCGCGGTATTGTGCTGCGGTGAACATGCCGTTGGCGCTTGCTTTTGCAACCTGCGCCGCGGTGGCGGCGAGCGCCGCAAGCGTCGCGCGCGGGTAAAAGCGGTCGGGTGGTACTCGCAGTGGATCGCCGCCCCGGCTCTTCCGGTGCAGGAAGTCCTTGAGTGTCGCATCCTTGAGCCTGAGCGCGGCCGCAAGCTCGGGGACGGTCGGCGGTGTCGCCCCACCCGCCTGTAATGCCGGCAGCACGATCTGCCACAGCTTCTCGTCCTCTGGATTCGAGGTGGCATTGTGTCCGGACAGGCGGGCAGTGGAACCCGAAAGCTCCAGCTTGCGCTCGTCCGCCAGCGCTCTCAGCAGGGATTGGAACGCATCGGCGGCGAGCCGTGGCGCAAGGCGTTTGCGCAGCGCTTCGATCTCCATGCCCAGCGCCTGGGGCTGGCCGCGATGAAACTCCGCCAGCGCACCGGTTATCCGCTCACGCAGCTCGGTCTGCCGGTCTTGCTTTATCGCGATGCGACGCTCGCGTCCCAGTATGGCGATCCCGGCCTGAGCGTAGATGCGTTGGGCGCGTTCCGGATGGAGGTTGAAGATCCGCTCGAGGCGACCGAGGTCGACTCCTTCCTCCGCGGAATCGAGGAGCGCGGCGAGCGCCGCTTCCGCGCTGCCCTGCTCGAGTGCAGCAAGCTCGGTCTGCCGCGTGCGCGGAGCGCGCCGCGCTGCGGGCGGAGACGGATCGAGCACGACGCCGCCGCCCAGAGTCCGGCGCGCCGATTGATCGCGCAGAATGAAGCGGTCGCCGTTTAGCGCGCCCACCGGCTTGTCCAGGACGAACTGGGCAAGCGCGGATTCGCCGGGAGCGATCTCGGCTCCCTTCGGAATGGCAATGCGGGCAGTGACATCCGCTGTCGCAAGATGCAGGTGCAACGGCGTCCAGTGCTCGAGCGGCTCTCCCGCCAGCAGCGTGACGCGCGCATCGAGACGTTGCGTCGGGGCGTGTATCGCCTCGGCCAGTGCCCAATCGCCGCGCGCGACGGTCTCCAGATCGCTTCCCGCGAGATTGAGGGCGCAGCGTTCGCCGGCAGCCGCGCGTTGGGCCGGAAGTCCGCGTATCTGGATGCCGCGCACGCGAACCGGCGCGCCTTTGGGTGAGATCACGAGCTTGTCTCCGGTCTCGACCCTCCCGTTGAATACGGTCCCGGTTACTACCGTGCCGCTGCCCGCGATGGTGAAGGCGCGATCTATGGCAAAGCGGAAGTGCTGCCCCTCGGCGCTGCGCGCCGCACGGGCCTGGGCGGCCGCCACCAGGCGATCACGCAGGGCAGCGACGCCGGTGTTGGTCACGGCGGAAACCGGAAACACCGGAATACCGGAGAGCACGGTCCCGCTCAGCAACGCCGCGACATCCCGTTCCACCTGCTGCGTGCGCTCGGGGGGAACGCGGTCTATCTTGGTGATGACCGCGGCGCCTTCGCGCACCCCCAGCAGGTCCAGTATGTGCAGGTGCTCGATCGTCTGCGGCATCACGCCGTCGTCCGCGGCCACGACCAGGAGCGCGTAATCGATGCCGCAAACACCGGCCAGCATGTTGCGTATGAAGCGTTCGTGCCCCGGCACGTCCACGAACCCGATCAATCCGCCGCCTTGCAGGGGGAGATACGCGAATCCGAGATCGATGGAGATGCCCCGGGCCTTCTCTTCCGGCAAGCGATCGGTGTCCACGCCCGTGAGCGTCTTCACCAGGAGCGTCTTGCCGTGATCGATGTGTCCGGCGGTGGCGACTATCATGTTGATCGGGCGTGATTCGTGATCCCTGATTCGTGATCCGTGTCCCCATGTCGGATCACGGATCACCCATCACGGTTCACGCTTTATGCAATCCAGGTCGAGATGCTTAAGTTGCGCGGCGAACTCATTCTCGTGCTCGAGGCAGCGCAAGTCCATGATGAAGGCGCCGTCCTTGATGCGGCCGATTACCGGTATCGGCAGCGCGCGAAACGCGCCGCTGATCGACGCGGCAAGCGCATGCCTGCGCTTTCCCGGCGCGACGACAGCGATGCCCGAGCTGGGAAGGAGGTCAACCGGCAGTGAACCGCTGCCGATCTGGCTCCTGCACTCGACCACGGTCGCCTCGGCCTTGCCTGCGATTGCGGCGGCGACCGCCGGCAGCAGCCTGCCGGCCTGCTCCGAGATTTCGGCGAGCGGGCGGGCCAGCAGCCTCAGAGTGGGAAGTACTTGGCGCAGGCGCTCTGCATTGCTGTAGAGCGCAAGCACGGCATCGAGCGCTGCGAGCGTCATCTTGTCCACCCGCAGCGCGCGCTTGATCGGATTCCGGCGCATGCGCTCGATGAGATCCTTGCGTCCGATAACGAGTCCGGCCTGCGGGCCGCCCAGGAGCTTGTCGCCGCTGAAGGTCACCACGTCGGCCCCCGCGGCGAGCGCCTCGCGCGGCGTGGGTTCGTGCGGCAGGCCGTATTCTTCCAGGTCCACCAGCATCCCGCTGCCGAGATCGGTGATGAGAGGCAGCTTGTGCCTGTGCGCAAGCTCGGCGAGCCTGTCCTCGGTCACCGACGCGGTAAAACCCTGGATCTCGTAGTTACTCGTGTGCACCTTCATCAGCGCGGCGGTGCGCGACGATATGGCGCCGGCGTAGTCCTTGAGATGGGTACGGTTGGTCGTTCCGATCTCGACGAGCTTGACCCCGGCGCGCGCCATGATATCGGGCATGCGGAAAGCGCCGCCGATTTCGATCAGCTCGCCGCGGGACACCGGGACCTCCTTGCGCAGCGCGAGCGTGTTGAGCGTCAGATATACCGCCGCCGCATTGTTGTTGACCACCAGCGCCGCCTCGGCGCCGGTCAACCGTGTCAGCCGGCGCTCGACATGCGAGTCGCGTTCGCCGCGGTCGCCGCCTTCGAGATCGAACTCGAGATTGACGGGACGCGTCATTGCCTCCACTACCGCCCGTGCCGCGCATTCGGGCATGAGGGCGCGGCCGAGGTTGGTGTGCAGCACGGTTCCGGTCAGGTTGAACAGCGGCTTGAGCGAGGGCTGAGCGTCGCGTGCCAGCCGTGCGCCGCATTCCTGAACGAAGCGTTGCTCGTCAAAGGACAGTGGTGAAGGGGAGCCTCGACGCCCGAGCTCTCCGCGCACCTCGCCCAGCAGCGCGCGAGCGGTTTCGGTTACCGAGACCCGGCCGTAACGGGCAACGAGGTCCTCGATTGCGGGGACCTTAAGCAATCGGTCGAGGGCAGGGATCGCGCGACGCGCGGCAGCGGCGGGACTCAACATGGCGGGGCGGATCCCGGTTGGACGGTGCTACGCGGCGTGGGATTGAGGAGGCGCATGCAGGGCGTGACAGTTTATCGCAACTCTATGGTAACGTCACCGCGACTACCGGAAGATCGACGAAGAACATTTCCTGACGGGCAAGGCACTTATGGAGACACGAGCCGATATGGAACCCACCTACGAAGCTCTCTGGCCGCTCGGCAAGCCGGCGTACGAGGAGCGCTCGCCGAGCGCCCGCGTGGCCGATCTCAACGGCAAGGTGATCGGGGAATTATGGGACTATCTGTTCCGGGGCGAGGAGATTTTCCCTATCCTCCGCGAACAGCTCAAGACGCGCTTTCCCGGCATCCGGTTCGTCACCTACGACACCTTCGGTAACGTCCATGGCCCGCAGCAGCGCGAGCTGGTGGCGCGCGTGCCCGGATTGCTCGAGCAGCACCGGGTAGACGCGGTCATCTCGGCCATCGGGGCTTGAGGCGCGTGCACGCCCGCCGTGTTGCGGGCGAGCGCCGCTACAGAGCGCGCGGGCGTACCGAGCGTGTCCATCATCTCCACCGGATTTCTGAAGCAGGCGGCGGTCGTGGCGAAAGGCCTGGGGTTGCCCGATCTCGCAATCGCCGAATTTCCTGGCGTGCCGATGACCTACAGCAAGGAAGAGCTCAAGCGCCAGGTCGAAGCGGTGCTGCTGCCGCGCGTGATCGAAGGTCTGTCGAAGCCGCTCCGGGTCAGAGAAACGCTGCCGGATGCGGAGGCGCCCTCAACCCGGGAAATCGTATTCTCGGGCTCGCTCGATGAAGTCAACGAGCACTTCTACCGCAATTTCTGGTCCGACGGGCTGCCGATCATTCCGCCCACGTTGCGCCGCGTCGAGCGCTTCATGCGGTTCACGGACCGCGGCCCCGAAGAGGTGATCGGGATCTGCCCGCCGGCCAACCGGGAAGCAACGGTGTGGAACGTTGCGGTGAACGGAGTGATGGCGGGCTGCCGGCCGGAGTACATGCCGATCCTGCTGGCGGCGGTGGAGGCGGTGTGCGACCCGTCCTACAAGGTCGAGGACGCAGGGTCGACACCCGGCTGGGAATCGTTGATCGTACTGAACGGCCCGATCATCGGGACGCTCGAGTTCAATCATGGCCAGGGCGTGATGCGCGTGGGCAAGCAGGCGAACACGAGCATCGGCCGGTTCCTGCGCCTGTTCTTGCGCAATATCGCGGGCTTCCACCACGCGCCGGAGGGCGCCGACAAGGGCAGCATCGGCCAGAGCTTTCTCGTCGTGCTGCCGGAGAACGAGGACGCCGTCGCCGAGATCGGATGGCAGCCGTACAGCGTCGACCGCGGATTCAAGGCGGGGGAGAACGTGGTGACGGTGCAGAGCGTCGTGGCAATCAGCGCGCCCACCTATACGGGAACCGAGAACGCCGCGGAACACATGAATATCATCGCGGACGTCATCGGCGAACGGGCGTGCGGCTATTGGGCGGCGATCGGCATGGTCTATTCGAACTGGCATCCGCTCATCGTCCTGGGCCCGAGCATTGCAAGAGTTTTTGCGCAGGACGGCTGGACCAAGGACGACATCCGCAGGCATCTCTACGAAAACGTGAGGATGCCGGCCTCGCGGGCCGAGCGCTACGCATATCACTGCGGACAGACGGGCTTTCGCGTGACCGACTACGTGAAGCAGGGCCTGTTGCCGGCGGTGTATCACGAGTCCGACGATCCCAACCGTTTGATCCCGGTATTCCAGCGCCCGGAGTGGACAGGCATAGTCGTGGCCGGAGACTGGGGGCGTAACCAGTCCAAGGGATACGTGTGCAATCACGTGCAGGGCCCGCCGACGAGCAAGCGCATCGTCCTGCCGAAAAACTGGGAGTCTCTCCTGGCGGAGAGCCGAGGGCTTTGATAAGTGACAGGTGATAAGTTACAGGAACAAAAAAAGCCGCGCACTGCGCGGCTTTTTGGATCCTCAGGTCACGTCTTTTCAGTCACGCCGTAACGGTCACTCGAAGAGCCGTTCGGGCAGCGGCAATCCCGCAAGATCGTCCTTCGTGAGCCGGCCATTCGGCTCGATGCCGAATCGTTCGAGCACGTGCATCAGCTGGCGCGCGTGCTGCGCCGAGTGCCAGGTCGAGCGCTCGAACACGACGTGCATCGGCTGCATGCCGTAATAGGTCTTGATCCTGGTGGAGAGCGTCTTGTCCGCCACGCCGTCCCACCATTTCTGCAACCGTGCGATCACGCCTTCCCCGTACTGCGCGATCGATTCGCCGGTGAGATGCGTGCCCTCCTTGGGCGGGACATTGGCGTGCTGGACGGCGTACTCCTTGCCGTCGATCACGGACTCGAGATAGGCCTCGGCGATGCGGAACGCGTGGTGGTTCAGGAGCCGGATCGAGCGGGGGCGGTTGTCGATGACGTTTTCGTTGATGCGCTCGGTCGGCATCTGCCGCGCGTAGCGTTGCAGGGCGCGCAGCACCGCGATCCATTTCTTGATCAGCTCGCTCGGCGGCAGCGGCTTGTGCCCGGTTCCTTGCAGCCCGACGAATTCGGCGACATCCTCGAGGTTCTGGCCGAAAACGTAGTTTTCGCCCTTGGACACCACCGGAACATTGCGAACGCCCAGGGACAGCAGCTTTTCCCGGCCACCGGGGTCGTTCAACACGTCGATCACGACGTGGTCTACGCCTTTTTTCGAAAGAAACTCTTTCGCTCTGAGGCAGCTGCTTCACCCAGGCTGGGTGAACAGAACAAATTTCTCGGCGACGACGTTCATGTTGTGGGCAGTTGACGAGTTGATGGTAGGACCGATTCAAGACTACCTCCCGCCCCAAGCGAGCGTCAAGGTCACGATTGCAGGATCGTCATCCGTCGGCCCGGAAGCGCGTTAAGCCGATGATATAATGGCGCGCGTTTTTTCGGCCGCCAGTGAACGAGTCCACCAGATGAAGCTCATCGGATCGCCGGCCAGCCCGTTCACGCGCAAGGTGCGCGTGGTGCTCGCGGAAAAGCGCATCGACTACGAGTTCGTAGTGGACCCGCCGAACCACCCCTCGACCCAGGTGCCCGCTTACAATCCGCTGGGCAAGATACCGGTGCTCATCACGGACGACGGGGCGACTATCTTTGATTCGAGGGTCATCGTTGAATACCTCGACAGCGCGAGCCCGGTGGCCAGATTGATACCCGATGAAATACGCCAGCGCATACAGGTGAGGCGCTGGGAGGCGCTCGCCGACGGCTGCACGGACGCTACGGTGGCGGTTGTCGCGGAGAAGCGCCGTGCGGCCAGCCAGCAGCTGCCGAACGTCATCGAGCGTCAGCAGGGCAAGATAGACCGAGCGCTGGTCATGATGGCCGAGGAACTCGGCGCACGCAATTGGTGCAGCGGGGACTCCTACAATCTGTCCGACATTGCCGTAGGATGCTCCCTTGGCTATCTGGATCTGCGGCTGCCCGAGCTGAATTGGCGCAAGGCTTATCCCAACCTCGCCAGGTTGACGGAGCGGCTGGTGCAGCGCCCGTCGTTCAGGGACACCGCTCCGCCATCGGCGTAGGGATAAGGGATGAAGGATGAGGGATGAGAGAGCGGCAGGATCGGTGCGTATTCGACTTCATCCCTCAGCCTTCCGCCCTCAGCCCTCGATGATCCCTCCTCCCAGACAAACCCGGCTCTCGTAGACCACCACGGACTGGCCCGGAGTGACGGCCCATTGCGGCTCGGCGAACTCGATCTCGCAGCGGTCCTGCGCCAGCGCCACGATGCTGCATGGCGCATCCTTCTGGCGGTAGCGCGTCTTGGCAGCGTAGACCCAGTTGCAATGCGGCAATGCTCCGCTCACCCAGTTGAGATCCATCGCCGTCAACCGCTCGCGATAGAGAGCGGGATGCTCGTGCCCCTGCACGACGAGCAGGTGATTTTGCCCCATGTCCTTGGCGGCAACGTACCATGGCTCGCCGCTTCCAAGGCGTGTGCCCCCGATGCTCAGTCCCTGACGCTGCCCGAGCGTGTAGAACATCAACCCCCGGTGGCGTCCGAGCACCGCGCCTTCCGGGCTGCGGATCTCTCCGGGGTTGTCGGGAAGATAGCGGTTCAGGAATTCGCGGAAGGGCCTTTCGCCGATGAAGCAGATACCAGTCGAATCCTTCTTGTCGTGATTCGGCAGTCCCGCCCGGCGGGCCATTTCCCTCACGTCGCGCTTGTATAGCCCGCCGAGGGGAAACAGCGTCTTCGCGAGCTGACGCTGCCCGAGCCGATAGAGAAAATAACTCTGGTCCTTCGTGCCATCTTCGGCCTTGAGCAGCTGGTAGAGTCCGTCCAGTTCACGTATCTGCGCGTAGTGGCCGGTCGCGATGTAGTCGCCGCCGAGCGCGAGCGCATGATCGAGGAAGGCTCGGAACTTGATCTCGGCGTTGCACAACACATCGGGATTGGGCGTGCGCCCGGACTCGTAGTCGCGCAGGAACGCGCTGAACACGCGTTCCTTGTATTCGGCGGAGAAGTTGACGACGTCGATGTCGATGCCGATGCGCTCGGCCACTGCTACCGCATCGATGAGGTCCTCCCGTGAAGTGCAGTACTCGGCGGTGTCGTCGTCCTCCCAGTTTTTCATGAACAGCCCGGAGACCTCGTAGCCGCGCTGCTTGAGGAGCAGGGCGGCGACGGAGGAGTCGACACCGCCCGACATGCCGACCACGACGTGCTTGCCAGTCATGGTTGCGTTCGGGCTGTCCGGTTCGTCAATTGGCCGCAGAGACGCAGCTTCTTTCGGGGAAAACCGCGAGCTCGCTGCGGTAACGCCTATGCGCGGTGCTGATGCAGGACCGCGAGGGGGTAGCGCCGGCCGGCGAGATAGTCGTCGATGCAGCGCATCACCAGCGGTGAACGGTGACGGCTCGATTCGCGCCGGATTTCCTCGGGGGCGAGCCACACGGCACGGATGATTCCCGCATCCAGCTTGCGGTCCGGCGCATGCCCGGTCAGATCGCCCGTGAATGCAAAGCGGATATAGGTAACGTCGCCGCCCGCGTCGTGATATTGGTAGACGCCGACCAGCGCCGTCGGCCTGAACGAATACGCGGTTTCCTCGAGCGCTTCCCGCGCTACGCCTTCGACCAGCGATTCTCCGGGGTCGAGGTGCCCGGCGGGCTGGTTGAACAGCCGTCCACGCTCGGTCTCTTCCTCGACCAGCAGGAAGCGCCGGTCGCGCTCGACCACGGCTGCTACCGTCACGCTGGGTTTCCAGATCATGGTGCGCATTTTAACGCGGACGGCCGCTCCGGCGCGCGTCGCATGCGCGGCCCGATCTGGCGGCGAAAAAAAAGGCAGGGCAAAGGCCCCGCCTTCGAGAGGAAGAGGCGCGTCTACTTCTTCATGTCGTCCTTCTTCTTCGCTTCCTTCTTCTTGGGTTCGGCCTTCTTCTTGGGCTCGGCCTTTTTCTTGCCTTCGCCCTTCTTCATTTCTTTCTTCGGTTCATCCTTTTTCTTGTCCTGCGCGATCGTGGGCGCGCTCGCGGCAAGCGCGAACAGGCCCGCGAAGATTGCAGCAAGCAATTTCTTCATGTCGTTTCCTCCCGGCAAAACCGTTCAATTCCCGCGGCCAATCCGACGGGGCTCGACTGAGCGGCGCTAGCGTAGCCCAAATTCCGGGCTATGGCAATGTCATGGCGCGGCTATGGAGTCGCGACGCCAGTCGCGGCGAAAAAAAAGGCAGGACGTAGTCCTGCCTTTTTATGGAAGCGGCTGTTACTTCTTGTCGTCCGCCTTTTTCTTGTCGTCGCCCTTCTTCATTTCCTTCTTGCCTGCGTCCGTGGGCTCGCCTTTCTTGCCCTCGGACTTCTTCGCGTCGTCGCCCTTCTTCATTTCCTTCTTGGGGGCTTCATCCTTCTTGTCCTGCGCGAAGGCGACAGGAGTAACAGCCACCGCCGCGAAGACGGCAGCCACCAGCACCGACAACAGCTTGCTCATGAGATTTCCTCTTGGTGAGTTGAACATTTTTGTACAGCGACCGGATTTACGGTCAACGCGGATAACGCTCGGGGCCGAAGGCTGGTTGACAGTCGCGTCGATCGGCGACCGACCGGGGCGCGCAGAAGTCGTGTAAAAACAATACAGTAAGGCATAGCGAGCCGCTGCGCGCAGCGGCCCGCTCGGAAAGCCGGAGCGACGGCTCCGGCCTACACTGCAACGGGCTCGTCCAGGCTGTTCGTCAGCAACTCGTAGCCGGGCAGAGTGAGAAATTCGACGTAATCGTCGCTGGTCGTGATCCGCTCGTAGAGCTTCGCCCCCTCTTCATAGCGTCCGGCGCGCCAGCCCGCTTCGCCCAGCAACGACCTCACCTTGGCGAGCTCTTCGGAGAGCAGCGCTCGCACCAGCTCTTTGGTGACCTTGCGGCCGTCCGCCAGAACACCTTTGTGGCTGCGGATCCACTGCCAGACCTGGCAGCGCGAGATCTCCGCCGTTGCGGCGTCTTCCATCAGATTGAAAACCGGCACGCAGCCATTGCCGGCAAGCCAGGATCCGATGTACTGGATTCCGACGCTGATATTGTTGCGCAGACCGTTTTCGGTGATCGGCTGCTCGGGTCTGAAGTCGAGAAGGTCCCGTGCCGTGGCTCCGACGTCGTCGCGCTTCCTGTGGATCTGGTTCGCGGTCGGCATGTGCTGGTCAAACACGGCCTTTGCGATCTTCACCAGGCCGGGATGCGCAACCCAGGTGCCGTCGCACCCATCCGTCACTTCGCGGATCTTGTCCTGGCGCACCTTCTCGATCGCCGCCTCGTTTGCCGCGCGGTCGTTCTTGATCGGGATCTGCGCCGCCATGCCGCCCATCGCAAACGTGTTCCGGCGGTGGCAGGTCTTGACGAGGAACAGGGCGTACGCGCGCATGAACGGCGCGGTCATGGTGACCTGCGCGCGGTCGGCGAGGCAAAAATTCTTGTCCGACCGGAATTTCTTGAGGCAGCTGAAGAGGTAGTCCCAGCGCCCGATATTGAGCCCCGCCGAATGCTCGCGCAGCTCGTACAGGATCTCGTCCATTTCGAACGCGGCGAGTATCGTTTCGATGAGCACCGTCGCCTTGATCGTGCCTTGCGGGATTCCCAGCTCACGCTGGGCAGCGACGAAGATATCGTTCCACAGGCGCGCCTCGAGATGGCTCTCCAGCTTGGGCAGATAAAAGTAGGGCCCGCTGCCGCGCGCGAGCAACGCCTTCGCGTTGTGAAAGAAATACAGGGCGAAATCGAATATCGAACCCGAGATGGGGCTGCCGTCCACCAGGACGTGCCGTTCGATCAGGTGCCAGCCGCGCGGGCGCACGAACAATGTGGCGGTCTCTTCGTTGAGCCGGTAGCGCTTGCCCTCCGCACTGTCGTACTCGATGGTGCGATTGACGGCATCGCGCAAATTGATCTGACCTTCGACCATGTTCTGCCAACTCGGCGTGTTCGAGTCTTCGAAATCAGCCATGAACACGTTTGCGCCGCAGTTGAGCGCGTTGATCACCATCTTGCGGTCGGTCGGGCCCGTGATTTCGACGCGGCGGTCCTGCAGATCACGAGGCGCGGGAGCCACGGTCCAGTCGGTTTCCCGGATGGCTTTCGTCGCGGTCAGAAAATCGGGCAGCTTGCCGGCAGCGAACTCGACCTGACGCTTGTCGCGGAGCGCCATCAGCTCCCGTCGTCGCCCCTCGAACTTGCGCGCAAGCTTTGCGGTGAAGGCGAGAGCCTGTGGCGTGAGTACGTTGGAGTAGCCGGGCAGAGCCGGGCCGCGAATCTGAATGCCGGGAAGGGGGGCTGAAGTGTCCATAGTCTTGTTCCTGAAAGAGATTCCATTAATTGGTTAGTGCACACACACTGCTCGGGCGCGATCTTTTTATATCGTGAAAATAAGATTCACGCCCGATGTTGCAGTGCATTATACCGGTGCCGAGCCGCGTTGCGTGTAGGCATTTCCTCACGAAAAAACAGAGTCATGCCACGTGCAGCCGGTTGCTATCCCGGTCGTGAAACTGCGCCTCTTCGGTTGAGCCATGCAGGGCAGTAACCGAAGAATGTCCGCCCTGGATCACCTGGGTGACTGCATCGAAATAACTCGTACCCACTTCGTGCTGGTGGCGAGTCGCGCTATAGCCCGCTTTTTCCGCAGCAAATTCAGCTTCCTGCAGCGGGACATAAGCGGACATGCCCTCCTTCGCATAGCGCCGGGCCAGCTCGAACATGCCGTAGTTGAGCGAGTGAAAGCCGGCGAGGGTGATGAACTGGAATTTGTAGCCCATCGCACCCAGCTCGCGCTGGAACTTGGCGATGGTGGCGTCATCAAGGTGGCGCCTCCAGTTGAATGACGGCGAACAGTTGTACGCCAGCATTTTGTCGGGATAGACCTTGCGGATCGCCTCGGCGTACTTGCGCGCGTGGACGAGGTCCGGCGTTGCGGTTTCGCACCAGATGAGATCGGCGTAGGGCGCGTACGCGAGGCCGCGCGAGATCGCCTGGTCCAGGCCATTGCGGACACGGAAGAAGCCCTCCGCGGTGCGCTCGCCGGTGAGGAATGGCCTGTCGTTCTCGTCGACGTCAGCGGTCAGCAGATTCGCGGCTTCCGCGTCGGTGCGTGCGAGCAGCACGGTCGGCACGTCCAATACGTCGGCCGCAAGTCGCGCTGCCGTGAGCTTCTGCACCGCTTCCTGCGTGGGGACCAGCACCTTGCCGCCCATGTGACCGCATTTCTTGACGGACGCGAGCTGGTCCTCGAAGTGCACGCCCGCGGCGCCCGCCTCGATCATCGATTTCATCAGCTCGAACGTGTTGAGGACGCCACCGAATCCCGATTCGGCGTCGGCGACGATCGGGGCGAACCAGTCGATGTCGTCGTCGTCCTCGGCGTGTTGGATCTGGTCAGTGCGCTGCAGCGCGTTGTTGATGCGGCGCACGACCGTCGGCACGGAGCTTGCGGCATAAAGCGACTGATCGGGATACATCTGCAGCGAGTCGTTGGCATCCGCAGCGACTTGCCAGCCCGACAAATAGATGGCCCGCAGCCCCGCACGCACCTGCTGCACCGCCTGGTTCCCGGTGAGCGCACCGAGCGTGTTGACGTAGGGCTCGCTGGCAAGCAGGCGCCACAGCTTCTCGGCGCCGCGCCGGGCGAGAGTATGCTCGATGACAAGCGATCCACGGAGACGGCAGACGTCTTCCGCGGTGTAGTCGCGCCTGACAGAACGCCAGCGCGGATTCTGTTCCCAATCTTCCTTAATCGCCGTTATGGCGGCCAGATTCTTCATACCGATCTCCTTTGTGCACGTTCAAAAATCGGAGATCGGCCAGCGTGGCGGACCGGCCTCCGGTTCGCAGCGCTGCAGTCGGGCGGCGTGTTTACGGCCCGCATGCTGGAGCGCAGGTCACACGGCGGCCAGAGATCGTCTGGCAGACCAGAAGAACCCGCGACGGGTGATCGGGGGTTGCTGCTTCGTTGCTGCGGTAGCAACAACGAAGTCGTGATCTGAGTCCAGTATACGGAGCATTTTTGGCGATGCAACAAATTTCTCGAATATCCATACTGAGAAAAAATAACCTGTATTTCCTGGCCTTAGTGATAAATTCCACAACGTGGAGGAAAAACATTACGAATTAGCGCACTGCATCATGATTTGTGCTGCAGTGCGTATACCGCACCTAAAAGGCGGGTGTACAAGAAGCGCAACAAACGGTCAGTGGGTCTCGCTGCTAGCGTGGAAGGACGACCCTAAAGAGGCGAAGGCCGCGTTCGTCGCGGAATTTGATGCAGCGATTGCTGCAAACGCGTGGCGCAGCAC
>DATFWO010000005.1:0-5775 GCA_035259205.1 Burkholderiales bacterium | reverse complement strand
TAAATGGTAAGCGGTAGCTGCCGCGGCAGCGCGGTTAGTTGACACCTGTCATCGGTCGCGTATCACGTATCACTTATCACGATCACCAGAAATGAAGATAACCAAAGTCGAAACGATCGTCGTCAACATGCCGATGATCATTGAGGGATCCATCCTTCCGCAGCAGGGCGGGAAGCCCCGCACCAGCATGGATACGCTGCTGGTGCGCATCGATACCGACGAGGGCGTGAGCGGCTGGGGCGAGGGATTCGGCCATCGCATCTACACGGCGACTAAAGCCGCGCTCGACTCTTTCATCGGACCAATGTGCGTCGGACGCGATCCCGCGGCCATCAACGCGCTCGTGGAGGAGCTGCAACGCGGGCTCGCCGGTGTCGGGCGCAACGGTCCCGCGATGTACGCGCTCTCAGCAATCGACATCGCACTATGGGACATCGCGGGGAAGGTCGCCGGGCTGCCCCTTTACCGCCTGCTCGGCGGCTCGCCGCGCCCGGAGCTGTCCGGGTATGCGAGCCTGCTGCGCTACGGCGAGCCGCGTGCCGTTGCCCACCACGTGGAGCGCGCGCTGAAGCGCGGCTACCGCCACATCAAGCTGCACGAGATCACCGTCGCGCCCATCAAGGCGGCGCGCGATGCCGCCGGGCCCGAGGTCGCGCTCATGGTCGACTGCAATTGCCCGTGGACTGTCGGCGAGGCGATCGCCATGGCGCGCCAGTTGCAGCCGTTCAACCTCAAATGGCTGGAAGAGCCGGTGTGGCCGCCGGAGGACCATGCGGGCCTCGCCCGCGTGCAGGCTCAAGGTGGCATACCCACGGCGGCCGGCGAAAATGCGATGCTTCCGGAATTCAAGAGCATGCTCTCGGCCGGGGCGCTGACCTATGCGCAGCCGAGCGTCACCAAGGTGGGCGGTATCACGCAGATGCGCAAGGTCGCGGCGCTCGCCGACGCACACGGCGTCGCCGTCGTGCCCCATTCCGCGTACTTCGGGCCAGGGTTGATCGCGTCCATCCATTGCATAGCGGCCATGACGGGAGAGCGTCTCGTCGAGCGCTACGACGCGGATTTCGCCGTGAACCCGCTGCACGACGCCATCATGCCGGACAGGAACGGCTGTCTTCCGGTACCGCAAAAACCGGGCCTTGGCGTCGAGCCCGACATGGCCGTGGTCGCCAAATTACGAACGGCGTGACGAGAGACGGACGTCAACGGCAAGCACTGTGGCCTGTCGCGTCCGGGGCGACGACCGCCGGGATCAGGGGCGCGAGGGTTGTGATCGAGTAAAAGCCGTGACGGACGCGGTTGCGATTGCAGCGGCGATGTCCTGCGCAACTCCAACCAATGCGCGGCTGTAGGCGGCGGCGATACCCGCAGGCCCGCTCTCTGTAGCGCGTTCCTCGAACAAGGACCGCCCGGCGCGGACCTCGCCCGCGGCGGGGCGTACGCTCCACAAAACCTCCACGGTTACGCCCGCTCCCATCACCGCTTCGAAGCGCTGCACGTTGAGCGACACCCGTATGTCGGGCGGTACGCCGGGTACGGCGCCGGCGGCGACGACGTAGCGCGGGCCGAGCGCGAGCGCGAGGTCGCCCGCGACAACGCGCGGGATCGCCTCCTGCAGCGGCTCCGCCCAGCGGTGAAAATCGAGGATTTCCAGGCCGTTCGCAGCGGTGCGCGCAACGATCTGCGGACGATCCACCACGCCGGGTATGGCGGCGCGCGCTATCGATACGTTGACGGGCGTTCCTGCCACAGCCTCGCCCCGCGCGGGTTTTCCCTCCACGTTCAACACGTAAAAATTCGTTTTGGGTGAGCTGCCCGCCGCGCAGCCCGCAAGCGCGATCACCACCAGGCATGCCGCCGTGGAGCCCTGGTTCATTGTGCGTCCTCCCGCTTGCCGCGCAGCAGCGACTCGGGGTGGCGCTCGAGATAGTCGGCCAGACTGCGCACGGCCTGCGAGGCCCGGCTGACATCGCGCAGCGTGGTGCTGAGGTCACCCTGCAGCGGCGCATCGTCCGCCAGCATACCCTGCGCCTTGGCGAGAGTCGCGCGCGCCTCTTCCAGGGTCGCCCGCACTTCGGGAGTGACCTCGTTGTTCACCCGCGCCACCAACGCGCTGACGTCGTGCAGGGTCGCATCGAGCGAGGCGACGCTCTTGCGGAAATCGGTGGCGAGCTCGTCGAACGGTACCTTCTCGAGCTTCTTCGCCACGTTCGTGACTGCCGCCTGCAGCTCCTCGAAGCCGCCGGGCATGGTGGGGATCTCGAGCGGAGTCTTGCTGGCGTCGATCTTGATCCTGGCTTCCTTCGGAAAGAAATCGAGCGATATGTACACCTGACCCGTGAGGAAGTTGCCTGTGCGCAATTGCGCCCGCAGGCCGCGGTCCACGAAGCGCTGCAGCGTCTGGGCCTGGCGGCCGGGCTCGTACGCCGGCCCGCGGTCGCGGAGCCTGGCGGACAGGCGTTCGGGATAGACATTGATCTCCACAGCCGGATGTATCGCCCCCTGCGCGCGGTCGTAGTCGAGCTTGATGCTTGTGACTTCGCCCACCTGCACGCCAAGAAAGTCCACCGGCGAGCCGACCGACAATCCGCGCACGGAATGGGTGAAGTGGAGCATGTAGCTGTCCTTCGTCGAGTAAATCTCCTTCATCGCCGTGTCGCGGTTCGGATGCAGGACGAACGCCGCATCCGCCGCCGCCTGCCCCGTCTTCCGCGCATCGGGCGGCTCTTCGAAGGCCACGCCGCCGATCAGGATGGCGACGAGGGACTCGGTTTCCAGGCGCAAGCCGTTCGAGTCTATGGATACCTCGAGGCCGCTCACGTCCCAGAACCGCGTCGCGGTAGTGACGTATCGATCGTAAGGCGAGTTTACGAACACTCTGACCACCACGCCCTTTCCCGACGGATCGAGCTCGGTCGATATGGTCTTGCCGACCCGCACGCGGCGGAAGTAGACCGGCGAGCCGACGTCCACCGATCCCAGGTCGGCCGCGCGCAGCACGAATGAGCGCCCGGGTACGTCGGTGGTTATGGGCGGGGGATTCTCCAGGCCTTCGAAGACGCTGCGATGCGCGGGCGATTTGCCGGGATCCATGGCGATGTGCGGTCCGGACAGCAAGGTGCCGAGCCCGAGGGCCTGCCCGCCGGTGATGCGCGGCCGCACGATCCAGAAGCGGCTGTCCTCGACGATGAGGTCCTTGGCCTTGGCCCTGATCTCGGCTTTGACCAGCACGTCGCGTTCCGGAGTGAGCTCGATCGATTTGACGGTCCCTATGTCGACGTCCTTGTACTTGATCCGCGTGGCGCCTGCTTCGAGGCCTTCGCCCGACTTGAAGGTGATCTGGATCGCGGTGCCGAGGTTGAGCAGGCTTTGCACCGCGATCCACGCGCCCACGCCGACCGCGACGACCGGCACCGCCCAGACGAGCGGCGCCCACCGCGACTTGCGGGTATCGTTTACCGCCTCGGGGATGTCGGCGCCTGTCAGATGGTCGGGGACGTCAGCCATTTTGCACCGCCCGGGTTGCGCGCCGCGTGTCCGCGTCCCACAGCAGCCGCGGGTCGAAGCTGCGCGAGGCCATGATCGTGAGCACGACGACGCCGGCAAACGCGACGGCCGCCGGCCCGATCGTAACAGTCGCGAAAGGAGGAAACTGCACCAGGCTGACGAGCAATCCGCCCACGTAGAGATCGACCATCGACCAGCGGCCGATGAAATCGACGACGCGGTAGAGCTGCGTCTGCCGCAGCGCGTTGCGGGTACTGCCGCTTTGCACGGTCGCCAGCAGGTAAGTGAGCACGAATAGCTTCGCGAGGGGCACGCCGAAGCTCGCGATCACGATGATGACGGACAGCGGCCACGCGCCTTGCGACCAGAGGCGGATGGCGCCGCCGAGGATGGTGTCGTGGGTGCTGTCCGTGAGCGATCTGGTTTCCAGCACCGGCAGGATGTTGGCCGGGATGTACAGCACGTAGGCGGTGATCAGGAGCGCCCACGTGCGCGCGAAGCTGTCCGGCTTGCGAGCGTGCAGGGTGTTGCCGCAGCGCGCGCACGACAGGCGGCCCGGCCGCGGTCTGCCGCGGCGATTGAGCAACCCGCAGACCTCGCACAGCAGCAGGCCCGCCCGCGCCGCCATCGCGCTCATGCGATCCTCCCTGCGGCGCGCGCCCACAACGTGCGGGAATCGAAGACCGTATCGATAGCGGCAAGCAGGATCATTACCATGGCTATGGCCCAGAACGCCGGCTGCAGCTCGAGCCGGCCGATCTGTCCCAGCCGGTGGATGGACACTACCGCCGCGAGGACGAACACCTCCACCATGCTCCACTCCTTGATCGACATCAGGAGGCGCGAGACCAGGCCCATGCGCCGCGGCGCGCTGCCGAAGCGCAACGGAACGAGCAAGTAGAGCAATGCCAGTATCTCCAGTCCGGGCATCAGCAGGAGGGTGACGAACACCAGGACACCGACGCTCGTCATGCCTGCCGCGGCGAGCGCCTGCGCGAGGCCCCCCAGGGTGGCCGACACGTGCCGTCCCTGCAAATCGAGCGACATGACGGGATAAATATTCGCTATGACGAACAGGACCGCCGTGCCGAGCGTGAGCGCGAGCGCGGTGTCCAGAAGATGGGGAACAAAGCGATAGAGGAGCGCATCGCACCGGCGGCAATGCACGTTACAGGTCTCCACGCACTCCGGTGCACGCTGGACGAGATCGCACTCCGGACAGGCGGTCAGTGCGGGATTCATGACGGAATGAGGGAATATTTCACGAGGTGCTTCCCCGCAGCTGATCGGCAAGAATTACTCGCCCGCGCGCTCGATATGCCATCGGAGAAACGGGATCGGCGGGCAGGTCTCGCACCCGTGAGTTGGAGCAGCGGACCTCGGCAAAGTTCAGGGGGAGGTGCCGCCTGTCATCAAATAGGCCTAGATGCGCTGATACCTCACGGGTTTTTCACAGGGGTGCTCGAGCGGGCAGCCATGCTCGCGTCAGTCCGTGCACGAGCTATCTCCGCGCCCCGGTCATGCGATGAAATCGCGGCAGGCGGTCGCCTATTTCCGTACGAACTTTCGTACCGTCATCCCGTTCGCGGTTTCCGCCCAATAGACGTTGCCCTGCGCGTCGGCAACGACGCCTTCACCCACGATCAGGCCGTCCGGATCGGCGCCGAGCCCGGGTATGAAGGATTTGACCAAGCCGTCTTTCGCGCTGCCGATCCTGACGCCGCGCTTGAAGCCCGGATTGTTCTTCGGGGTCGACGCGTGATCGGCGACGTAAAGCACGTCGTTGCGGTCGATGTAGATGCCGCTCGGCCGCCCGAATTGCTTCCAATCCTCGAGGAATTTCCCGTCCTGATCGAAAATCTGCACGCGGTTGTTGCTGCGGTCGCCGACGAACAGCCGGCCCTGGCTGTCCATCGCGAGCCCGTGCGGCGTATCGAACTCGCCGGGCCCGGTGCCTTTCCTGCCCCACGTCTTGATGAACTTGCCGTCTTTCGAGAACTTGACGATGCGCGCGTTCGTGTCGCCGCCGTGCCCGTCGGCGACGAAGATGTCGCCGTTCGGCGCAGTGATGACGTCCGACGGCGCGTTGAAGGCATCGGGGCCGTCGCCGGCGACGCCCGCCTTGCCGAGGGTGAGCAGCACTTTGCCGTCCTGGTTGAACTTGACGACCGTATGGCCTTTGCCGTCCTTTCCCTGTGAATCGGTCACCCACACGTTGCCGTCCCGGTCGACGTGTATGCCGTGCGGCTGCACGAACATCCCGGCGCC
>DATFWO010000004.1:0-4676 GCA_035259205.1 Burkholderiales bacterium | reverse complement strand
GTCGAGACGGTGCAGGCGGACGCATCCGATCCGGCGGTCGCCGATCGCCTGATTCGCGAGCTCAAGCCCGATCTGGTGGTGCTCGCGGCGGGTATCCAGCCGCCCATGGGGCCGCTCGGCGAGCAGACCTGGGAATCGTTCTCGGAGACGTGGAACACGGATCTGAAGGCGGCCTTTCACTTCATGAGAGCGGCGGTCACGACGCCGCTGCGCGAGGGCAGCGCGGTGATCGTCGTCTCGAGCGGAGCGGCCATCAACGGCTCACACCTCTCGGGTGGCTATGCGGGCGCCAAGCGCATGCAGTGGCTGCTCGCAGGCTATGCGCAGACGCACGCGAACGCGAGGAAGCTCGGCATCCGCTTCCTCGCCGTGTTGCCCAAACAGCTCATCGAGGGTACGAAGATCGGTGCTCTCGCCTCGTCGTCGTATGCGGCGTGGCAGGGCATCACGCCGCAGGAGTACATGAGGCGATTCGAGGTGCCACTCGATGCGCAGAAGGTAGCCGCCGCCATCGTGGGCGGGCTGCGCGGTGACGTGGCGGCCGGCGTGACCGCGATCGCGGTCAGCGGAAAAGGTGTCGAGCCCCTCGGATGACCGACCCGCTCCTGCCGGCGATTGCCGAGGCGCGGCAGCGCTTCATGGATCTCGTAGCCGAGGTGCGGCCCGAGCTACACCGCTACTGCGCGCGCATGACCGGCTCGGTGTTCGACGGCGAGGACGTGGTACAGGACACGCTGGCGAAGGCCTACTTCGCGCTCGGCCAGATGGACGAGGCGCCGCCGCTCAGGCCCTGGCTCTTCCGCATCGCACACAATACCGCCATGGACTTCTTGAGACGATACGAGCACAAGAACGTGGACGTGGTGGCCGAGGTGCCCGACGCCACCGACACCGATGAGCCCGGCGCCGATCCCGCGCTGGTGGAGACGGCGCTGGTCCTGTTCACGTCGCTGCCGGCGCTGCAGCGGAGCGCGCTCGCGCTGAAGGACGTGCTCGGGCACTCGCTCCAGGAGGTCGCGGCGACGATGGATACGACGGTCGCCGCGGTCAAGGCCGCGCTCGTTCGCGCCCGCGCCACCATCAGGGCCGCGCGGCCACCTGCGCCGGCCACGCTGCACGCGGAAGACCGGGAGCGGCTGCAGCGCTACGCGGATCTGTTCAACGCGCGCAGCTGGGACGCGCTGCGCGCGCAGTTCACCGAAGAAGCGCGGCTCGACGTGGTCTCGCGCACCCAGCGTCGCGGCCCCGGCGCGGCGCAGTACTACACACGTTACGCCGAGATCATCGAGGTCGAGGATCTGCGCGCCGAACCGGGCGTCGTCGAGGGCGTGCCGGTCATCGCGATCTACCGTCCCGCATCGAGCCCCACGCCCGCCTACTTCGTGCAGGTGCATTGGCACGAGGGCCGGATCGCGCTCATCCGCGACTTCCGCTACGTCCCCTACATCACCGACGGCGCACGCTTCACGCGCTGAGCGCCTTGACACCGTCCAGCGAAGCGGTCCGTCTTCAGCAACTCGCCACCCGCACCTCACTAGTGACAGCACCCGTACTGCAGCTGCTCCTGCCAGTCCCGGCGGCCCTCGCACGTGAGGTCCATCATCGTCCAGAGCGGCTCGAGCGTTCCCGTGTGGCGCGGGTCCTGACCGGGATCCGCGGGCGCATAGAGCATCTCCGAGCTCCAGAAATGACGGATGCCTTCGCGCGTGCGGTGGAATACGTTGCACATCGGCTGCTGCTGTCCGTCGGCGTCTTCGGCCCCGTAGTCGTGCTTGAACCGGTTCGAGGCCGATGACACGAGCCTGAGATGCTTCCAGCCGCGATGCTCCGCGAAGGCCGCCAGACGCTCGATCCGCACCTTGGCGACGACGACGAAATTCAGCACCTGCTCGACGTGCCGGGCCGCGCCGTCGAGCTGATCCAGGAAGGCGACGCATGACGGGCACGGACCTTCCTCGCGCGGAAGGTCGGCGGTAGGACCGCTTTCGGCCTTCGGGCGAGGATCGTTCCTGTGGCGCGGGAACATCATGTTGTAAACGACCAGCGAGTCCTTGCCCTCTAGAAAGAGCTCCGAGAGCTTGACCTTCCGCGGCCTGCCGTCGGGGTCGATCGCATCGAACGCATAGTCCTCGCGTATCAATCCACCGGGCGGCAAGGCGCGGCGCGCGGCGGCAACCGCCTCCATCTGTCGCCGAAGCGCGATCTCCTGACCGAGCAACTCGTTGCGGGCGGCGCGGTACTCGGCGGTTTCACCGGGGAAGTCGAGCTTCATGTCGGGTCCTCCTTTCCATATGAGTATGACGAACGAGCGCGGCCATTCCAGACATCTCAGAGTACGCCAAGCACGTACCGGGTCGCAGTCACGATAACCGCTCGGAAGAGCACCTTGCCTTGGCAAACAGCGTGGTACGATGCCGAGCCCACCGTGCGGCACCGCGTCACGTCGCGCACCTCCTCCGGTGAGGAGCGGCGAGAAACAGGCTGTCGCGAGGCAGGGCCCTTAGAGAGAGCGGGCGACCGGGGTCGAACCGGCGACGTCCAGCTGACCCGGATCGCCGAGCGACGGCTGACGCGTCGCCGGGGCACTTGGGTGAACTCGGTCACACCACGCCGTCCTGAATCGCCCCCGAGGTGCCGCTGGCTCGGCTCGCTGCCGATCCATCGGCAGGACGACACGGACGTGCGGCGAGTGTTCGCTGCGCCAGTGACACGGGCACGGTCGACATGCTCGCAATGTCGGCGTGCTCGAGGGCGTTTGCAGGGCCACGAGACTCCTTGGCGCGAATGATCACCACCGCCAAACTCGCGACAGGGACGGGCGCGGCTCTTGCTTAGTCATCGGGCCGAGCGACGTGATCCGTTCGCGTCGTTTCAAGGAAGTAGGGATGCCCCGTGCGCGCTAGTCTAACGCGAGGAGAATGAGCTCAATGCGAAAGGAGTCGATCATGAACGATACGCACGACGTGGACGTTCTCAAGAAGGGGAGGTCTTCGATGAAGAGATTCCAGGACCGAGTCGAGCGCGTCACGGGAGGACCGTCGGGCATCGGCAAGGCCACCGCGCTTGCCTTCGCGGTTGCTCCATGACGCTAGCTGGATCCTGGGGACGATCTGCCCTCGCCCGATGGGCGCCAATTCCGCTACGCCTGATCGTCGGTTTCGGATTCATGCAGCACGGTTTTGCCAAGATGTCGCGACGTCCTGACGCGTTCGCGGCAATTCTGCACGCGCTGGGAGTCCCGGCGCCACATTTCATGGCATGGGTCAGCATACTGACCGAACTGCTTGGTGGGCTGGCGGTCCTAGTGGGTGCATTCGTGACACTTGCCAGCATACCGATGGCAATACTCTTGTTGGTGGCGGTCTTCACGGTGCATCTGCCTAACGGATTCAGTTCGATCAAGCTCATCGCAGTAACCGCGGCTGGCCCGCAGTTCGGACCGGTCGGTTATGAGGTACACCTTCTGTATCTCGCTTGCTTGGCAGGGCTGGTCTTAGGCGGCGCCGGACCCTACGCTTTTGATGCATATCTTCAAACCAGGAAGCACGAGAAACCTTACCCTGGAACGCTGACACAGGTAGATCGCGCTACAGGCTGATGGAGCGCAGTGCGGTGATTGGCAGGGAAGCCCATCGCCGGTTTTCCTTCACCGAGGATGGCGTAGACCCTTGACACTATGACGAGGATTGATCGAGTCATCCCGATTTTTCATCCGGGCAGGTGCGGAGGGCCGGACGCTTCGCGCTGGAGCCGCACGTCGAGGCGATCCAGGAACGGAAGAGATTGTCACATAAGGAGCAGACTATGAATTTACAGACAACCACTCAGACTGCCGCTGACGAGGATGCCATCCGTGCCATCCATCAGGGGATGATCGATGCGTGGAATGCGGGCGACGGCTGATCCAGAATGCGGTGGCATCGGCAGGGTGGGAAGCGGTACCCCGTGGGCGAGAGCGCGGCATCGTGGTCGAGTGCCCGCCCCTGGCCGCCGACCAGGGCCGCCGACGGCATGATGTCGTCGTGTGGAGATGCCGGTGCACCTCGAAGTTGGTGGGTGCCCTCAGGGCGTCCGGGGCAATGGGCGCCGCTGGTGGCCACCACCCGGATCGGCTACCAGATCAGACGTCGACACGATGTGGCCCAGTCCTGGCCCCCCGGCCACTTCTGGCCCAGGTGAGACCATGCATCGCCCTGGTTGTGACCCCCGAGAAGCCGCCCAGCTAAGCGCTCACCCGCTTCAGTCACGCCTGGCGTGCCGCTTGCGAATGAGCCGGCATGGGCTCGCAAGCGCGCGAGCCCGGAAGGGAGACAGCGATGCCGTCGGTGAGCGTCAAGGTGATTGAACCCCACACTTCCCGGATCACCACCTCGGAGAGTGACTCCGACAAGGGAGGAAACCTGATGCCCGCGCACAGGCTCTTGCAAGCGGCCTTGGCCGTATTCGGTGCAACCTTCCTGTTGATTTATCCTCTGGCGATCGTATGGCCGTCCGGCTGGGCGTGGCACGCCGGCGCTCCCTATGAATCCCAGTATTTCATGATGATCGTCGGGGTATACGTGACGCTCGGCGTCTTCCTGCTGAATGCGTCGAGAAACCCGCAAGCCCATCGCAGCCTGATCTGGTTCACAGTCTGGTCGAGCGTCGTTCACGCCGGCATCATGGCGGTTCAATCG
>DATFWO010000003.1:0-2809 GCA_035259205.1 Burkholderiales bacterium | reverse complement strand
CTGGCAGGCGGACACGGGTTACGACCCGATCGCGGAGCCGCTGTTCAACGCGATGAAGGTCGACAACTATTTTCTCGAATACGACACTGCGCGCGCGGGGACATTCGCGCCCCTACGATCGGTGCCGGAGGGAAAATTCGTTGTGCTCGGCCTCGTCGCCTCTAAAGCATCGGAATTGGAAGGCGTCGACCTCCTCAAGCGGCGGATCGAGGAGGCGAGCCGCTATATTAAGCTCGAGCGATTGGGCTTGAGCCCGCAATGCGGCTTTGCGACCAGCGCCGACGAGCACGTCGCGGTGACGGAGGAGATCGAAGGGGCGAAGCTTGCGCGGGTCGTCGAGGTGGCGCGGCAGGTCTGGGGCAGCGCGTGATCGACAAGGCCGCCACTCAAGCCTAAACCGGCCAGGTCTCCAACCGAAACGCCGAGTCCCAGAACACCCATTCGAGCTGGGTGGCCCGCGTGAAAGCCGCGTGCATGCGCGCGCGCAGGGCTGAGGCAATATCAGCGGCTGCTTCGTCCGTCGCCGCGATCATGGCGCGTACCGCGGCGTGGAATTCCTCGCCGGCATAGGTGTCGATCCAGGCTTGATAGGGATTGGCGGGGGCGGCGCGGGCGTGAATGTCGCGCCCCACCTCGGCGTAGATCCAGAAGCAGGGCAGCAAGGCGGCGAGCAGCACTTCGTAAGGCTCGCCATAAGCCGTGGCGAGAAGATAACAGACGTAATGGTGACACGCCGGCGAGAGCGGCGTTTGCGCGAACACCTGCGGCGTGATCCCGTACTGCTTGAAAAACGAACCGTGCAACGCGCGCTCGACCACGAGCGCGCCCTCGGCCGCTTTCGCGAACTGCACGATCCGATCCGGATCGGGTGCCTTCGCTGCCGCAAGGGTCAAGGCGCGGCCGAAACCGACGAGGTAATGCGCATCCTGCGTGATGTAGTTCTTGAACTGCGCCGCGCTCAGCGAGCCCGACGCGAGCTGCGCGTTGAACGGCATCGTACGGATGGTTTCGTAGATGGCGGCGTTGCGATCCCAGGCTTCGCGCGAGAAGCGTGTTCCACTCATCATCTCCATGCTCCGACGGTTCCATTGTATGCGGGCTCACCGCCACGCGGTGCGATTGTAACGGCTGCAGAGCGGTATGCCGATAAAGCCGAACCTCTCGTGCGTCGCGATGCTCATTTATTCCCGGAACCTCAGCCTGTCTGACGCATTGGCGTGGGGGCCGTGCTGCGTCGCGAGATGCGGAACTTTCAGCACGATCCCGTGCCACGCCGTGCGCATCCGTCGGCTCTGTCCACGAGATGACCTCAGGCGTGAATCAGCAATGAGAGGGGCAGAGGGCTACACGGTCGGGGCGTCCCGATCGATGCTTTCTCGCCCTGAAGGAGGTAAGTATGCGAAGAGGAGTTGTAATAGTCGCGTTAGTCGGAGGTTCCGCGAAGGCATCCGTTCGCAAAACGGGATCCGATCGGCGCGAGCATATGGCGGTAATGAGACCATGAGCAGCGGCGTGCGCGAACGCGGCACGAGCGTAAGGACCGGCTCGAACATTCGATCAACGTCCACGGCTCGCCCGCGGGCCAGTGCGGCGAACGCGTCCGCTCGAAGCGGCGAAACGGTGGGACGCGCGACGTCCAACCGCGCGAGAGGTGAGCCTCGCGGCGGAGCGAGCATGCAGTCCGGCGAAATGAACGGACAATCCGGGAGCAACATGGGACGATAGTGCATCGCCGCCATTCCCCGTCTACTGAAGCTACGATGGGAGCCCGTCCGCATGGACGGGCTCTCCGCATCTCAACTCGCGTTGATTGACGCCTTGGGACTCGAAGCGGTGGAAATGAAAAACGCGAACCCAAATCGAACCTAAAGACAGCTTGGGTCGCTTGAAGACACCTTCGCCTCGTCCTGGCAAAAAAATCCCCGGCTCGAAGCCGGGGAGAAGGATTCTGATGAAATAGAACTAGCGCTGGCCAGGCTTCTGCTGGCCGCCCTGTTGGCCGCCTTTGCCCGGGCTGCTGGCTCTGTTGGCCAGGTTTCTGCTGGCCGCCGCCACCTTGCTGCTGGCCGCCCTGTCCTGGGCCCTGCTGACCACCTTGCTGGCCGGGTTTCTGCTGCCCGCCGCCGCCTTGTTGGCCGCCCTGGCCGCCGCCTTGCGATTGCTGGCTGGGTTTTTGTTCACTCGGGTTCATAATAACTCCTTCGTTGGTCCCCCCGACTCAAAACGAAATCCGGGCCCTCGCAGTTCCTCTCATTCTTTGGTGAAGCTTACAGCTGTCCTCGCTGGGAACTACCATGTGACGGCGGTCGCTCACGTCATCAGGCTCCTGCATGGACTCGTGGCCCCACGAGCGTCACATTTGGAGGCAGCGTCGCTTGTGACGATGAAAGTCCTAGGCATGGGTGAGGCAGTTCAGCTGCCGCGTCGAAAGCATCGGCGAAGTCTTTCGCCTGAGTTCCGGCACGCGTTTGCTCTCGAAGTCCTCAAAACCGAGCGGCTGCGCATTATCGCGCTCATCGTGGTGGCCACGGCGGTGGCCGTTGGCCTCGCCACCGTCGATCTTTTGGCGCCCGGGGTGTTGGATCGAATTTGGCACGGACGCTTCCCCGTCCTGTTCTTGGCGACCAGCTACATCGTTTTCGTGCTGTTTGAAGCATCGGTTCTGGCTCTCATCACCCGACAGATAAAGCGGGGCGGCGATGTTCCACAGCTGCGGCGTTACATCGGCGCGTTCGTCGAAACCAGCCTGCCGAGTGTAGTGATCGCGACGCACATGAGCAACATGGGAGCGGCGCAAGCCTTGGCCTTT
>DATFWO010000002.1:0-65240 GCA_035259205.1 Burkholderiales bacterium | reverse complement strand
CTTGACCGCGTATTCGAGGGTAGGGCCGGGACCGTTCACGAGCGGCCGGGCGATCGTGCCCCGGATCGGAACGACATCCACGTAGAGCGCGGGAGCGAGCGGCCGGTGCAGGCGCAACTCTTCCTCGCAGAAATGACGGCGGAGCTCGAGCGTGCTGAAATCGAGAAAGGGCAGCTTGACGGGCTTCTTGATCTTGTAGGCGTATGGTCCCGTCAGCACGATCCACGAGATGTGGGTCTCGATGACTTCTATCTTCGTTACCGGATGCGGAAAGCATTGCGGGTGACGCAGCGCTTCAACGAGCCTCGCACACGGGGCCCTGCCTCGGCCCGCTTCCTGCCGCCAGCTATCCAACGCCGCACGCATGATCGCTTCTCCGCATGAGTCGATTAGAGGCCATTGCGCGTCACCGATTCTTGATCCATATCAATTCCATTGGTTACCGCACGCGCAGCAGAGGTTCCGCTGATCGTTCCGCCGCGGCGGTCGCCGCCTTCTTTTGATCCAGATCAAGCTGGCGCACGCGGTCTCCATCCACACTTCGGGACGAAATCGGAGCCGGCGGCGGCGCAGCGGCGTGCGCGCAAAAGGGGATGACGAGACGATGAGCGAGCAAGGCACGTACAACGACACGGTGGTGCGTCAATTTGCGATCATGACCGTCGTCTGGGGCGTGGTCGGAATGCTGGTCGGCGTGGTGATCGCAGCCCAACTCGCCTGGCCGGAGCTCAACTTCGGGGTGCCGTGGTTCACCTACGGGCGGTTGCGGCCCCTGCATACCAACGCGGTCATCTTCGCGTTCGGCGGCTCTGCGCTGTTCGCCACGTCCTACTACGTCGTGCAGCGCACCTGCCACGCGCGGCTTTTTTCGGACAAGCTTGCGTCATTCACCTTCTGGGGTTGGCAGGCCGTAATCGTAGCGGCGGCAGTCACGCTGCCGCTCGGCATCACCACTTCCAAGGAGTATGCCGAGCTCGAGTGGCCGATCGACGTCCTCATCGCGCTCGTCTGGGTGGCGTACGCCGTGGTGTTCTTCGGCACGATTGCGCGGCGGCGGATCCAGCACATCTACGTCGCGAACTGGTTCTTCGGCGCCTTCATCATCACGGTGGCGCTGCTGCACATCGTCAACAGCGCTGCGATTCCGGTCACCTTCTGGAAGTCGTACTCGGTGTACGCCGGGGCGCAGGACGCGATGGTGCAATGGTGGTACGGGCACAACGCAGTGGGATTCTTCCTCACCGCCGGCTTCCTGGGGATGATGTACTACTTCGTTCCCAAGCAGGCGGGGCGGCCGGTGTATTCGTACCGGCTGTCGGTGGTGCACTTCTGGGCGCTCATCTTCACCTACATGTGGGCGGGCCCGCACCACCTGCATTACACGGCGCTGCCGGACTGGGCGCAGTCGCTCGGCATGCTGTTCTCGCTGATCCTGATCGCGCCCTCGTGGGGCGGCATGATCAACGGCATCATGACGCTCTCTGGTGCCTGGCACAAGCTGCGTACCGATCCCATCCTGAAGTTCCTCGTGGTGTCTCTTTCGTTCTACGGCATCGCGACGTTCGAGGGCCCGATGATGTCGATCAAGACGGTGAACGCGCTCTCGCACTACACCGACTGGACGGTCGGTCACGTGCACGGCGGCGCGCTCGGATGGGTCGGCCTGATCTCGATGGGCTCGATCTACTACCTCATCCCGCGCCTCTACGGGCGCAGCGAGATGCACTCGGTGCCGCTCATCAACCTCCATTTCTGGGTCGCGACGCTGGGTATCGTGCTCTATATCGCCGCGATGTGGATCGCCGGCGTCATGCAGGGCCTGATGTGGCGCGCCGTCAGCGACGACGGCACGCTCACCTACACCTTCGTGGAAAGCGTGAAGGCGAGCTATCCCTACTACGTCATCCGCCTGCTCGGGGGACTGCTCTACTTTTCCGGAATGTTGATCATGCTCTACAACACCGTGCGGACGGTGGGCGACGCGCGCGGCGCCGCCGCGCCCATTCCGACGCCAGTTCCCGTGCACGCATAGGAAGGCCGCGATGCTGACCCATGATGCAATCGAACGCAGCAACAGCCTGCTGATCGTGCTGATCGTCCTGGTGGTGGCGGTGGGCGGGCTGGTCGAAATCGTGCCGCTGTCGTTCCAGAAGTCGGTGACCGAGCCGGTTGCGGGCCTGAAGCCCTATACCGCGCTGCAGCTCACCGGGCGCGACATCTACATCCGCGAGGGCTGCTACAACTGCCACTCGCAGATGGTTCGTCCCTTGCGCGCAGAGGTCGAGCGCTACGGGCACTACTCGGTCGCCGGAGAGTTCGTTTACGACCACCCGTTCCAATGGGGCTCGAAGCGCACCGGGCCCGATCTGCACCGGGTCGGAGGCCGCTATTCCGACGATTGGCACCGGCTACACCTCGCCGATCCGCGCAGCGTGGTGCCGGAGTCGAACATGCCGGCTTATCCATGGCTCTCCCGCAACGACGCCAACGCGGCGGACATCGGAGCGAAAATGCGCGCGCTGCGTATCGTGGGCGTGCCGTACACCGACGAGGAAATCGCGAAGGCTGGCGGGGAGTTGAAAGGGAGAACCGAGATGGACGCGCTGATCGCCTATCTTCAGGTTCTCGGCACCGCTGTCAAGCAGAGGCAATGATGGATATGAGCTTGCTGAGAAGCCTGATGACGGCCGTCGCGCTGGCCGCGTTTGTCGGCGTGGTGTGGTGGGCGTATAGCCCGGGGCGCAAGGAGCGCTTCGAGCGCGCCGCCCGGCTGCCGTTCGACGAAGAGCATGACGGAAGGAACCAGCCGTGAGCCTCTTCACGAGCGGCTTCTGGGATGTCTACGTCGGCGCGATCAGCCTGATTTCGATCATCGGCTGCGCGGTGCTGCTGAAGGTGCAGAGCGTGCGCAAGACCGCCAAGGGCAGGACGTCGGGCCACGTCTGGGACGGGGATCTCACCGAGTACGACAATCCGATGCCCCGCTGGTGGGCGTGGCTCTTCTATCTCACCATCGCGTTCTCGCTCGCCTACCTCGTGTTCTTCCCGGGGCTGGGCAGCTATCGCGGCACGCTCGGCTGGACCCAGGTAGGCCAGCTCGAGGAAGATACCCGCTCCGCCGAGGCGGCGTTCGGGCCGATCTACGAGCGCTACGCCGCGCTGGAGCCCGCAGCGCTCGCCCGGAACGCGGAAGCGCTTGCGATCGGGCAGAAGCTCTTTCTCAACCATTGCGCGCAGTGCCACGCTTCCGACGGCGGCGGCAGCCGTGGATTCCCCAATCTGACCGACGGGGACTGGCTGTGGGGCGGGACGCCCGACGCAATCAAGGCCTCCATTACCGAAGGGCGGCGTGGCGTGATGCCGCCGATGGGCGAGGCCGTCGGCGGCGGCGAAAACGTGAGGGACGTCGCGCACTACGTCCTCTCGCTGTCGGGCCGCACTCACGACACCCTCCGCGCGTTCAACGGCAAGGCGAAATTCCGGCAGGCGTGCGCCGGCTGCCACGGGGTGGACGGAAAGGGCAACCAGCAGTTGGGCGCCCCCAACCTTACGGACGATGTGTGGCTGCACGGCTCGGGGGAAACGGCGATCGTCGAGCAGATCTCCAACGGCCGCTCGAGCCAGATGCCCGCGCACAAGGATCTGCTCTCGCCGGCGAAGATCCATCTCCTCACGGCGTACGTGTACTCGCTGTCGCAGGGCGGGGCAGCGGCCGGCAAGTAGGAGCGGACCGGGAGCAGGTGTGGCCGTCTCCCGCGACAACCATGGCTCAGTCCGTTCCCGAGGTGGCGCATGCAGGCGCCGGAGGACGCCCGTCGGCCGCGGCAATGCCGGAAGCTGCCGCCACGACCGAGCTCTACGCGGCGGACAGGAAAATCTATCCGCGCGCCGTGCACGGATGGTTCGCGGCGTGGCGCTGGATGCTGGTGTGGGCGACGCAGCTGGTCTTCTACGGCGGAGCGTGGCTCACCTGGAACGGCCGCCAAGCGGTGCTGTTCGACATCGTCCAGCGCAAGTTCTACGTCTTTGGCCTCGTCTTCTGGCCCCAGGACGTCATTTACCTCGCAATCCTGCTCATCATATCGGCGCTATCGCTGTTTCTGTTCACGACGGTGGCGGGGCGCCTGTGGTGCGGCTATGCCTGCCCGCAGACGGTCTACACCGAAATCTTCATGTGGATCGAGCGCCTGATCGAAGGCGACCGCAGCCGGCGCATGAAGCTCGACGGCAGCGTCTTCTCGGCGCGCAAAGCCGCCTTGAAGGGCGCGAAGCACGCGGCGTGGATCGCGCTCGCGCTGTGGACCGGCTTCACTTTCGTCGGCTACTTCACGCCCATCCGCGAGTTGTGGGCGGAGGTGACGCGCCTGTCGACGGGGCCGTGGGAGGCGTTCTGGATGCTCTTCTACGGCTTCGCCACCTACGGCAACGCGGGCTGGATGCGCGAGCAGGTCTGCACTTACATGTGTCCGTACGCGCGTTTCCAGAGCGCGATGTTCGACAAGGACACGCTGACCATCACCTACGACCAGAAACGGGGCGAGCCGAGGGGCCCACGCGCGCGGCGCGCCGACTCGAAGGCGCTCGGGTTGGGCGACTGCGTGGACTGCAACATCTGCGTGCAGGTCTGTCCCACCGGCATCGACATCAGGGACGGGCTTCAGTACCAGTGCATAGGGTGCGCAGCCTGCATCGACGGCTGCAACCAGGTGATGGACAAGATGGGCTACCCGCGCGGGCTCATCAGGTATTCGACCCAGAACGCGATGGAGCGCAAGTTGACCGGCACGCAGATGATCGCGCGCACATTGCGGCCGCGCGTTCTCGCTTACACGGCGATCGTCTGGGCGGTAATCGTTGCAACCGTTCTCGGGCTCTACCTGCGCGTCCCACTCAAGGTGGACGTCATGCGGGACCGCGCCGCGATCGCGCGTGAGGTCGGGCGGGGTGACATCGAGAACGTCTACCAGCTGCGGATCATGAACACGTCGGAGCGGACGCGCGTTTTCGACATCGAGGTGAGTGGGCTGCCGGGCCTCCATCTCGAGGGCGGCGCAAACGTCCAGGTGCACGGCGCGGCGAGCCGGCTGGTGCCGGTCCGCGCGCGCGTTCACGTGGAAGGCGGCCCCGTCGGCGCGGGCACGCATCGCATCGAATTTCTGGTGCGTGCGCGGGACGAACCGGCCGTTCGCGCGCACGAAAAATCAGTGTTCGTCGTGCGCTGATGCTCCCCGATCACTGGATGTGAGGAGGCTCTGACCATGTGGAACACCGCCGAATACCCGCGACCCTGGTATCGCGAGCCCTGGCCCTGGATACTGATGGCGGGGCCGGCGGCCGCCATCGCCGCCGGCGCCGTAACCGTATGGCTCGCCGTGGCATCGGCGGACGGCCTCGTCGCCGACGACTACTATCGGCGCGGTCTCGCGATCAACCAGGATGTCGAGCGCTACCGGGCGGCCGTAGAGCGCGGGATCGAGGCCGACGTTGTGACGGCCGGCGGCATCCTGCGCGTGCGCCTCAAGGGCGCTGCGCCCGACGCGCTCGACGCGTGCTTCGTGCACCCGACCCGCGTCGGACAGGATCGGCGTCTGCGGCTCGCGCGTGTGGCGCCCGGCATCTATGAAGGCGCGCTTCCCAAGCTCGCAACGGGCCGCTGGCGGCTGATCCTCGAGGATCCGCGCGGCGTATGGCGGATCGAGAAGGAGCAGCCATGAAGCTGGCCGTCTGGATCCTCTGGCCGTCGTTCATCGTCGGCGGCCTCGGGGAAGCGCTGTTCTTCACCGTGTTCGACCCGCAGGAGCTGTACCTCTTCGGCGAGGCGACGAGCCTCACGCGGATCGCGGTCTATTCCATCGGGTTCTTTCTGTGCTGGGCGTTCGCCGCGTCGTCGAGCGCCTTCACCTGCTTTCTCCAGCGCAGCGCGGAGGAGGTGAATCGGTGCCCGCTGACGCCTGCCGAACGTCCACCTGGATGTCCACGACGGGAAGACACCGAAGGATGCGGCGGCTGCACGTGACCAGGCCGGCGCTCACAGCCCTTGGCTCATAGCCCATGGACGGCATGCTACAGCTCGCTCTTGCCGCAGCCTTCTTTGCCGGGATTACCGGGGGTGCGCACTGCGCCGCGATGTGCGGGCCCCTCGTCGGGATCGCGTGCGGTCCGCGCGGACTCGCGGCCGGCGGCTCGGGATGGATGCGCCGGGCCGTCGCCTACAACACCGGGCGCATCGCGAGCTATTCCCTCGCTGGTGCGCTGGCGGCGGCGCTGGGCGCTGCCGGGCTCGGCGTGCGCGGCGGCACGGCCGTGCCGCAGCTCATGCTCGCCGTGATGAGCGTTTCGCTCATCGTGCTCGCCGGCTACATCGCCGGCATCGCCCCGCTTGCGCGCGCGCTCGAGGCGGCAGGCGGCGTGCTCTGGCGCCGCATCGAGCCGCAGGCGCGCCGCTTTCTTCCGGTCACCACGCCGGCGCGGGCGTTCGGGCTCGGGCTCGTCTGGGGCTGGCTTCCGTGCGGCATGGTGTACGTCGCGCTCGTCTCCGCGCTGGCTACGGCCGACCCGGCGCTTGGCGCGCTGCTCATGGCGGCCTTTGGTCTGGGCACTCTGCCCAATCTGCTGGCGATATTCGCCTCGGTCCGGCATTTCCACCGCTTCGTCCGGGGAAGGGTCGCGCGGGTACTCGCAGGCGCCGCGATCGCAGCGATCGGGGTGGCCGGCCTCGCAAAAGCGATGCAACCGGCGGCCGTATTCGCCGACGGATCGTTGTGCCTGCAGATTCCGGGAATCCTCGCGATCCTGCAAGGCGGCATCTGAAATGGCTGCGACCGGCGCGGAACGCTGCTTTCACTGTGGTGAGCCTGCTCCCGCCGGCGCACGCTACAGCGCTGTGATCGACGGCGCCGCCCGGATCATGTGCTGCGCCGGCTGTGCGGCCGTCGCGCGCACGATCGCCGGACACGGCCTCACGGCGTATTACGCAAGCCGTGAGGGCACGGCGCGGCGCGCTGCGCCGCAGAAGCCTGGAAGCGATTACGCAGCTTACGACCTGGCGGAAGTGCAGCGGCCGTTCGTTTGCGACGCAGGGACTGGCGCGAAGCAGGCGACGCTGCTCGCGGAAGGCGTGACTTGCGGAGCGTGCGCCTGGCTGATCGAGCGCGGCGTGCAGCGCCTGGCAGGGGTGCGCAGTGTGGCGGTCAACGTCGCGGCGCACCGCGTACAGGTCGAATGGGATGATAGCCGGACGCACCTGAGCGCGATCCTCGAAGCGATCGCCGCGCTCGGCTACGGCATCCGCGGGTTCGATCCCGCGGCGGGCGAGCGGGCCGCAGCGCACGAGCGGCGAACGATGCTGTGGCGCCTGTTCGTGGCGGGCTTCGCCATGATGCAGGTGATGATGTACGCCGTCCCGGCGTACGTTTCCGACGGAGACATGACGCCCGAGGCGGAGCAGCTCATGCGCTGGGCGAGCCTCGCGTTGACGGTGCCCGTCATGTTGTGGTCAGCGGGCCCGTGGTTCGTCAGCGCGTGCCGCGAGCTCACGGTGCGCCGCCTGGGTATGGACTTGCCGGTCGCGATTGGTCTCGCGGTCGCGTTCGCGGCGAGCGCTTGGGCCACATTGAGCGGACACGGCGTGGTGTACTTCGACTCGATCACGATGTTCGTTTTCTTGCTGCTCGGCGCGCGCTACCTGGAAGCGGCGGCACGGGCAAAAGCCACGGAGTCGCAGCGCCGTCTGGCGGGGCATATTCCCGCCGTCGCGGATCGCGTCGTCGGGGAGGCCGGGTCAGGCGTGACGGAGCGCGTTGCCGTGGCGCAGCTCGTCCCCGGGGATCTCGTCCAGGTCGTGCCCGGCGCAACCATCCCGGCCGACGGTAGCGTGACGACGGGTTGGAGCGCCGTCGACGAGTCGTTGCTGACGGGCGAAGCGAGGCCCGTGGGCAAGGGTCCCGGGGACGCGGTCGTCGGTGGCAGCGTCAACATCGCGAGCCCCCTGACGCTGCGGGTTGCGCGCGTCGGCGCAGAAACCGTGCTCTATGGCATCGTCCGTCTCATGGATCGCGCGCAAGCCGGGAAGCCGCGCCTCGCGCAGCTCGCCGATCGGGTTGGGCGCTGGTTCGTAGTGTCGCTGATGGCGATGGCGCTGGCGACCGGGGCGGCATGGTGCTGGATCGATCCGCAGCGCGCCCTGCAGGTGACCGTCGCGGTGCTCGTCGTGAGCTGCCCGTGCGCCCTCTCTCTTGCTACGCCGGCGGCGCTCGCTGCGGCGACGGGGGCGCTGCACCGCATGGGAATCCTCGTCACGCGAGGCCACGCGCTGGAGACCCTCGCGCGGGTTACCCACGTCGTTTTCGACAAGACCGGCACGCTGACCCTGGGCCGGCTGTCCCTGGTAGGGATCGTGCCGCTCGGGTTGCGATCCCGGAAGACCTGCCTGAGCCTCGCCGCGGCGCTGGAGCGTGGGTCCGAACATCCCGTGGCTCGGGCGATCGTCGCGGCAGCCGCGGGCCTTGCGCCGGACTCGGTCACGGACGTTCGCAATCAGCCGGGCCGCGGCATCGAGGGTTGCGTCAACGGCCTGCGCGTGCGCATCGGAAGTCCCGCGTTCGTCGCGGAGCTCGTGCAGGGCCTGCTGCCTCCCCAGCTGGCCTACACGGCGGACGAGGTGACCGTGGTCACCCTCGCGGACGAGCGCGGCTATCTCGCGCTGTTCGCGCTCGACGACGAGCCGCGCCCAGGCGCGCGCTGGGTGACGCGCGAGCTCGAGGCGAGCGGCAAGCAGGTCTTACTCCTGTCAGGTGACCGGCGTTCTGCCGTAACGCACGTTGCCGGCCAGCTCGGCATAGCCGCGGCGACAGGCGAGGCGGACCCCGGCATGAAGCTCGCGTTCGTGCGCGCCCTGCAAGCGCAAGGTGGCGTCGTCGCGGTCGTAGGAGACGGCGTCAACGACGCGCCGGTGATCGCGCAGGCGCAGGTCTCGATCGCGATGGGCGGCGGCATCGAGCTCGCGCGTACGGGCGCGGACATGGTGTTGCTTGCGGACGACTTGAGCAGGCTTGTTTCCGCATTCGACACCGCGCGCAAGGCAATGCGCATCGTCCGGCAAAACCTGGCATGGGCCGCGGCATACAACGCAGTGGCCGTGCCGCTCGCGATGACGGGCGCGATTACCCCGCTCTCCGCGGGCATCGGCATGGCCCTCTCGTCGCTCGCGGTCGTATTGAACGCACTGCGGCTGCAAGGTGAGGACTGCCCCGAAGGGAAGGCGGCCGGTCGCGAGCTCAGCCACATTTCCGCAACGTCCTGAAATGGCGCGCCAATGGAAATCCTCTACCTGCTGATCCCGCTGTCGGTCGCCCTGGTGCTCGCCATCGGCGCGGTCTTCTGGTGGGCGCTCGCGAGCGGGCAATTCGAAGACCTCGAGGGTCCCGCGCGCCGGATTCTGATGGATGACGACCCGTCGTCGGTGGCACGCTTCGTTGACGCAGATCAAGAAGCGGACAGGGGGCGAGTCTAGAGTAGGTGTACGGCGGAATCACCGCCTCTCTCTAGGACCAGACGAGGAGCCGATCATGGCAAACATCACCCGTTTCGACCCATTATTTGATTTCGACGACCTGTTCAAGGGCTTCTTCGTGCGGCCAATGCGTCTCGATCTCGATGCGCCGGCCCAGATGAACATCAAGCTGGACATAACCCGCAGCGACGGCACCTATACCGTGAAAGCGGAGCTTCCTGGCGTCGCGAAGGACGACATCAGCGTCTCCATCGAGGGGGGCCAGGTGACGATCGCCGGTGAAGTCAAGAAGGAAAAGGAAGAGAAGAAGGGCGAGGAAGTCATCCGCAGCGAGCGCTATCACGGGATGGTCTCGCGGAGCTTCACGCTCCCGCAGGAAATCGACCAGGTGCAGGCGAACGCAAAATACGCCGACGGTGTGCTTAGCCTCACGCTGCCCGTCAAGGCGAAGGCAACGAACCGCAGGCTGGCAGTCAATTGAGAAATTGCTCGTGGCCGCGCGCATGGAAAATCGGGACAACCGCAGGCGGAAGGCGCGCACGCGCCGCGCCGGGGTGGCCGTGAACGAGGAGCAGCGAAAGCGTTTGATCGAATGCTGCGCTTTCTTCGCTGCCGCCCGTTTTCGTCCCGATAAGCCGGGGGGCTACCGCAGACAGGACCTGCTCGCCGCCGGGCGCAATATCGATGCGATACTCGCAAGGCACAAGGCAAGATGAGCAGAGGGAGTTTCGCGCTCGCAGCCTGAAGAACCTGGGAACGGAGCATACACGGGTTCGCCGGAAACTGACCTGCCCGGCGGAGACCCGTGGCGAGGCGACGCGACCGGAAGTCGCTGGACAGGCTGCGCGCGCACTCGACTGCGCGGGCGACGCTCGCGCGCTGCGCAGTGAACCAGGCCCCGGAGCCTTGCTCGTGAGCGCAGGAAACGACGCGGGACTCGGCCGCGCCGAGGCGGCTCGCCGGCTCGCGGCCGAAGGCCCGAATACCCTGCCCGCTGCGGGACCACGCGGCGCGCTTGCCATCGCGCTGGACGTCCTCCGCGAGCCGATGTTCCTCCTGCTCGTCGGCGGTGCTCTGATCTACCTGCTGCTTGGCGACATCCGCGAAGCCGTCATCCTCGCGGTATCGATTGTCGTGGTGATGGCGATCACGGTCCTGCAGGAACGCCGCTCCGAGAAGGCTCTCGACGCCCTGCGCGATCTCTCCAGTCCTCGCGCGCTGGTGGTGCGCGACGGGACGCCGATCCGCGTGGCGGGCGCCGAGGTCGTGCGTGGAGACCTCGTGCTCCTCGCCGAAGGCGATCGGGTTCCCGCCGACGGGCAGCTCGCGGCGGCGAACGACCTGATGCTGGACGAATCCTTGCTCACCGGCGAGTCGCTGCCAGTGGAAAAAGCGCCAGGCGCGCCGGTTTATTCGGGTACTCTGGTCGTCAAGGGACAGGGCAGGGCGGTCGTGTCGGCGACCGGCTCGCGCACCGAATTCGGGCGCATCGGCCGGTCGCTCCTCTCCCTCGAAACCGAGAAGACGCGGTTGCAGCGCGAGACGGCGAAAATCGTAAAAACCGTGGCCGCGTTTGCGCTGGCGCTTTCGCTGCTGCTGGCGGTCTACTACATCGCGCTGCACGGCGAGTGGCTGACGGGCATACTGGCCGGCGTCACCCTGGCCATGGCCATACTGCCGGAGGAATTCCCGGTGGTGCTCACGGTGTTCCTGGCGCTCGGCGCGTGGCGCATTTCCAGGCGCGGGGTCCTCACCCGGCGCCTGCCCGCGATCGAGACACTCGGCGCCGCCACCGTGTTGTGCGTGGACAAGACCGGAACGCTCACCGAGAACCGCATGGCCGTCGTCGATGTCATCGTTTCCGCCGGCGATGCCTCCCGCGTGGTCGAGACCGCCGCGCTCGCCTGCGAGCTCGAGCCGTTCGATCCCATGGAGCAGGCGATCCTTTCGGCCGCCGGCACCGGCGCCCGCGACGTGCGTGCCGGCTGGACCCTCGACCGCGACTATCCGCTTACTTCTGAATTTCTCGCCGTCTGCCATGCCTGGCGCTCGCCCGGCGGGGAGCGCCGCATCGCGGTAAAGGGCGCTCCCGAAACGGTGCTCGAATTGTGCCGGGTCACCGGGGCGGAGCGCCAGGCTGCCCTCGAGCAGGTCGAGGTGGCCAGCAGGCGCGGCTTGCGGCTGCTCGCGGTGGCGGAAGCGCAGTGGGACCGGGCGGATTGGGCCGCGGATCCGCGCGAATACGCCTGCACGTGGCTTGGATTCGTCGCGCTTGCCGATCCGCTGCGCGCTGGAGTGACCGAGGCGATCGCGATTGCACGAAGAGCGGGCGTGCGGGTCGTCATGATCACCGGCGACTACCCGGGCACGGCGCTCGCCATCGCGCGCGAGGCGGGCCTCGAGACGGGGAGCGGTGTCATCACCGGCGCAGAGATCGCCGCCATGGATGCGGCCGCGCTCGCGCAGCAGGTGAAGCATGTGAACGTGTATGCACGCGTCCGGCCGGAGCAGAAGCTGCAGCTCGTCACCGCCTACAAGGCCGAGGGCGAGGTCGTGGCGATGACGGGCGACGGCGTGAACGATGCCCCCGCGCTGAAGGCCGCGCATATCGGAGTGGCGATGGGCCGGCGTGGCACCGATGTCGCGCGCGAGACGGCCGCCCTGGTGCTGCTGGAGGATGACTTCCAGTCGATCGTCAGCGCGCTCCGCCTCGGGCGCCGCATCTACGAGAACATCCGCAACGCGATGCGCTATCTCATCGCGGTGCACGTCCCGATCGCCGGCATGTCGTTCCTGCCGCTCGTGTTCGGGTGGCCGGTTTTCCTGTTTCCCGTGCACGTCGTGTTTCTCGAGTTCGTGATAGACCCGGCCTGCTCGATCGTGTTCGAGGCCGAGGACAGCGAGGAAGGCGTCATGCAGCGCCCGCCGCGCGACCCGCGGGAGCCGCTCTTCAGCGCGCAGATGCTGGGCGTGAGCCTGCTCCTGGGGATCTCCACGCTGGCTGCCGTTTGCATCGCGTCCTGGTGGGCGGCCGGGCAGGGTCTTGCGGACGGAGAAATGCGTTCGCTCGGGTTCGCAGCGATCGTTTTCGGCAATCTCGCGCTGATCCATGCGACGCGATCGCGTGACCGGGGGCTGCTCCGCGCGGGGCAACGCCGGAACCCTGCGCTGCGGTGGATCACGGGGGGCACGCTGGTCGCGCTCGCCGTGTCGATATACGTCCCACCGATCGCCGATATCTTCCGCTTCGCCTCCCTTTCCGCGAGCGCGCTTGCGATCGCGGCCACCGCCGGGATCGCAGGCGTGCTCTGGTACGAGGCCTACAAAGTTACTGCGGCCCCGACCCGTAACTACCTGATCTGTATCAGGAATAAACTTGATTTGAATCAAATTTCGGGCGCCCCGTTTCTGTAGCATGGAGTCGTACTCCACGTGATGCGAAACAGGAGATTGCCGTGAAAGTCCTTCTTGCGACCGACGGATCGAAATGCGCACGCCAGGCGGTCCGCTACCTGGTCAGACATCGCAAAGAATTTGGCGCCAGGCCTGAAATTCACGTTCTCAACGTTCAGCAGCCGCTGCCGCCGCGCGTGGCGGCGGCCCTGGGCCGGTCCGATGTGCAGCGCTACCATCGGGAGGAGAGTTTGAAGGCGCTGCGTCCGGCGAAGCACACGCTCGATGCGAAGGGTGTCCGCTACAAGCCGGTCTGCGCGATCGGCGATCCCGGCGAGACCATCGCCGAGTATGCGAACGACGGCCGCTTCTCGCTCGCGATCATGGGCTCGCACGGGCGGAACGCGCTCTCGAGCCTCCTGCTCGGCTCGGCAGTGCGCAAGGTTCTCGCGCGCTCCAGGGTGCCTGTGCTGATCGTCCGCTGAAAACGCGATTTCGGCTCGCGAATGACCGTCCGCAACCTGCAATTCCTGTTCCGGCCGCGCTCAATTGCTGTTATCGGGGCCAGCGACCGGCCGCGCAGTGTGGGTGCGACCGTCATCCGGAACGTGCTGGGCGCCGGCTTCGAAGGTCCGATCTGGCCCGTGAATCCGAAGCGTGGATCCGTAGCCGGCAGGCCGGCCTGCAGGAGCGTCGCCGATCTTCCGTCGGCGCCCGATCTGGCCGTGATCTGCACGCCGCCCGTCACGGTGCCCGGCCTCATCGCGGACCTGGGCAAGCGCGGCACTCGTGCGGCCGCCGTGCTTACCGGCGGGCTCGCGCAGCGTTCGGGTGAGCACGGCCGGCCGCTCATGGCGGCGATGCTCGATGCGGCGCGGCCCCATCTGCTGCGCATCCTGGGACCGAACTGCGTAGGGCTGCTGGCTCCAGGCCTGAAGCTCAATGCAAGCTTCGCGCATGCCAACGCGTTGCCAGGAAACGTGGCGTTCGTATCCCAGTCCGGAGCGCTTACGACGGCCATGCTCGACTGGGCAACGTCGCAGCGCGTGGGTTTTTCGCATTTCATCTCGCTCGGTGATGCCGCCGACGTGGATTTCGGCGATGTGCTCGATTATCTCGGGAGCGACCCGGACACACGCGCCATTCTTCTTTACATCGAATCCATCACCGCCGCTCGCAAGTTCATGTCCGCGGCGCGGGCGGCCGCGCGCAACAAGCCGGTCATCGCCGTGAAGGCGGGTCGTGTTCCTGAAGGGGCAAGGGCGGCAACCTCGCATACGGGTGCGCTGGCGGGGAACGACGAGATTTACGATGCCGCGCTCGCGCGGGCAGGCATCGTGCGCGTGGCGACCACGCTCGAGCTTTTCAGCGCTGCGGAGACGCTGACGCGCGCGAAGCCGCTGCCGGGCAACCGCCTCGCGATCATGACCAACGGCGGAGGCCCCGGCGTGATGGCAACCGATGCGCTGGTGGCGGGCGGAGGTCGGCTCGCAGAGCTTGCCGAAGGCACGATGCATGCGCTCGACGGGGTGCTGCCTGCGACTTGGTCACGCGGGAATCCGGTCGACCTCATCGGCGATGCGCCCGCGGAGCGTTACGTCGGCGCGCTCGCCGCGCTGCTCGAGGATCCACAATCGGACGCGGTGTTGTTCATACACGCTCCTACGGCGATCGTGCCCAGCGCCGACATCGCACGAGCCTGTGTGCCGTTGATCCGGGCATCCCGGCGCAACGTTTTCGCCTGCTGGCTGAGCGTCGAAAGCGTGCGGGAGGCGGACGCCATCTTCAACCAGGCGGGAGCACCGACCTACGCCACGCCGGAGGACGCGGTGCGCGGCTTTCTGCAGATGGCGAGCTATCGCCGCAGCCAGGAGTTGCTGATGCAGACTCCGCCTTCGATTGCGGAGGAATTCGTTCCCGACACCGCCGGAGCACGTCGGGTGATCGAAACGGCGCTCGCGGAAGGGCGCGGCCTGTTGAGCGAGCCGGAAGCCAAGCGCATGCTCGCGGCCTATGGCATTCCCGTCGTGGAGACCAAGGCGGCCCGCGATGCGGACGAAGCGGGACACGTGGCGGAGGAGCTTCAGTTTCCGGTAGCGCTGAAGATCTTATCGCCGGACATCGCCCACAAGTCCGACGTCGGCGGCGTCGCGCTCAATCTCGATACGGCCGCGCGCGTCCGGTCCGCCGCCGCGGCGATGCTGCGGCGGTGTGCCGAGCTGCAGCCTCGGCCGAGGCTTGCAGGCTTCAGCGTGCAGCGGATGGCGGGTCGGAGCGGGGCGCACGAGCTCATCGTGGGCGCCACGACGGACCCGGTGTTCGGCCCCGTGATCCTGTTCGGGCAGGGCGGGACGGCGGTGGAGGTGATCGCCGACAAGGCGGTCGCGCTTCCGCCCCTCAATCTGGCGCTCGCCCGCGACCTCGTCGGCCGTACCCGGGTCGCGAGGTTGCTCGACGGCTACCGCGATCACCCTGCGGCCGACCGCTCGGCCCTCGATCTCGCCCTGGTGAAGGTTTCCCAGCTGATCGCCGATCTGCCCGAGGTCCTGGAGCTCGACATCAACCCCCTGATCGTGGATGCGCACGGCATCGTCGCTCTCGATGCGCGGGCGCGGGTGGCGCGCCCGAAAACGACGGGCGCGGAGAGACTCGCGATTCGCCCCTACCCCGGGGAGCTCGAGGAAAAAATTGCGTTCGATGGCCGTCACGTACTGTTGCGGCCGATCCGCCCCGAGGACGAGCCCCAGCACCGCGAATTCCTCGGCCGCATCGACGCCGACGACGTTCAGCTTCGCTTCTTCCAGGCAAGGCGAGCATTCGCGCATACGGAGCTCGCGCGCTTCACCCAGATCGACTATGACCGGGAAATGGCCTTCATTGCGACCGCGAAGAACGACGCCGGTGCGTCGGAGACTCTCGGCGTGGTGCGGGTGATCGCAGACCCGGACAATACGAGCGCGGAGTTCGCGATCCTGGTCCGCTCCGATCTCAAGGGCAGAGGCCTGGGGCGCGCGCTGCTCGCCAGGATCATCCGCTACTGCCGCGACCGCGGGACCCGCCGGCTGACCGGAGAGGTGCTCGCCACCAACAGGCGCATGCTCGCTCTCGCCGCATCTCTCGGCCTCAAGGCCGAGGGCGCTGCACGAGACGGTGTCGTCACCATGTCGCTGGCGCTGGAGTCGGACGTCCCCCGTCGCTTCATCGCCTGAGCTGCGCGTTCGCCGTGCCAGGGGCAACACGCCGCGTCACGCTACGCCGGTCGGATTCCAGCAGGTGCGGAAGCCGGCATCGAGCGCATCGAGCGCCGCCATGTCGCGCGCGTCGAGCGCGAAATCGAACAGCGCGCCGTTTTCGTCTATGCGCGCCGGCTGCTCGGACTTGGGTATCACCGCGACCTCGTGCTGCAATGCCCAGCGCAACAGGATCTGCGCCGGCGTCTTGCCATGGCGCTGCGCGACCGAGACGAGGACGGGATCCCGTAGTTTCCTTCCACGGGTGAGCGGGCAGTAGGCTTCGAGCTGGATCGCGTGGGAGCGGCAGAACTCGAGCAGGTCACGCTGATAGAGGAACGGGCTGAATTCGACCTGGTTCACTGCCGGCGCGACCTTTGAATGCGCCATCAATTCCTTCAGATGCGCGATCGTATAGTTGCTCACGCCGATCGAGCGGCACTTGCCTTGCGCGCGCAGCTCCACCAGCGCACGCCACGATTCAAGCCGCCTGCCGGGCTCCGGCCAGTGGATCAGGTAGAGATCGACGTAGTCCAGCGCGAGCCTGGCGAGGCTATCGTTGCACGCCCTGATCGCGGACGCATAACCCTGGTCGCTGTTCCAGAGCTTGGTGACGACGAACACCTCGTCGCGCGCGACCCCGCTCTCGCGCACCGCGCGTCCGACTTCCTCCTCGTTGCCATAGAACGCGGCCGTGTCGACGTGCCGGTAGCCGACCGAGAGCGCGTGAGCGGTTGCGCGCAAGCACGCCCTTCCTCTCAACGTGTAGACGCCGAGGCCGAGCCATGGCATGCGGTTGCCGTCGTTAAGTGCGGCACGCGCCGCCACTGAATGGCTGTTCGGAATACTGTCGGGCATGAGCAGGAGGATGCGTCATGCCGGGCCCACATGCAATAAGCGGAGCTTCTTGCGTCGCAGCGCGGCGTAGCACTAGGATGTTAGGCGACCAACCCGCTGGGATCTGTTCCCGAGGATATCGCCATGAGCCGCAGCCCCATCTTCGACAGGTTCGCACGTGCTCTTCGGATCGCTCAGTATTGCGAGCGGGAGAAAATCCCGGTCGAGGAAGGCCTCGACCGCGCGGCGGCAGCGGAGGCACAGGACGGGAAACGGCGCTCGGGCCGCCGCGAGTTCCTTGCGGACATCGGGAGGCTCGCTGTTGCGGGCACCGCTTTCGGCGTCGCGGCACAATTGCGGGTCGCGCAGGCGCTGGCTGCGAGCGGCAACCCCGGCATCAACGTCGGCATTGTCGGAGCCGGCCTGGCGGGCCTGGTGTGCGCGGACGAGCTCACGAGAAACGGGATCGCGTTCACGCTCTACGAGGCGAGCGAGCGAGTCGGCGGTCGCCAGTACTCGTTCGGCGTCAATGAATTTTTTACCGGGCAGTCCGCCGAGCGGGGCGGAGAGTTCATCGACACGCCGCACAAGACGCTGCTCGCGTATGCGAACAAGTTCGGTCTCGCAAAGGAGGACGTCAACAAGACGCCGGGCGAGATCTACTATTTCTTCGGCGGCGAGCGGCACGACGAGTCGCGCGTCGTGGAGGAGCTGCGCGCCGCCCTCCCGGCGCTGCACGAAGACCTTCGCGCGCTCTCGGCCGCTCCAACCGCCGACAATCACACCGCGGCCGATGTGGTCCTCGACCGCATGAGCCTGCGCGAATATCTGGAAACCCGCGTTGCAGGCAGGCTCGCGAGAGCGGTGATCGACGAGGCGTATGTTGCGGAATATGGTCTCGAGACGGATCGGCAGGGCTGTTTCAACTTCCTCCTCTTCACCCACCTCGACCGGCGTTCCAAGTTCACGCCGTTCGGCATCTCCAGCGACGAGCGCTACCACATCATCGAGGGGAACGACCGCATCGCCATGGGGATCCGCGACCGGCTTCCCAGCCCGGTTCAGCACGGCATGCGCCTCGTGCGGGTCCGCCGCCGGAACCTGGGCGACGTGGAGCTCACGTTCAAGCAAGGCCCGCGGACCCTCACCGCCGTCCACGGCGCGGTGGTCATCGCGATCCCGTTCACCGTGCTCAGAGAGATCGAGATGGACTTCGACGCCAGGAATCCCCTGGAAGCCGAAAAGCAGCTGGCTATCGCCCAGCTCGGTTACGGGACCAACGCCAAGCAGATGATTCAATTCTCCGGCCGGCCCTGGGCCTCACAGAGCGTCGTGAGCAACGGCTCATCCTACTCCGATCTCGAGAACTGCCAGACGACTTGGCAAACAAACCCGCTCTTGGCTGCGAACGACCACGCCGTTCTGACCGACTATTCGGGCGGGGATCGCGGCGCCAGGCTCAATCCCAAGGCGGTCCAGACGGAGGCGCTGCGTTTCCTCAGCGACCTCGAGAAAGTTTATCCGGGAGCACTGGCCGCAGCCACGCGCGACCCTAAGCTCGGGTTCCGCGCGCACCTCGAGCACTGGCCGTCGAATCCGCTTACCAAGGGAAGCTACACCTGCTACCTGCCCGGACAGTTCACGACCATCGCGGGCAAGGAGGGCAAGCCGATCGGCAACATCCACTTCGCAGGCGAGCACACGAACTCGTTCTACGTGTGGCAAGGCTTCATGGAGGGGGCCGCGCTCTCCGGGATCGACGCTGCGAGCCAGATTCTCGCGAAGCTCAAGAAAGGCGTGTTGTAGGGCTACGCGCCATCCCCTGCTTGACGTCGGTCAGGCCGGCGTGAACATCGGCACCGACACGCCGCCGTCGCTCTTCTTGAAGACGACCTTTACCGGTTGCCCGATGCGTATGGCGTCGAGGTCGCAATCGACGATGTTGGTCATCATCGAGACCCCTTCATCCAGAGTCACGTAGGCGATGCAGTACGGGATCGGCCCCGCGCGCCGCGTGACGCTGTAGGTGTAGATCTTGCCGGTGCCCTTCGCGTCCTGCCAGGACACCTTGTCGCTCAGACAGAACGGGCAGATGCCGCGGGGATGGAAATGGACCTCGCCGCAATCGCCGCACTTCTTGATGAGCAGCCGGCCCTGCGCGGCGGCCTCGAAGTATGGCTCGTCGCCGACGTTCATCACCGGGTCGGAAACCTTGCGCTCCTGATAGGGTGTGGCCATGGCTCCTATTCCCTTTCCATGATGACGGTCGCGCTGCCGTGCCGGTGCCCGAGCGCGCCGCCGGTCCCGTGCGCCAACGCGAGATTGCAGTTCTTGACCTGGACCGCGGGGTGAGCCTCGCCGCGCAACTGACGCACGGCCTCGATCACCTTGGTCATCCCGCCCCGGTTCGCGGGGTGGTTGTTGCACAGCCCGCCGCCGTCGGTGTTGAACGGCAGCTTGCCGGTGCCGGAAATGAGATTGCCGTCCGCCACGAATTTCCCGCCATCGCCCTTCTTGCAGAACCCGAGATCCTCGATCTGCATCACCACGGTGATGGTAAAGCTGTCGTAGATGGAGGCATACTTGATGTCGGCGGGCCTTACTCCCGCCTCCTCGAAGGCGCGCGGGCCCGACCACACGGCGCCGCTGAAGCTCAAATCGATCTTGCCGCCCATCTGGTGCTTGGGCGCTTCGGCGGCCCCCAGTATCTTTACCGGCGGGCGCTTCAACTTCTTGGCGATCTCGGGGCGGGCGAGGATCAGCGCGCCGCCGCCGTCGCTCACCACGCAGCAGTCCAGGCGATGCAGGGGATCGGAGATCATCGGCGAGTCGAGCACCTCCTTTACCGTGACGACGTCGCGGAGCATGGCGTTGGGATTGTGCTGGGCATGGTGGGAAGCCGCCACTTTCACCCAGGCGAGCTGCTCGCCGGTGGTGCCGAACTGGTGCATGTGACGCATCGCCACCATGGCGTACAGGTTGACCGTGACCGGCGCGTAGGGCAGCTCGAACGGTTCATCCGGCACGCCTGAGCCGCGGCTGCGGACTATCGTTCCGGAGGATCCTTCGGAGCGCGGCCGGCCGGCCAGGGTGATGAGCGCGATGTTGCATTTGCCCAACGCGATCGCCTGGGCGGCGTGATTGACGTGGACGAGGTAGGACGAGCCGCCGCTGTCGGTGGTGTCCATGTGGCGAAGCCTCAGCCCCATGTAGTTCGCCATGTTGAAGGCGCCGGAGCCGGGTGCGTCGCCCGCGCAGAAGTAGCCGTCGATGTCGTCCTTCTTGAGCCCGGCATCGTCCAGCGCGCCCTTTGCGCACTCCGCGTGCAATTGCGCGACCGATTTATCCGGGGCCTTGCGGGTCGGGTGCTCGTAGGCGCCCACGATGTAGGCCTTGCCCTTTATGCTCATGACTATCTTTCGCTTTTTTTCAGGGTGGGTTGCAATTTTGCCACAAGAGGCGAGTCAGGGTTGCGCGGCAATCGCGTGATTGGACATGACTTCCAGGACCAGCTTGCGACCGGCGGCGTACACCTCGGTCCGCACCACCGCGACGTTGCGCCCGGTCTGCAAGACCGTCGAACGCGTGATGAGCGCTCGTCCCTGGCCCGGGCTGATGTACCACGCCGACGCGCCGGTGAGCAGCGGATGGTGCGGCACCGCCGCTACCGCGGTGGCGAGCGCTATGTGCATGGTCAGTCCGCCCTGCACGTGTCCAACGCGGTTCCCGAGATGCAGGCCCAGCTTGATGCGCGAGACCGCGCCGCCTTTCGCGGCGCGCACGCTCGGTGACCATAAGTGGTGCAGGAACCCTTCCCGCCCCGGCGCGCGCAGCGCCTCCTCGGCCCGGCTCATGACCGCCTTTTCCATCGGATCCAGCTCGGCGCGGGAAACCGTCGGGTACGGGATCGGCGCCTTGCTTTCCCACGGCAGCGCGGCCAGAGTGCGCCCGGCAGGTGTCGGCGGCGACACCCAGACACCCGACATGCGGATCACCTCTATGCCTCCCGCGTGTACCGTACCGGCCGCCATGGCGTGCGGCAGCGCCGTACGCGAAGAAAACCCATCTGAGCAGGCTTCAGCAGTCAGTATCCCGCGCGCCGGGGCGCCGGTGAAATCGTAGCGCAGCATCAGCGTTGCGGTGCGCTGCGTCGGCTCCACATAGGCCCGGACCGCTGCGGCGAGCACCGTATCGGCGAACATCGAAACGGCGCCGGGGTGGATCGTGCCCTGCTGGTCCGTGCAATGCGGACCAACCGGGAGGTCGAATACGACGCCGCCGGTGCCGAACTGCCGGCATTGCAGATCGAGGAACAGGCCGGCGAAGTTGTAGCCGGGAACACGATTGCGCGCGAGGGCGAGCAGGGTACGCTCCCGGATACGGTCTGCGTCGGCAGGATTCAAGCTGGTACTCGAGATGTGCTGAGCAAAAGAGGAAACATCCCCTCGTTCCCGGTCCCGGTGCGTCCTCCGAGTTGAAGCTCGGGGTCGAATCGGCGCATTTTCGCACAGCATGTGCCGAGGTCGGCGCGCGCACGTCGCAACATCGGCTCGGCCGTCCACATTGCGATCAACACCGCGCGCGCGAGCTGCGTCCGGCGCCGAGCGTAAGAAGAAATGAACGGTTCGGAGATCGTTGCTACTATCCCGCCCGGGACCGGATGGTGGACGCGAGGCGTACGATCAGCGCAGCGCGTTAGCGGTACAATCGGCTCAAAATGCCGCGCGCTCCCGAACCGGCCTCACCTCGTCCCGTACGATCAGCTTCCGCCAGACTCCGCCACGGCGCCGGCATCCGCGCGGCTTCTTCTTGCGCCACGAGCGAGGCGGCCCTGCTGAATCCATGTCGATCTCGACCGTCCTGCTGATCGTCCTGTGCAACATGTCGAGCTTTCGCGCGAGCAAGGTGCTCATCTCCCTGTTCGCGCTGGAGCTCGGGGCGTCGCAGTTCTACATCGGGATCATGGTCGCAATGTATTCCCTGCTGCCGGCGCTGCTTGCTGTTCAAGCGGGCAAGCTCTCGGACCGCCTCGGGGTGCGCTTGCCGATGCTGGCGGGCTCGCTCGGGATCGCGCTCGGGTTGCTGCTGCCGGGGCTGTGGCCGGTCGTGCCGGCGCTCTACGTGTCTGCGGCGCTGATCGGCGCCTCGCACATGATGTACAACCTGGCCACCCAGAACCTCGTCGGATCGCTCGGCGGACCCGGAGCCCACACCCGCAATTTCGCCAATTACGCGCTCGCCATGGCTATCGGATCTTCCCTCGGGCCGCTGGCCGCCGGCATTTCCATAGACCACTTCGGCCACGCGGCGAGCTATCTCCATTTCGCAGTCCTGCCCCTCGTTCCGGCGCTGATCGTGGCGCGCGCGCGCGACATCGGGGCCGGCCCGCGCAGGAAGACCGAGGAGGAGCAGGCGGTGCTCGCTTCTAGCCTCCTCGGCAACCGGGTGCTGCGCGGCACACTGATCGGCGGCGCGGTGGCGACGACCGGGCAGGATCTCTTCCAGTTCTACATGCCGATCTACTGCCACGACGCGGGGCTGTCCGCATCCGCGATCGGGGTGGTGCTCGCCATGTCCGGCATTGCGGCGTTCGTCGTGCGCACCGCGCTGCCCGCGCTCGTGAAGCGCTGGGGGCCCGACACAGTGTTTACGACCTCGCTCTACATTTCCGCCGTATCGTTTCTCCTGGTTCCGTTATTCACCGATGCGGTCATGCTGGCCATGGTTTCCCTCATACTCGGGCTCAGCATGGGGTGCGCGCAGCCCGTGACCTTGATGCTGATCTTCAGCCGCGCGCCGGAAGGCCGCTCCGGCGAGGCGCTGGGCGTACGGGTCACCATCAACCAGTTCACCCACATCATCGTGCCGCTGATATTCGGCAGCCTCGGCTCCATGCTGGGGATCACTCCGGTGTTCGTCCTCAATTCCCTCATCCTCGGAGGAGGGGGATGGCTCAACCGCGGCCACTCCTGACTGATGAAGCGTGACTGATGAAGCGTGACTGGTGAAACGTGACTGGTGAGGCGCGGGTTTTTCTGCACGTCCTATCAGTCACGCTCTTTCAGTCACGCCGTATCAGTCACGCCCTACCGAGCCAACAGTCACTTCTTCAGCACTTCAGGATTGAGGACGTTCGCGGGTTTCCCCGCCGCGTAGGCCAGTATGTTGTCGATCGCCTGGCCGAAATACGATTCGTAGGTGGCTTGCTCCACGTAGCCGAGATGCGGGGTGCAGATTACGTTATCCATCTTGAGTAGGGGATGACTCGCTCCCAGCACTGGTTCCTCTTCATACACGTCTACGGCAGCGCGGCCCGGACGCCCCTTTTTCAAGGCCTCGACCAGCGCTCCCCCTTCGATGATAGGCGCGCGGCTCGTATTGACGATGAGCGCGCTTGGTTTCATGCGCGCAAGGTCCTGGCCCTTCACGATCCCGCGCGTCTCCGCGTGGAGCGGCAGGTGGAGGCTGATCACGTCGGCTTCCGCGAAGAACGCGTCGCGGCTCGCAGCGACCTCGAAGCCCGCCTCGCGTGCGCGCGCTGTCGAGCCTTCCCGCCCCCAGCAGACGACGCGCATGCCGAAGGCTTTGCCCACGCGCGCGACGATGCTGCCGATCTTGCCGTAGGCGTAAACGCCGAGCGTCTTGCCGCTCAGGCCGGTGCCGACCGAGCCCTGCCATTTTCCGTCCTTCATACGCTGGACTTCCTGCGGGATACTCCGCAAAGATGAAAGTATGATCCCCCAGGTGAGCTCCGCCGTGGGATTGGGATTGCCCGTTCCGGCGGCGGCGACGGCGATGCCTCTTTCCGTGCACGCCGCGACATCGATGTGACTGCTGTTGCGTCCCGTCTGGCTGATCAGCTTCAACTTCGGCAGGCGCTCGGCGAGGGCCCGGGCAAACGGCGAGCGCTGCTGGGTAAGCAGCAGGGCTTCCGCGTCCTTGATCCGTTCCGCAAGCTTCGCAGGGTCTTTCTCAGTGTCGTGAAACACCATGACCTCGTGGCCCTTGAGCCTGGCGTAGCAGTCGAGCTTGCGGAACGCATCCTGGTAGTCGTCGATCACTGCGATTTTCATGCTGCTCTCCTGTCTCCGGAACGCGTCGTCATTGTATAGAACCTGTATCGCGGGCTCTAAAACGAAAAAGCCCGCACGCGGCGGGCTTTTTCGCTAGCGGTGTTTTTCTACTTCTTGCGACGGCTCCAGCCGAGGCCGGCGAGACCGAGGCCAAGCAGGGTGAGTGTCGCTGGTTCGGGGACCTGCACTTGCGAGAATTGCAGCGAAATGCTGTTTATCTCGGCCGTTCCACCCGCCGCGCTAATTACGTCGATGCCCATGGCTCCCGGAAAGGGAATGACCACCCCGGGCACGGTCGGAGCAAACGTCGCTGCGTCGGTGCCGGTGGTGTTCGCACACGCCGGTGTATCGCATATCACGTCCGTGCTGCTGAGGAGCGTGCTAACGCTAGAGTCGAAGACGAATTCGAACACGTTGATGAAAGATCCAGCACCCGCCACACCGCCAATGGCTACAGCCAGGCTGTTGTCCTTGATCGGCAACCCACCGGTGACTTTGAAGCCAAAGTCGCTCTGGGTAGCGTCTCCATTGGTTGCAAGGAGCGTGTTTGCGGTGTCGACGAGCGTAACACCGGGGTTCAGGAGCTGGTCGATCGGGTCGATCCGAATGACGCTCTGGTTGATGGCGCGGCCAGCGAAGGTAGAAAGCTGGAAATTCGAGAACACGGTGCCGTTGATGTTGATCGTTCCACCTGCGGTTAACTCGGCGAGACTGCACGCAGCACCAAAGTCGGCCCCCCCGCAACCCGTCAGAATGACAGTTGCATCCGACTGTTGGTAGGCGAAGCCGAGTGTGAACAATAACGCTGCTTTGCCGACGAGTTTTCTTGCTGCTGACGTTTTCATATGCCCCCTCCCAGATTGGGTGCCCTGGACGCTATCACGCTGAACGGTTTGTCGGATTTCTTTACAACCCGCCCTCCCACGGGCGATTTGAAGCAAGCCAAGCACCAATCGTGCCATATGTCACAACTATCTGATCTGCATGGCGTCCGCTATGCGGACATGGGCTGATGTAAAGTTTCCTGACACGCATGCGAACGTCATGCGGGTAAAACCCGAATGTATATTCTGGCAAAACGTGAACGCAAATGCGCGGCTAGCGGCGCTGACGTGCGGTTCGTGGTTTCTAGGGGTTAACCACGTTCTGCCAGTCACGAAGTATCAGTCACGAAGTATCAGTCACGAAGCATCAGTCACGAGTCACCAGTCACGCCTCATCAGACCAGGCCCTGGTCCCGGAACACCTCCACGGCGAGCCGCACGGCTCCGTTCGAGGCCGGGAAGCCGCAATAACCTGCGGCGTGCACGAACACTTCGATGATCTCGTCCCTGGTCGCGCCGTTGTTCAGCGCGCCGGCGATGTGGCCCTTGAGCTCGTCCGGGCGGTCGAGGGCGGTCAGCATCGCGAGCGTTATGAGGCTGCGGATCTTTAGCGGCAGGCCCGGCCGCGACCAGATCATGCCCCAGGCGATCTCGGTCACCAGCTCGTTCTGCTGCTTCGTATAAGGGTCCGGGCTCGCCTGGCGCCTGTCGACGTGCTTGTCCCCCAGAACCTGCCGCCGCATCTTCATGCCTTTCTCGTATAGCTCCGTTGCCATGCTTTCTCCTTGCGAATGTGAATGAAAATTCGATCGGCTGAGCGAAACAAGCGATCCGAGCAGCTGTCTCGTTCTGCCGTTGAGATGAGCAATAAAAAAGGGCGGCAATGCCGCCCTTTGTCGAGACTACGACCCGTCACCCATCACTCATCACCCATCACGCCTTCAATGAAGGTGCTTGTTCCGCGGGTGCAGGGGGATCACCGTGGACGAGCCTGCGGCGTGGTCCCCGGTCACTTTCCTCGTCGCCCAGTCCTGGTCGAACAACTGGTTCACGAGGCCCGCCACCTGCTCGACCTCGGCCTTGCCCAGGTGACGGCTCAGCATCCCCGAGATGTCCTCGATCACGCACTGGCGGCGGAATTCGTGGATCGCTTCCGGCGTCGGCCCGACGAACAGCTGGTAGAACTCGTCGTCGCCGTTTTCCGGGTAATAGGTGGCTTCGATCTCGGAGGCGTATTCGGTGAGCGCTCCGACGTTCTGGAATGCTTCGGCGAGCCGGGCATGAAAGCTGCGCCCGACCTCGCCGGTCCAGCAGATGTTCACCGTCCGCTCGCGCGGATCAAACACGATTCCCGGCTCCTCGCGCTCGAGGCTGGGCGCTTCGGCGATCGCTTCGACGTCGAGATATTCGAGCCAGGGACGCAACGCGTGCTCGATCTGCGAGAGGCGCACCCCTCTCGCGAGAAAGACGCTACCGTGAACGTGGACTTCCATGCGCATGCCGTGCTCCGATCCACGCCTTTTGAGCGGGGAGAAAAGCATAGCACAAGAGAGGCTCGATAAGCGACGGCGGAGCTGACGCGAACGCCCCGCGAAGGCGTGCAATCCTGACCAAACGACGTCGGTTTGGCCTCCCGAGCTCGCGCTCTCATGCTCCCGCAGAGAGCAGCCCCAGCTCGCCGAGAACGGCGGTCATTTCGGCGCGCTCACGCTGCAGGAAATGACGCAGGGGCGCGCCGTCGGAGTATCGCGGGCTCCAGTAATGGTGAGCGAGATCGGCTTTCCAGTCCTCGGTGGACGTGGCCGCCGAGAGTGTTTTCTCCCAGAATTCGACGTGCTCTGGCGCCAGCCCTCGCGCGCCGCTCACCCCGCGCCAGGCGCCGATTACGCAATCGACCGACTGCTCGCGCCACGTCGGCGCGCGCGCGTACAGGCCATCGAGGCGTTGCGGGGCGGAAACTGCGAGCGCGCGCATTGTCCCTCCGGCGAGCTCCTTGACCGCACTCGCGGCCGTGATGGCGGCGACGTCGGCATTGCCGGTGGCTACATCGCCGACTGCATCCAGCGCGGAGTCGAATACGCGGATTTTCGGGGCCTGCACGTCGGCGCCCGCGTGCCGGACGACTCTCGCGAGGGCGATGTGGTTGGGATTGCCGAGAGAGGTGGAGAGCGCCACCGTCACCGCGGCGGGATCGGTCCGGAGCCGGTCCAGCAGCTCGGCAGCGCTGTCGAGCCGGGAATCGGTGCGGGCGACGAACGCGATGTACTCGGTGTAGAGAATGGCAAGCGGCGTATAAGCGCCGTGATCAAACGCGGTGACGCCGGTCAGATAGTCGGTGGTGAGATTCGTGGAGCTGATGCATACGAAGTGCGGGTCGCCCGCATAGCGCGCGAGATAGCTCCACGGCCTGCGCGCGCCGTCGCCCGGCATGTTGACCACCTTGACGGGCACTTCCAGCAACCGCTGCGCGGTGATGGCCTTGGCCAGCGCCCGCGCCGTGCGGTCCAGGCCGCCGCCCGCTGCAGTCCCTGCGACGATCTCGATCACGCGTTCCGGTTGCCAGGTGCCCATGAGCTAGAGGCGGTCTCGAAACCCCACTTGAGCCGCAAATAAACGCGGATGACTGATCAGCAACGGATCCATGACGAGCCGATGCGCTGCCTGCGTCTACGGACGGTCATCGGAGGCGAGGTCCGCTGCGGTGGGACCATTATCGAGTCTCGTGCAAATGCCTGACAAGGCATTTGCACCCGGAATCTCCCCTCTCCGCTCGGGAGAGGGGTACGGGGGTGAGGGATGAGCGGCGTCAGGCATTTTCACGACGCTCATTAATGGTCTAAGCCTCCCGGAACAAGCGTCCCGCCCCGGGAACCGTGCGAGCGTCGCCCATGAGCCGCAGCATCTTCCACATCGAGGCCTGATTGCTGGCCACGACAGGCTTGCCGAGCTTGCGCTCCATGGACTCGATGATGCCGAGCGTCGGAAAGTTCGAGCAGCTCACGAAGATCGCCTGCGTCTGCGGCCGGTCCACTTCGGCGATCAACGCCTCGATCCGCTCGTTCGTGACCGCCGAGTGGTTTTGCGTGTCCAGGCCCTGCATCGCCATCACCTCGAATCCCGCCGCCGTCAGGTACTGGCGCAGCCGTTCGTTTAGCCACGGCGCGTAGGGAGAGGCAAGGCTGATGCGCTTTGCGCCGAACGCGCGCAAGGCCTCCGCCACCGCAGCAGACGAAACCGCAACCGGTATGCCGGTATCGTTCTGAATCTTCTCTCCCAGGGCGCGGTCCTCGACCGGACCCTTGAGGAAGCCGCCGGCCGCGCAGCCGTAGCAGATGACGTTCACCTTGGCGTGCGCGAGCAGCGCCGCCGCGGCGGGCGCCTGCGTACCCAGCCACAGCAGTTTCTCCTCGGTATCCGCAGTGTGCGATATCCGCATGGAATGGACCGACATGGTCTCGCCGGCCATGCGCTGCACTTCGCGCTCCATGACCGTGTTCCAGGACGGCACGATGATTCCCAGTTTTTTTTCCCATCCTTCCACTGTCTTCTCCCGGGCTGCCCGGCCAGTCGCCGCGATCGCCCGTGAGCAGCGCGAGACCGCGCTCGATCACGATGCGATCGACAAGCGTCGTGGACGGGCCGATAGTATGGCCGCTCACTACCGCTTTTTCCAGCGTTTCGGCGCGATCGCATGGTTTATCATCCGACGATGAGACCATCTGGGAGCAGCAGCGGTAAATCGGCTTCGTATGAAGAGGATCGTATCCTCCATGGGCGCACGGCTCCTGTTTATTGGTCTCCAGTCTCTAGCCTCCAGCCTTCTTTGCGCCGCTGACGGCGGGGCGGCGCAAACAGAAACCTGGCCGGCCAGGCCGATCCGCCTGATCGTGTCCGCCGCGGCTGCCAGTTCGATCGACATACCCGCGCGCGCGATCGCAGATAAATTGAGAGACAGGCTCGGGCAGCCCCTTGTCGTAGACAACCGACCGCAGGCCGGCGGCATCATCGCCGTGGAAGCGGCTGCGAAGGCTCTGCCGGACGGCTACACGCTCTTGTGGTCCTTCAACGGGCCGCTCGCGAATGCGCCGCATCTCTACGCCCGGCTTTCCTACGATCCGCAGAAAGATCTGGCGCCCGTCATCATGACAACCGGACAGCCCTTCGTGCTGGCCGTATCGCCCGCGCTGGGCGCAAGCTCGGTCAGGGAGTTCATAACATTGGCGCGCACGAGCCCGGGTCGCTACAACTACTCCTCGCTCGGCAACGGCAGCGGCACGCACCTCACGATGGAGTTGTTCAAGTTCGAAACCAGGGTCGCGCTGGTGCACGTCCCGTATGGCGGCGGACCGGCGTCGGCAGCGGCGCTGGCCGCGGGAGAAGTACAGGCGTCCTTCCAGGTGCCGGCGCTGATCCTGCCGCACGTCAAGACCGGCAAGGTACGACTGCTCGCGGTATCCACGGCGCGCCGCTTTGCGTTGATGCCCGAGCTGCCTTCGGTAGCCGAAGCGGGCGTGCCCGGATTCGATTCCGATTCCTGGAACGGCATCGTCGCACCGGCCGGCACACCCCGCCTCATCGTGCAGCGGTTGAACCGCGAGGTGAACGATATCCTGCGGCTCGACGAAGTGAAGACGCTGCTCGCAGCCAACCTGATACGCGTCGAGGGCGGGACTCCCGAGCACTTCTCCGAAGTCATGCGCACCACTTCGCAGCGCTGGGGCGCAGTCATCCGGCAAACCGGCGCCCGCGTGGATTGATATGCGTGAACGGTGACTCGTGACTGGTAGGGCGTAAGTGCGGCTTGCGTCAGCCCCTTGCGCACTGCAAATCGCGACCTTACAGTCACGCTTCATCAGTCACGCATCATCAGTCACGCACCACCAGTCACGCATTACCAGAGCAGAGGAGCGCGAAAGTGGAAGTCAAACCGACACTGCAGGTCATCAACGAGGCGGCGATCGAAGCGCGGCCGGGTGTAACCAAGGGACAGACGCTGAAGCCCATCGTCGGGCATCCCGAGCGGCCCACCGACCGGGTCCGCGTAGCGGTCGCGACCTATGAAGCAGGCACCGTCGAGCAGCTGCACTGGCATCCGATCGAGGCCTTCTATTTCGTAATTTCCGGCCACGCCATCGTGCGCGATTTTCAGGGCAACGAATACGAGGCCGGTCCTGGCACGTCGATCTACGCCCCCGCGGGCATCGCGGGCGCGCACGAGTGGGAGGTCAAGGAGTCCCTGCAGCTCGTGAGCTTTCGCGCTTCGACCGATCCCGCGCGCAAGATGCAGTTCACGGTGGACAAGCAGACCAAGCGCTCCTACATCGAGCTCGAGGAGCTCGCGCGGCGCGGCGGCGTGAGCTTCAAGTCACACTACTAGGAACGACGAGCAGTGCGCGTGCCCGACCGAGCTAGGCCGCCGCGGTCTTGGCCGGTTTCACCACGCCGCTCGGCATGAAGAAGATCAGCAGGTTCGCGAAGATGATCGTGCCGGCCAGGAACAGGAACGCGGTATTGATGCTGTAGTGGTCGGCGATCATGCCGAAGATCGCCGGCGCAACGGCCGAGCCGGCAGCCTGGATTCCGAACTGCACCGCCACGCCGCTGCCTGCCATTTCCCTGGGTGTGGACTCCACGGCCCACGCTTGCAGCACCGGACGCATGAAATACAGGAAGAAGCCGACGAGCGCGATGAAAAAGACGAATGCCGGGCTCTTGCCGGCAAGCGCCATGAACACGATCGTCACTCCCGACAGCACCATGCTCGACATGACGATGCGCTTGCGACCCCATTTGTCCGAGAGGTGCCCCCCGATCGCGCTCGCGGCCATGCCGGAGATCTGCATCACGGCCAGGCACACACCGACGGTGAACTTGGAATAGTGCATTTCATAGAGGAGGTAGACGGGCAGAAAGGTGAGCAGCCCGACCTGAGTCATCGTCCGGAACGCGGAGCCGATCGCCACCAGCATCAATTCGCGGTTTTTGAGGAGGCTCCCGAAGTCCTTGAGGTATGCGCGGACCCCGCGCGACCGGACCCCGGCATTGATCGCATCCCTGGCCGAGGTCACCGTAAAGGCTCCCAGCATGGTGAGAATCAGCGCGGCCATCACCAGCCCGGGCACGACGTTCATCACGACCACATTGCGCCAGCTGAACCAGACGAGCAGAGCGCCTACCACGAGAGGCGCGGTGGCGTCGGCGAGATTGCCGCCCACGCCGTGGAACGCGATCACCAGGCCCTTGCGGTCGGGGTAGCGGTAGGCGAGCGTGGAAATCGCCGCGGGATGCCAGAGGTTGTTGCCCATGCCGACCAGGGTTACGCACGCGAGCAGCATCCAGTAGCTGTGCGTCAGGCTCATCAGGGCGTAGGGGAATCCGACCCAGAAGAGCGAAATCGCCATGAGATAGCCCTTCTTGCCGACCGTATCCACTATCATGCCGCCCGGTATGTTGGAGATGGCGCCGACGGCGTTTTGCACCGCCATGATCACGCCGATCTCGGTGTACGAGAGGCCGAGCTCCTTGCCGATCAGCGGCAGCAGCAGGTAGAACGTTGCGGTGTACCAGTGGGTGAACGCGTGTCCCGCGGAAATCAGCCACACGTCCTTGAAAGAGCGCGGCGCCGCGGCGGCGCTTGCAACGGCGGTGTTCACGATACGGACTGTAAGAAAATTCCAACGATGCCGGATGATAGCACCCCTCTCACGGTACGCCCGGAGCGGGCCACCGTTTCGTTCTTCCACAATAAGGACGTTGCGCTACTTGCCGCCGGTCCCTCGCCGCGCCTACCATGACCGCGCGCAGCGAGGGGCTGCGCACCAACGGGGGAGAACATGAACAAGATCCATCTCGCTGTCGCTCCGGTCATCGGAGTGCTCGTGGCGCTCGGCTGCACGCAGCCTGCGCCGCGCAGCGCCGTACCGCAGGGTGCACCCGACGGCCCGAAATTCATCGTCGATCCGTTCTGGCCGAAGCCGCTCAAGGACAACTGGATATTCACCCAGATCGCGGGCCTCGCGGTGGACTCGCGCGATCACGTCTGGGTGCTGCACCGGCCGAATACGATACTGGATGACGAAAAGGCGAAAGGCAGTCAGCCGGAATCGCGCTGCTGCACGCCCGCGCCGGCGGTCACCGAGTTCGATGCGGAAGGGAATTTCATCCAGGGCTGGGGCGGACCGGGGCAGGGCTACGACTGGCCGAAAAACGAGCACGGCATCTACGTCGATGCGGAGGGCTACGTGTGGATCGCTGGGAACGATCCGGCCGACAACATGATTCTCAAGTTCACACGCGAAGGCAAATTCCTGATGCAGATCGGGCGCCCCGGCAAATCGGAGGGCAGCAACAGCAGGACGCAGCTGGGGCGCCCGGCGAACATGGTGGTCGACGCTGCCGCGAGCGAGCTCTACGTCGCGGACGGTTACGGCAACAAGAGGATCGTCGTATTCGACGCGAAGACCGGGGCCTACAAGCGGCACTGGGGCGCGTACGGCGCAGCGCCGAGCGACGACAAGGCAGCGCCCGGCGCGGCGCCTCCAAAGCAGTTCGCGAACGCCGTGCATTGCGTGCGGCTGTCCAATGACGGCATGGTCTATGTCTGCGACCGGGGTAACACGCGCATCCAGGTATTCCAGAAGAACGGCACGTTCGTGACCGAATTCCTGAGCCAGCAGATGTCGGCGCTGGACTCGGGCGATCTGCTGTTCTCGCCCGATCCGGCGCAGCGCTACATCTATATCAGCGACGGCCAGAAAGGACAGATCCACATCTTGTCCCGCGTCGACGGCAAACCGCTGGGCAGCTTTGCCCGTCATGGGCGCTACGCCGGCGAGTTCCGGTCGCTGCACAACCTGGCCATGGACTCGAAGGGGAATATCTACACCGGAGAAGCCGGCTTCGGCCGGCGCGTGCAGAAGTTTGTCCGGGCCGACTGACGGTTGCTGTTGTCCGCGCCGGCGAACGATGCCCGGGTAGTCCCGTTCGTTCCGTTTTCCGGCGCGCGACCCTGATATCATTGCGATTTTTTTGCCCGCGCCGCTCCGAGTCCGCTACGGGAACATGCGCACCGACCTCGAACGCTTCTTCAAACCGGGTGCCATTGCCATCATTGGCGCATCCCAGGATCTTCCTTCGATCAGCGGGCAGCCGCTCAAGTTTCTGCTGAGTCACGGCTACGCCGGCAGGCTCTATCCGGTCAATCCCCGCTACCAGGAGATCCTCGGGATCAAGTGCTACCCGTCGCTTGCGGACGTCCCGGAAGTGCCGGACCTCGCGCTGATCCTGGTCAGGGCCTCGAGAGTCGCGGACATGCTGAAGCAGTGCGGGGCGAAGCGCGTGCCGTACGTCATTATCTTCAGCTCGGGATTCTCGGAGATGGGTGGCGAGGGGGAGACACTCCAACAGGAGCTCATCGCGATCGCGCGCGCCCACGACATGGGCGTCATCGGCCCCAACTGCCAGGGCATGATCAACGTCGCCGACAGGGTGTATGCCGGGTTCGGCTCCGTGTTCAACTACGAATACGAGCCGGGATCCGTGTCCATGGTCTCGCAAAGCGGCGGCTTCGGTTACTCGGTGATGGATCTTTCGTCGAAGGACGGCCGGCTGCCGTTCCGGCAGATCGTCACGGTCGGCAACGAAATCGGTGTCTCCACGCTCGACTTCATCGACTACTACCTCCGCGATCCGCAGACCGGGATCGTCGTCGCCTACATCGAGGGCTTGAGGGACGCGCGGCGGCTGCTCGACGCCGGCGACCGGGCGCTGGCGGCGGGAAAGCCGATCCTGATATGGAAAGCGGGAAATACCGAGCAGGGGCAGAAAGCGGCGCGCTCGCATACAGCGAATCTGGGCGGCGCAATGGCGCTCTACAAGGCGGCGTTCCGGCAGGCCGGCATCATTCAGGTCGAGGATATCCAGGACGTGGTGGACTACGGACGGGCATTGCAGTGCGGCAAGCTGCCGCGCGGCAACCGCCTCGCGATCGTCACCATATCCGGCGGCGCCGGCATCCTCATGACCGACGAATGCATCGCCCGCGGAATGCGGCTGCCGCAGCTCGCGCACGAAACGATGGACAAGCTGCGGAGCTTCGTACCCGAGTTCGGCTCGCTCCTCAACCCGGTGGACGTAACCGCTGCGGTTTTCAACAAGACCGATCTGGTCGGGCTGGCTCTGGAAGCGATACTGAACGACCCGAACATCGACTGCGTAGCGATGATCAACGCTTCTCTCCAGGGAGAGCTCGCGGCGAAGGTGGCGCAGCAGATCGTCGCGGGCGCGGTCCGCAGCGACAAGCCGGTGTTCCTCTGCTGGAGCGCGCGTGAGGCCGCAGCTGCCGAGGCGTATGCAATGCTGGACGCGGCGCGCATCCCGCACTACCGGTCGCCGGTACGCTGCGGGCGCGCGATGGCGACGCTGTCCTGGTACGCCGAGGCGCAACGCCGGCGGCTGCGGCTGAAAGACGAGCGCGCGCCCGCATTGACCAGCACAACGGCGCGGGCGATGCTCGATGGACAGAACGGCGATCTCCACGAATACGCCGCAAAGCGCGTGCTGGCGGAGTACGGCATACCCGTCATCCGCGAAGAGCTGGCGAAGAGCAGCAACGAGGCGCTCGCCATCGCACGACGCATGGGCTATCCGCTGGTGCTGAAGGTGCAGTCGCCCGACATCCCGCACAAGACGGAGGCGCTTGCGGTGCGCCTGGGCGTCTCATCGGACAAAGACCTCCTGACGGGCTACAGCGAGGTGCTTGCGAACGCGCGCGCCTACAAGGCGGATGCCCGTATCGACGGCGTGCTGGTGCAGGAGATGCTGAGCGGCGGCGCCGAGGTGATACTGGGCGTCGTCAACGAGCCTCCCTTCGGACCGGCGGTAATGTTCGGGCTGGGGGGTATCTTCGCGGAGATTCTGAAGGATGTGGCGTTCCGGCTGGCGCCCATCACCCCTGCGACAGCGCGCGAGATGGTCGAGGAGACCGTCGGCTACCCGGCACTGACCGGGGCGCGCGGCATGCCGCGCGCCGACGTGGATGCGCTGGTCGACGCCATCGTGCGGCTGTCGGTGCTGGCGTGGGATCTCAGGGACCACGTGGCCGAGCTCGACATCAATCCCTTGTTCGTTTTCCCCGCGGGCCGCGGCGTGAAGGCGGTCGATGCGCTCATTCGGCCTGCCGCGGGAGCGCGCGGCAAATCATCGGTGATAAGCAATAAAGTGTAAGTGACAAGAAAAAAGCCGGTAGACTTTCGCCTGTCACCTGTCACGCACCGATTGAAATGAAGCTATCGCCTGAAGCAGTTGCATTCTGTGCGGAGCTGCGGCGCTTCCTGGAAAAGGAGGTCGAGCCGCATTCGCGCTGGATCGAAGAGCACGACGCCGTCCCCGATGCAATCATGGCGCAGGCGCGCGACATCGGGCTGTTCGGCATCAACATACCCGAGGAGTACGGAGGCGCCGGCTTCGATCTGGCGGCCAAGTGCGCCGTCGAGATGGAGCTCGGCCGCAGCAACTACGGCTTCGCGACCATCATCGCCAACCACACAGGTATCGGGACCAACGGAATCATCGCGCTCGGCTCGGACACGCTCAAGCGCAAATACCTGCCGCGAATGGCGACCGGGGAATGGGTCGGCTGCTTCGCGCTGACGGAGCCGCAGGCTGGATCGGATCCGGCCGCGATGCGCACGATCGCGGTGAAAAAGGGCGACCGCTACATCCTCAACGGCGAGAAGATCTTCATCACCAACGCGGGGATCGCACAGGTCTTCACCGTGATGGCGATCACCGACAAGACGAAGGGGGTCAAGGGCATCTCGGCTTTCGTCGTCGAGCGGGGCTTTTCCGGATTCTCCATCGGCAAGAACGAGCTCAAGATGGGCATGCATGGCTGCACGACCGCGCCGCTGTCCTTCAACGACTGCGAGGTTCCGGCGGAGAATCTCCTCGGCTCCGAAGGAATGGGCTACGTGCAGGCGCTGAAGACGCTTACCCGGGGGCGCGTAACCATCGCCTCGCGCGCGTGCGGCATCATGGACCGGCTGATCGAGCGCTGCATCGAATACATGAAGGTGCGCACCCAGGGCGGCAGAAAGATCGCGGAATACCAGGGACTGCAGTGGATGCTCGCGGACATGGCGGTCGCGCGCGACGCGTCCCGGCTCCTCACCGAGCGCGCGATCGAGGTCATGGTGCGCGGCGAGCGCGGTACCCTGGAAGCATCCGCGGCGAAGCTCTTCGCGACCGAAGCACTGGCGAAGGTGGCGGACTGCGCGGTGCAGATCCACGGCGGGATGGGCTACATGCGCGAGGCGGGCATCGAGACGGTGTATCGCGACGTGCGCATCATGCGCATCTACGAAGGCTCCTCCGAGATCCAGCGCAACATCATCGCCGGCCAGCTGCTGAAGGACGACTAGCAAACAGCATCAACGCGATGGTCGCAATGGAACGGCGAAGGCCGCAACGGCCCAGATGCCTGTATGCGGCGAGGGAGGCCCGGCGCACTGGTATTTGGAAAGAATGTACTCCGATCCATTGCGCCCATAGCGGTTCTTCCTTGGCGTCCATAGCGTTGATGCTTTTTATCGTGACGGAGCGACAGTGGCGACCATAAAGGAGCTCCTCAGTCTCGAGGGACGGGTCAGCATCGTAACGGGCGGGGCGACGGGGCTGGGATTGCAGATGGCGACGGCGCTCGCGGAAGCGGGCTCGAACGTCGTGATCTGCTCCCGCAAGCTCGAAAACTGCGAGCAGGCCGCGCAGGGAATCGAGAAGATCGGCGTGAAGGCGCTCGGGCTCGCCGCCGACGTCACCAAGCCCGACCAGGTCGAGGCGGTGAAAGACGCGACCCTGGGGAAGTTCGGCCGCGTGGACGTGCTCGTCAACAACGCAGGCCGCGCGTGGGTCGCGCCGCCGGAGGAGATGCCGCTCGAGCGCTGGCAGCAGACCATGGAGCTCAACATAACCGCTCCGTTCATCTGCTCGCAGATTCTCGGCCGCGAGATGATCAAGGCACGGCGCGGCAAGATCATCAACATCGCATCTGTCGCGGGGCTGATCGGCCGCAACCCCAGGGCGTACAACTCCATCGTCTACAGCACGAGCAAGGGCGCCCTCGTCAACTTCACCCGCGACCTGGCGGTGAAGTGGGCGCACCACAACATCCACGTGAACTGCATCTGCCCGGGATTCTTCGTCACGCCGATCAACCAGAAGCTGTTCGAGCGGAACCCGGAGCCGATCCTGCGCGAGATTCCGCTGGGACGGACCGGGGGCGAGAACGACCTGAAAGGCATCGCGGTGCTGCTCGCGTCCGACGCTTCGAACTTCATCACTGGAGCGATCATCCCGGTGGACGGCGGTACCGTGGCCTGGTAATCGGCTACCTGAGGCGCCCACATTACGATAAGATCGTTTCCCATCACGAATGCCCGTGAAAAGGTGATGGAGATGAGCAGCGCGGCAGGAAGCGGCAGCGCCAGGGCAGCACGGATTTGCAAGAAGATCATCCTTCCTCCTTCCGTCATCCTTCTTGTATGCGCTCTCGCGACCGCTGCGAGCGCGCAGGAAAAGTATCCGACCCGGCCGGTCCGCATGATCGTGCCGTTTCCGGCGGGATTCGCGAGCGATTTTCTGGCCCGAGTGGTGTGCCAGAAGCTGGGCGATCTCTACGGGCAGCAATTCATAGTCGACAATCGTCCAGGCGGCGGCGGCATCATCGGCAGCGGCCTGATCTCGAGGGCGGCACCCGATGGCTACACGCTGGGCATGATCGGCCAGCCGCACCTGATGAATCCGCTGATGCAGAAGGAGGCTCCCTACCGGCCGCTGGAGGACATCACCCCGGTGATCGAAGTCGCGGCGCTCCCGAGCGTGCTGGTGATCTATCCCGGCCTGCCGGTCAAATCGGTGAAGGATCTGATCGCCCTGGCGAAAGCGAAACCGGGGCAGCTCAATTTCGGTTCGGGCGGAATCGGCACGTCCTCTCATATCGCCGGCGAGCTGTTCAAGTCGGCGGCGGGCATCAACGTGGTGCACGTGCCGTTCCGGACGCTGGGCGACGCCCTGACCGAGATGGTCGCCGGCCGGGTTCACTACTACCTCTATCCGCTACCCGCCATCATGCCGGTATTGAAGGAAGGCAAGCTGCGGCCGCTCGCCGTTGGCGCGCTGAAGCGCACCGCCTCCCTGCCCGACGTTCCGACGGTCGCGGAATCGGGCCTGCCGGGATTCGAGACCGACATCTGGTTCGGGGTGGTGGCGCCCGCGAAGACGCCGCGCGCGATCGTGCTGAAGCTGAACAAGGACATCACGGGCATCCTCGGTACGGCTGATACGAAAGATCTTTTCCTGCGCCAGGGCGCCGAGGCCTCCCCGGGAACGCCGGAGGAATTCGGGAAGCGGATGCAGAGCGAGTACGTGCGCCTGCAGAAACTGGTGAAAGATACCGGGATGTCCGCGCAATGATGGTCCCCTCAGCCTTGGCACGAACATGAAGAGGATGACCGTGGTAGTGCCCGACCTCGCCAAGAGCGAGCTGCGGATAATACAGTTCGCCCACTAGGACCGGACGGCCTCGGGCACTCGACGGCGCCCATTTACCGGCGCGCTGCTATGATTCTCCCCTTCGCTCGAAGGAGAGAACATGGATACCATCACGAAACCATCCGCGCCCGCCACCGCAAGCAAGGGCCGCCGGCTGAAAGAGTTGATCAACGCTCCGGAGATCCTCGTCGCGCCCGGCGTCTTCGACGGCTACAGCGCGCGCATCGTCGAAAGAGCGGGCTTCAAGTCCGCCTCCATCACGGGCGCCGGCACTTCCGAGAGCCGACTCGGCTGGGCCGACCGGGGCATCATGGGGCTCGAGGAAAATCTGGCCAACGCGCGGCGCATCGCCGACTGCACCGATCTTCTGCTGCGCGCCGACGCCGATACCGGCTATGGCAACGCGATCAACGTTTATTTCGCGGCGCGCGCATTCGAGAAGGCGGGGGTCGCCGCGGTCATGTTCGAGGACCAGGTCTGGCCCAAGCGCTGCGGTCATATGAAGGGCAAGTCGGTCATCGCGGCGGAAGAGATGGTGTCCAAGGTGAAAGCGGCATGCGATGCGCGGCACGACCCCGACTTTGTGATCATCGCGCGCACCGACGCGGCGGGCACGCACAACGTAGACGAGGCCATCCGCCGGTTGAACCTCTACGCCCAGGCGGGCGCGGACTGCCTGTACGCCGACGCGCTGCTGTCGAAGGAGGACATCGCGAAGGTAGCGAAGAACGTTCCCAAGCCGCTCATCGTCAACATGGGCATGGGCATGCGCTCGCGCAACACCACCCCCCTGATGACGCCGAAGGAGCTGGAAACGGCGGGGGTCGCCGTGGTGAGCTATCCCCGCATGCTGACGACGGCGGCGATGAGAGGCATGATGAACGCGCTGGAAGTGTTCACGAGCGAGGTCGTGGGAAAGAACAAGCTGGTGGACCGGAGCGATCTCCAGGTGTCGTTCGAGGAGGGCAACGAGCTGATGGGGATGAGCGAGCTCGACGAGCTCGAGCGGCGTTTCAACGGTGGCTGAGCAGCGCCGCCGTTGAAACGTAATCATGTCCGCTGTCACAGACATGAGATTCAGGGCTTATTTACGGAATCATGAAAATTCACTATCTCATTGTCCCGCGCCGCGTGCGGCGCGCTTCGTGCCACCGACACGAAGAAGTGAAGATCTCGGGAGATACTAAAGGAGGTGGCACGTGGGGATGACCATCGCCGAAAAAATCCTGGCCAGAAAGAGCGGCCGGAGCAAAGTCGGACCGGGTGATCTCGTGACCGTCGAGGTCGACACGGTCGTAATGATCGACAACAGCTTCACCGCGAGCCGCTGGCGCGAAATCAACAAACTCAAGGATCCCGGCCGCATCGTGGTCGTGTTCGACCACCGCGTTCCGGCTTCGACGGAAGACAGCGCAGGGGCGCACGGCACGGGCCGCCGCTTCGTCGAGAAATTCGGCATCAAGCGCTTTCACGACGTCGGCTACGACCAGGGCATCAGCCATCAGCTGGTGGCGGACCACGGCTACGCTCTGCCCGGGACGCTCCTCGTGTGCAGCGACTCCCATACCTGCAGCGCGGGCGTGTTCAACTGCCTCGCGCGGGGCGTGGGCGAGCCGGACATCATCTATTCCGCCATCAAGGGCGAGACCTGGTTCAGGGTGGGGGAGACGATACGCTACGAGCTCGAAGGCGGACTCTCGCCCGCGGTGACGGCGAAGGACGCTTTTCTTCAGATCGCCGGCGAGCACGGCGACCATGCGACTCAGAACGTCGAGTGGGGCGGCTCCGGGCTGGCGGGCCTCTCGATCGCCGCGCGCAAGACGCTCACCACGATGTCCGCGGAGCTTTCCGCGGAGTTCTCCACCTTCGAAGCCGACGAGGTCATGAACGAATGGCTGCGCGCACGCAACGCGCAGCCGTTCGAGGGAGTTGCTCCGGACAAGGACGCTCGGTACGCCGCGGTGCGCAAGGTGGACCTGTCGAAGCTCGAGCCCCTCGTGGCGTTCCCGGACACCGTCGTGGAAAACTCGCGACCGGTCGCCGACGCAGCGGGAATCCGCATCGATCAGGCATTCATCGGCTCGTGCGCAAACGGCACGATGGACGATCTTCGGATGGCGGCCCGGATACTGGCGGGCAGGCGCGTCGCGGCGAACGTGCGCCTCATCATCACTCCGGGCTCGCAGACCGTATACCGCGAGGCGGCGCGGGAGGGAGTCCTCGCGGCCCTGGCGGACGCAGGCGCCGTCGTGACGCCTTCGACGTGCGGTGCGTGCGGGGGAGGGCATCTCGGCATACTGGCTCCGAACGAGACCTGCATCACAGCGAGCACGCGCAACTTCAAGGGGCGCATGGGCTCGTCGAGCGCGAAGATCTACATGGGCTCGCCGGCGACGGTCGCGGCCTCGGCAGTGAAGGGGACGATATGCGATCCGCGCGAGTTTCTCGGCTGAAAACCATGAGGTCTTCAAATGAAATTCAAGGCGCGAGTCTGGAAATTTCCCGACAACATCAACACTGACCTGATCCTCCCCAGCCAGGCGTTCTACCTGCCTCCGGCCGAGCAGCTGCGCCATGTCTTCAGCGCCAACCGCCCCGGCTGGGTCGATCAGATGAAGGCCGGCGACATCATCGTCGGCGGCAGGAACTTCGGGATGGGCTCGAGCCGGCCCGCTGCGCGCAATCTCAGGAGCCTCGGCATCTCCTGCCTGGTCGCGCACTCGATCAACGGTCTTTTTTTCCGCAACTCGGTAAATTTCGCCTTCCCCGCGATGGAGTGTCCCGGCGTCCAGGACGCCTTCGAGGAAGGCGATGTGGCCGAAGTCGATTTCGAGGCCGCGACGGTGCACAACGTCACGCGCGGCAGCAAACTCGCTGCCCGGCAAATCCCGCCCAAGCTGCTCGACCTCGTCAAGGCGGGAGGGATTTATCCGCTCCTCGAAAAAGAGGGGCTGATCGCTGCAAGGACAGGGTGAGACCGGGAGGTCGGAAGATCCTAGCCCCAATCGCCGCATCGATACCGACCGTTTGCGGCAGATAATGCGGAACGTTAGGTTCTGGGCGCTTTATGCGGTGAGCAGAAGGCACAACGATCCGATGGCACGAAAGCGCGTCTTGTTCCAGGGCAGCCATAGCAGTCGGGGGATTGCCGCGTTCACCCAGTCTCAAATCGACCGCGCCGAGCGTATCGCAACCGCTCTGGGTGATGCCTTGATCCGTCACGACCTGGATCTGATTCTCAACGGCGGCCAAACATTAGACGCTACGGTAGGCCGATCTGCGGAGGCCGCGTGTATAGCTCTCGGCTGTGATCCGCGAGAGCGGATTCGAACGGTTCCGTACGGAGAGGTGCGCGGCTCGCAAAGCTACTTCGGCATGGTTTTGGAGCCGCTCGATAAGCGATTTCAGGAAGTGCGGACTTTCCTCGTTCGAGAAGCCGACGCGGTGGTTGCGCTCATGGGTGGAAAGGGGACAAGCGACACGATACAAAAAGCCTTGCTGGCGCAAAAGCCCGTCTTCCCCATTGCCGTCTCGGGAGGTGGAGCGCAACTGGAGTGGGAACGACTGCGCCGGGAGCGGTATGGCAACGAGACGCCTGGCGATATCGATTTTCTCGGCGATGCGACCGCTACAGCCGAGAGCCTCGCTGCCAGCATCGCGCGTCATTGTGTATCGTTGCTGTTACGAAGCCATCCGGCCTATTCAAAGCGAATTTTCATTGTGCACGGTCACGATGTCGGCCTGAGGAACGAGCTGGCGCGGCTGCTGGAACGCCTTCAATTGACTCCGGTGATTCTGCATGAGCAGGTCGACCGGGGCCGGACGATTTTTGGCAAGCTCAACGACGAGCTTTCCGATGTGGGCTTTGCGTTCGTGCTGCTGACGCCTGATGACGTGGGAGCGGCACAGGCTCAGAAACGGAAAGTTCTCAGTCGGGCGCGACAAAACGTGGTCTTCGAGCACGGGTGGCTCGTAGGTCGCTTGGGGCCGGACCGGGTCTGTGCGATCGTCAAGGGAGATGTTGAGCTTCCGTCGGATCTGCACGGGATAGTCTATAAGCATGTCCCACCTTCGCGAGGACTGGACTCTGTTGCGCTGGACCTCGTGCGCGAGCTCAAGGCCGCGGGATATGATGTGGACGCCAACCGGGTTTAAGCTGGCGCGGTTGCAATGACCATCGTTGAGGGAAGGGACGCGTAATTATCGACAAGCAGTCAAGCGCTGCTTGCCGGGAAAGGGTGCGCGCCGCGATCTTATGCCGATTACTGCGATCGAACACATACAGCTGGCGATGCCGGCGGGCATGGAGCACGTGGCCCGCGAGTTCTACCAGGATATACTGGGCATACCCGAGGTGCGCAAGCCGGCGAATCTGGCAAAGCGCGGCGGCGCGTGGTTCGAGCGGGGCGCGTTGAAGATACATCTGGGAGTCGAGGCCGAATTCAGGCCGGCGCGCAAAGCCCACCCCGCGCTTCTAGTGGTGGATCTCGCCGCTCTGGTCAAGCGGTTGAAGGAGCGCAACGTCGCGGTCGTCGACGACGAGCCCCTGGAAGACTACTTTCGGGTATATGTCTACGATCCGTTCGGAAATCGCATCGAGTTGATGGAGCCGCGGAGCCCTGCGCAATCGCCGCTTCCTTGAGCGACGCCGCTTGTCCAGCGTACGATACCAGCTTGAAGCCGGTCTTAGTCGTGGCGCCGCACCTGCGCGCGCCATGAGGGGATTGCGATGCTTGAGCTGAGACCGACCTGCGAGCACTGCAACAAGGCGCTGCCACCCGACTCGCTCGATGCGCGCATTTGCAGCTACGAGTGCACGTTTTGCGCGACGTGCGTATCCGAGGTTCTGGGCAACGTCTGTCCGAACTGCGGTGGCGGTTTCGCTCCACGGCCCATCAGGCCATCGAAGAACTGGAAAGGCGACAACTCTCTCAGCAAGGATCCGGCAAGCGCCAGGGTCCGGCATCGACCGGTAGACTCGTCAGCCCATGCGGCGTTTTCGGCGGCGATCAGGACAATACCGCCCGAAAAGCGGTAGGTCTTACGTCCTGATCCCGTTTCACTGCTGGCCGCGCTCCTTCGCTGCACCTTATGGATAAACTTTTCTTTGCGATCGGCAGCCTATCCGCGTTCCTGGGCGTAGCTCTGGGCGCATTCGGAGCGCATGCGCTCAGGAGTCGGATCGATCCCGCGATGCTGGCGGCGTTCGAGGTCGGCGTGCGCTACCAGTTGTACCACGCATTTGCGTTGCTTGCCGTCGGATGGGCGCACACGCGGTGGCCGGGTGCTGTTCTCACGACAGGCGGATGGCTGTTCGTCGCCGGCACGGTCCTCTTTTCGGGCAGCCTCTACGCTGTAAGCCTGAGCGGGGTCAGGTGGCTGGGGGCCATCACACCCCTGGGCGGTCTCGCATTCCTCGCCGGATGGCTATGCCTGGCATGGGCGGTCTGGAAAGGATGAAGCGATCGCCGGTCTTTCCGGCATCGTCCGTACTCTCCTATTGGCCCTGCCGCGGGGCGGCGTCGCCAGCCGTTCCAGCCATTCCGGTGTGCTCGGCCGCGAACGTCCACTGATCGGCGATCTCCGCGATCTGCCTGTCGGTGGGGCGATAGCCGTGTGAGGCTTTGGGTTCCACTCTGATCAGCACGGGCTTGTCGCAACCCTGCGCCGCCTGCAAGGTCGCGGTGAACTTGAAGGAATGGCTGGGCACCACGCGGTCGTCGTGGTCCGCCGTCGTCACGAAAGCAGCCGGATAGCAGGTCCCCGGCCTGATGTTGTGCAGCGGCGAGTATCTGATCAGCTGCCTGAACTGCTCGGGATTGGAAGAAGACCCGTATTCCTGTATCCACGCGCGTCCCCCGGTGAACTTGTCGAAGCGCAGCATGTCCAGCACGCCGACCGCAGGCAGGACCACGGCCACCAGGTCCGGGCGCTGTTGTGACACCGTGGCTACCAGCAAGCCGCCATTCGACCCACCGAGGATCCCGAGTCTCGCCGGAGAGGTGTATTTTTCCCTCACCAGGTGCTCGGCCACCGCGATGAAGTCGTCGAAGCCGTTCTGTCTCCGCTCCGCCCTCGCGCCCTCATGCCAGGCCGCGCCGTACTCGCCGCCGCCCCGGATGTTCGCGTTCACCCACACCCCGCCCAGCTCCAGCCAAGCGATGATGTGCGGGCGATACTCCGGCATCAGGCTGATCGAGAAGCCGCCATAGCCCAGCAGCAGAGTCGGATTCTCGCCGTTCCGCGTGAGATCCTTGCGCGCCGTGACCGTAAACGGCACCCGGGTCCCGTCCCGCGAAACCGTGAAAAATTGCCTGCTCTCGTACGGGCTCAAATCCGCAGTGGCCTGGGGTGGCTCGAAGGGTACGGTCTTTCCATTCCGTGGGTCGTGCATGAAGACGGTCGTCGGGTAGAGAGGCGCCGTGTAGCCGTAGTAGATCTCGGGACTGTCCTCGCGTCCGTAGATGCCGGCGATCGATCCGCGCCCGGGAAGGGCAATCTCTCCTTGCCGGCGCCCACCGGCGTCGAACAGCGCCAGACGGCTTTGCACGTTGTCGAGATATTCGACGACGATCCGGCCGCCAATCAGCGACACGCTCCTGATAGGATTCTTGTCCTCCGCCACCACTGTCTTCCAGTTGACGCGCCGGGGGTCGCGCAGGTCTACGGCGACCACTTTGCGATTCGACGCATCGCGGTCGGTGCGCAGGTATACGACCGGCCCGATATTGCCGAATGCCCAGTGCTCGACTTCGTCTTCCTCGACGACCGGCCGGACCGCCGCCCGCACGTTCGGACGCTGCGCGTCCTGCAGGTCCGCGTAGTAGAGGCGGTTCCTGGGCCCGGCGCCCCGGGCCATGCGTATCATCAGATAGCGCCCGTCTTCCGTGACCCAGCCGCCGATGAACCACGTCGGCAGGTCCTTCCGCTCGTAGATCAGGACATCCTGCGACTGCGGAGTGCCAACCCGATGATAGTAGAGAGCCTGGCCCGAAAGCTCGGCCGCGAGCACCTTGCCTCGTGGCGGCTCCGGATAGCGCGAGTAGAAGAACCCCTTGCTGTCCCTGGTCCACGACAGCCAGGAGAATCGCATCCACTTTATCTCGTCCGGCAGGTCTCGAGCGTTGGCGATGTCCCGCACGTGCACGGTTTGCCAGTCCGCGCCGCCCTCGGAGAGCGTGTAGGCGAGCAGCCGCGCATCCGGAGACGGCGCGTAATTTGCGAGCGATACCGAGCCGTCCGGCGACAGCACGTTGGGATCGAGGAGGAGCACGGGCGGCGCTTCCGGCGCGGCGCGCATGTAGATCGCGGATTGAAGCTGCAGTCCGCTGTTTCTGCGATAGAAGAGCCGCCCGCTCTCGATGAGCGGCACGGTCGTCCGCGAATAGTTCCAGAGCTCCGTGATGCGGCGGCGGAAGTGCTCGCGCAGTGGCAGCCGCTCCAGGTAGTCGAATGTCAGCTTGTTCTCGGCTGTCACCCAGGCGGCCAGTTCCGGCGAGTTCAGGTCCTCCATCCACCGATACGGGTCGCTGACCCTGGTCCCGAAATAGTCATCGGCCACCTCGACTTTGTGCGGGACGGGATACGAGAGCTTCCCCGCCTGCGCGTATGCGGTGTCCAATTCCGCCGCAAGCAGTGTGAGGGCGCACCCCGCGGCAACGAGTAGCGGGGCACCGCTCACGAGTCACCGGTCATGAGTTGTCCAGCCACTCCGAGGTCGCTGCTTCCGCGATCGCAAACGCCTGTGTGCCGGCGCCGACGACGCCGGAGTAGCGCGAGAAGAAGAGGTAGCCATCGCAGGGTGCCGTCAGCTCCTCGAGGACGTCGTAGCTGTAGATGTCCACCACTTCGCCCAGCCGGGTTCCCGACTTGACGTGCTTGCCCAGGTCGTCCGCCCGCTCGTAGTTGGACGCGAGGTAACCGCTGTGCCGCGGCCGGATCTCGCGCCGTGACTTCAGGCCGAAATGCAGCTGGCGTGGCGACTTCACTTTCCCGTCCAGCATGCCGAGGACGGTCATCACGTTGGTGAGCCCGGCGATGGCCTGCTTGCGGTAGAGCGCCGTGTTTTCGGGACCGAGGTAGGAGCCGCCCATCTCCGGATCGAAGGCGGGTATGCCGCGCGAGTTGGCGTAGCTCGCGGCGGTGCCGGTGAGATCGTTCTCGTGCACGAAGGGCATGCCGAAGGCGCGCGCGAGCGCCAGGCTGCGATGCTTCGTCCCGTCCTCCGCTTTCGCGTGGTAGTCGACGCGCGCCTGCAGGCGCCCGCCGCTGCCGCCGGAGTGAAAATCGATGAAAGCGTCCGCATGATCAATGACATTCGCCACGATCGCCGCCGCGATCATCTGCGTCGTGTTGCCGCGCGCGGTGCCCGGATACACCTCGTGCAGGTCCGTCCTGCCGTGCTGCTCGGGCGAGAGCCGCCCAAACGCCGCAGTGGCGAGGGGATTGGCGACCGAAATCACCGCGAGCCGGCCCTTGAGCCGGCTCGTATCGAGCTCTGAAAGCAGCGTCCGAATCGCGGTCGTGGGCAGGAACTCATCGCCGTGCGTGTTCGTGATCACGCCGAGAGTAGGGCCGGCCTGGCGGCCGGTGACGACGTGCAACGGCAACCCGAGCATCGAGCCGTTCAGCATCGTCGTTACTTCGATGCGCGTGAAGAAGCGTCCCTCCTTCTCGTCTGCCCACAACGGCTTGACCGAGCTCATCAGTTCGGGAACCGAAAAACGAGCGCCGGCTCTTCGAAGCGGCCGCGGTCTTTGCGAATGCGGTTAGCCATCGCCAGCGCATACGGAGCGGTCTCCAGCAGTATCGCCTGCTGACGCTCGTTCAGCTTCAGTCCGGCGCGCACCGCCAGGTCGAGGACCAGTCCATGAGTCTTGGGGTCGAGGTCCGGCACCTGGGGCTCGTTGCCGCTGGGTGCCACGGGCGGCTGGGGGAGTCCCGGCTTGAGCTGCGGCCGGCGCGCCCGCCAGGGTGTCGCCTGCTCGTATGCGTACCCGGCTTTGAGCACGGTCGCCTCGTCGAAAGGCCGGCCGATCAACTGCATGCCCAGGGGCAAGCCGCTTTTGCTGTAGCCGCTGCACAGCTCGAGCGCGGGTCCACCGGTCACGTTCGACGGGGTGAATACGTTGGAGCGCTGCCAGAAGTTCACCGTGCGGTGCGCATCGAGCCGCGGCGCGGGTCCGAAGCCGGCGGTGAGCAGCACGTCATATTTGGCGTAGAGCGCCCGCGCTTCCGTGACGACGCGTCGATGCTCGCGGCTGGCGGCGACGTAGTCGGCGGCCTGGAACACGCATGCGGGCAGGATACGGCCGAGGAAGTCGCGCCCGAAATCTCCCGGGCGCTTGACCAGGTCCTGGTGGTTGATGGAGAAGATCTCCGTTTCGGCGATGATGACCTTGACGTCCATGGAATCCGTCATCGGGCGCGCGCGGCAGTCTTCCACCCTGGCACCGAGCCTTCCATAGACTTCTATCGCCTCGTTCATTGCGCGCCGCAGGTCCTCGTGGGCGGGCAGGTCCTCCTCCCAGTAGTGGCGCAGCACGCCGATCTTCAGGCCGCGGACGTCCCCGGAAAGCGCCGCCCGATAGTCCGGTATCGGCGATTCGATGCTGCCGCCGTCGCCGGGATCGTAACCGGCGAGGGCCTGCAGGACGATGGCGCAATCCTCGACGGTCCACGTCATAGGGCCGCAGTGATCGAAGGTGTAGGAGTTGGGAATGACCCCGGCGCGGCTCACCAGCCCGTAGGTCGGCATGAGCCCGACGAGGCCGCAGTGCGAAGAAGGCCCGCGTATCGAGCCGCCGGTGTCGGAACCGAGCGCGAACGGCGCCAATCCCGCCGCCACCGCCGCACCCGAACCGCTCGACGAGCCGCCCGTGAAGTGCTCGAGATGCCATGGATTGCGCGCCGGGGGCCAGGGCAGGTCGAAGGAAGGGCCGCCGTGAGCGAATTCGTGCGTCGCGAGCTTGCCGAGCAGCACCGCGCCCGCGTCGTAGAGCCGGCGGGCCGCGCTCGCATCCTCGTCCGGAATATTGTCGGCGCAGACCCTGGAGTGCCCGGAAGTAAGTATGCCGCGCGTGTTGTAGATGTCCTTCAGCCCGAAGGGTATGCCGTGCAACGGTCCGCGGCAGCGGCCTTTCACGATCTCCTGCTCGGCTGCACGCGCCTGCTTCAGTGCCAGATCGGGGGTAACCGTAATCCACGCATTCAACTGCGGGTCCAGGTCTTCGATACGCTTGAGGTACGCCTGCGCGAGCTCAACCGGCGAGAGCTTGCGCGTGCGGATCAGTTCCGCCGTCTGCGCGACGGTGCAAAAATGAAGTTCGTCAGCCATCGGGAGCTCTGGGATATGTTGCGCAGCCTCGCGGCGCGCTTCCAAGCCCCGAGTGTATCCAATAAACTGACTCCCTCTCAAACTTTCGGTTGACTCTGGCCGAGGCCTCGCTCACGGATCAGCAGCAACAGCGTCGCGAAATTCCGCATCGGCGAGGCGCTTGCCGGTTATCGGCGGGACGCACCCCGGCGGGCGGCGAACCGCGTGGCGCAGGCTGCGGCTGCATAGCGTCATCCATGCCTGCGACGCCGTGCGTGAAGAGCGTTTTCGGCGAAATGCAGGTAATTCGGCAGCCGCGGCGGGGCGAGTATCCAGGCGACGATTACGCCCGTGCTGCTCGCAGCCATGTCGGCATATTCGAAGGTTCGATATCCGGTCCAGCGCTGCGCGAACTCGAGGCCTATGCCGAGCGCGATGCAGCCGGCGGCGCACGCGATACGTCCAGCCGGGCGCTCGTACAGGTTCGCAAACCAGGACATGAGCACCAGATACGCCGCCATGTGGGCGAGTTTGTCTCCCTGTTCCACCGGCACTCCGACAGGGTAGGGCGTCAAGGACAGATAGATGATGAGCAGAACCAGCGCCCAGCCGATAACGAGCCACAGGATTCGCAGCTGGGATTGCAGCTCGGGGGAACGGTAGCCTGTTGCCATCCATCTTTCTTTCAACTTCTCTTGTTCACCATCTCTCCGGCCCTTACCATAGCGCCTTTCCATCGATCCCGGGAGCCCGAAATGCCGCAACTCACGTTGAAGCAGGCCAATACCATCATCGAAAGAGGATTCGCCAAGGCGCGCGAGATGAAAATCAAGCCGCTCGGCATCGTCGTGCTGGACGAGAGCGGCCACATCATCTCCGCGCAGCGCGAGGACGGCGCGAGCATGTTCCGGCTGGACGTGGCCCAAGGCAAGGCGTGGGCGGCCGTGGCGATGGGGGCTTCAAGCAAGGCGCTGGCAAAGCGCGCCAAGGACAACCCGAATTTCTTCGTGACGCTCGCCGCGACGGCGAACGGGAGGTTTCTCCCCCAGACCGGCGCCGCGCTGATCAGGAACGCAAAGGGAGAGGTCATCGGCGCCGCAGGCGGGAGCGGCGGCACGGGGGAAGAAGACGAGGCATGCTGCGTCGCCGGCATCGAAGCTGCCGGCCTGCAAGCCGACGCTTCGGCCTAAAAGCCGGCGATGCGTGACGCGTGACGGGTCTTCCGCCGGGCTGCGGCGGGCAGGACAAGGGCGGCCTGACCGCCCTTTTTCGTTGACCCTTCGCAGCTAGCCTATCCCAGCGGTCACAGGTGTCGGGTCACCAGTCACTATCTTGCAATGACCCCCATATCGACCAGCATCTTCGCCATCACGTCGTTTTCATAATCGAGGTGCCTGCGGGTTTCAGCGCTCGTCAGCAGGTCCTCCGCCCAGGCGTTCTTTTCCGCGTCTTTCTTCCACTCGTCGGCCTGCACTGCCCTGGCGAAGGCCTGGTCCCAGAACGCGATCTGCGCCGGACTGAGCCCTTTGGGGGCGACGAAGCCGCGCCAGCTGAAGAAAACGGCGTCTACGCCTTGCTCCCTGAAGGTGGGCACGCTCGCCGCCCGGCCCGGCTGGCGCTGGGCGGCGGTCATGCCGATGGCGCGCACCTTGCCGGTTTCCATCAGCGGCAGTGGGTTCGCGGGCGCGCCTACGAAAACGTCTATATGGCCGCCGAGCATCGCGGCCAGGGCTTCGCCGCCGGAATTGTAAATGACGCTTCTCGTTTTTTTCGGATCGGCGCCGGCAGCCTTGGCGATGATGCCGATCATGACGTGATTGTGATTGCCGCGGGACGAGGAATACGCGAAGCTCAACGCAGCCGGGTCCTTCCTCAGCCGCTCGAGCAGCTCCTTAGCCGAGGCTATCGGAGACTCGGCCCTGACCGCGAGCACGATGTACTCGCGCAACAGTATGCTGAGCGGAGTGAAATCCTGATAGGAGAGCTTACTCATGCCGAGGAGGTTGTTCGTGAGCATCGTCGTGGAGAAGGTCGCGATGTAATGGGCGTCTCCCGGGTGCTGCGTTAGAAATGTCCACGCCATGGTGCCGCCGCCACCGCCGCGGTTGGTGACGCTGACGCTGGGGAACACGGGATTGGCCTGCAGGAGCTTCTGCGTCACGCGCGCAGTGCGATCGGAGGAGCCTCCCGCGCTCGACGCGACCACGATATCCACGTTGCGGGCGGGCTTCCATTCCTGCGCCGCAGCACCGCCTGCGGCAAGGCCCGCGCACAGCAACCCTGCCGCGAGCGCGCCGAGCGCCCCGATCGGCCTCATGTCCTCCTCCGTTCACCGCCTGTTTTCCCCATCGTACAGGGCGGGACTTTTTCTGTCATCATAGCTTGATAGTGCGTGACTGATACGTAACAACAGTCACGCAGCATCAGTCACGTTCCATCAGTCACGTATCACCAGCATATGACAAGCTATCAACCGGCATCAGTCGGCATGACATTGTCCGAAGTAGATACGCCGGCGCTCATCCTCGAGCTCGACCCCTTCGAGCGCAATCTCGACCGGTTGGCCGCATCGGTTGCCGGCAAGAAGGTAAAGGTCCGGCCCCATGCAAAAAGTCACAAGTGCCCGCAGATCGCTCTCGCGCAGATCGCGCGCGGCGCGGTCGGCGTTTGCTGCCAGAAAGTGAGCGAGGCCGAGGCGATGGTGCTGGGCGGTGTCAAGGACGTTTTGATCGCGAACGAAGTGGTCGGGGCGCCCAAGCTCGCCCGGCTCGCGGCGCTTGCCCGGCAGGCGCACGTCGCGGTGTGCGTCGACGACGCCCGCAACGTAGCGGCGCTGGACGCCGCGGTCGGAGAAGAATTCGGCGTCCGCCTCGACGTGCTGGTCGAGGTCAACGTCGGCGCCAATCGCTGCGGTGTCGAGCCCGGCGCGCGGGCGGTCGAGCTCGCGCAGCAGATTGCAGCCTGCAGGAACCTGCGCTTCGCAGGGCTGCAGGCGTACCAAGGCAGCGCGCAACATTTGCGCAAGGTGGATGAACGGCGCGCTGCAATCGAGCAGGCGGTCGGGCGTGTTCGCGACACCGTTACCGCGCTGACAAAAGCGGGAATCGAGTGCCGGAAGGTGACCGGGGCCGGCACCGGCACGTATCTGTTCGAGGCGGCGAGCGGTGTCTACGACGAGATCCAGGCTGGGTCGTACATCTTCATGGACGTGGACTACGGACGCAACGAGTGGACCGAAAGCGGTATTCCGCGTTTCGAGCACAGCCTGTTCGTGTGGACGACCGTGATGAGCCGCCCGACGCCCGAGCGCGCCGTGGTGGATGCAGGGCTCAAGGCATCGAGCGTCGACTCGGGCATGCCGCGGGTGGCGGACGATCCGGCCGTCGAGTACGCGAAGGCCTCCGACGAGCATGGTGTGCTGCGGCTGAGCGGCCAACGCGGCTATGCGGTCGGCGACAAGCTCAAGCTTATCCCCGGCCATTGCGATCCCACGGTCAATCTCTATGACCACTACGTCTGTGTACGGAATGGGAAGGTGGAGGCGCTGTGGCCGATCACCGCGCGCGGCGCCGTTTGGTGAGGGATGAGGGACGAGGGATGAGGGGCGACCTCGTCCGGCGTGCCGATGTCTAATTGCTGACGCGGTAGCTCGTGGCGCTAGGTTTACGATCCGGCTTCGCTGCCGGCAGGTTCCGCCCGAGCTCTTATGCGCCGCGAAAGAGGCCCGACCCAAAGATTGCGATACCACGGCGGCATGGGCACGGAGGTGATTCGTCCGGTGCTCGCGCGCGAAGCCTCAAGGTCCGCAAAGATGCCGGTGACAAACTCGACGAATGCGCGTACCCGTGCCGACTGTCGAGCGCCGCGGCGATACAGCACATGGATGGGCGGTGCCTCGAGCGCCTCCCAATCGGTGAAGACAGGCTCCAGCAAGCCTTGCTCGAAAAATCGTCGATTGAGAAGGTCGGTCACTCGGATCACGCCTGCGCCTTGAACCGCGGCAGTTATCATGAGATTGAGGTCTTCGCTCACCATGCGCGCCTCGAGCGCGACGTTTCGCACGTCATTACCCCGCCGATACCTCCAGACGTCGAGCACCGCTCCCCATTGCGAGCGATACGCGAGGCACGCATGCCGGCGAAGCTCGTCGGGATCCCGCGGCCGGCCGCTCGCCTGCCAGTATGCCGGTGCAGCGCAGGTCACAAACCGGTTTTGCGCAATAGCCTTCGCGACCAGGTCGGTATCCTTGAGCCATCCTGTGAAGACCAGCACATCGACGAGCGCTGCCGCCGACGCATTCGGGCTCCGCACTACGCGCAGATCAAGCGTGATCCCAGGATGACGCGCCAGGAAATCCGGGAGAAACGGCGCAATAGGCGGGGTCAGAGTCCTGCCCACGCCGACGATCAACTTGCCGGAGGCGCGGGAGCTGTTCACTGACAGACGCGCCTTCGCCGCACCGAGCTCTGCGAGCGCGCTCGCGCAAGCCGGAAGAAACAGCTCGCCGTCGGGGGTCAGGCTCAGGTGCCGCGAGTGTCGCCGTAAGAGCTGCACGCCGAGGTGGCGTTCCAGCGCTCCGATCAATTGAGTGACCGCCGACGGGCTGACGTCCAGCTCGCGCGCCGCCGCCGCGAAGCTGCCGGCCTCGACCACTCTAACCATGTACTCCATGGCGCGCAGCCGGTCCATTTGGGCTTTCCATCATTAAGCAATGCTTAATCTTGACCGAAGGCTTGGCCGCTTGTCCATCCGCGCCTGGGGGACTAGCGTGATCGCAAGACGTGGACGGCGCCATGGCACGTGCTGCTAATCGGTTGACTCTTGTCGGATTGACTCTGCTTGCAGCCCTCGGATCTCCGGGCCTGCACGGGCAGAACCTGCCGGCAAGTTCCGACGTCTTCCCTGCGAAGCCGATTCGCTGGATCGTGCCGTTTCCGCCCGGCGGTCCATCCGACATGGTTGCACGAATCGTCGGGCAAGCTCTTGGGGTGCGGATAAAACGGCCGGTGATCATCGACAACCGGGGTGGAGCCTTCGGAATCATTGGAATGGAAGCCGCGGCGCGCGCTGCCCCGGATGGCTATACGATCCTGTTCGGAGCGCCGGGGACCGTGGTTATCGACCCGATCCTCTACAAGCTCAATTTCGATCCGCTGACGGACTTGACCGCCGTCTCGCAGCTCGCGGCGTTCAATTTCATCCTGCTCGCCAGCCCGGACTTCCCGCCGCGCACGGTGCCCGAGGCGCTAGCGGCGGCGAAGGCCAGACCGGGAACGGTCACTTGTGGCTCGGGCGCGACATTGCAGCAGCTTGGTTGCGAGCTGCTGAAGATTCAAGGACGAGTGGACCTCAACGTCATACCCTACAAGGGGGGAGCGCCGGCGATGAATGATCTCGTCGGCGGCAGAATTCATTTGGTATTCGATACGCCCAACGCAGCGTTGCCGCAGCTGCAAGCCAATCGCGTGCGGGCGATCGCCACGACTGGCCGGGAGCGCAATGTAGGGCCACTCGGTCATCTCCCCACAGTCAACGAGGCTCTGCCTGGATTCGAGTTGCTCAGCTGGTTTGGCGTGCTCGCGCCCGGCGCGACGCCGCGCCAGATCGTCGAGCGGCTCAACCGCGAAATCGCAGGCGTCCTCGGGGAAGACGAGTTGCATAATCGGCTCACCGACAGCGGGCTCGAGGTCGCGCACGGGTCGCCCGAGGCGTTCGCCGATCTTCTCGTCCGCGATCGCGCAAAATATTCGAAAATCATCCGCGAGGCCGGGATTAGGGCGGAAGGGGAAGGAGGCGCTCGTGGATCGAAATGAGGGCGAACGAACGGGCTGGCAGCGACTGGGTTTCGCCGACCTTCGCGGGCTTCACCGTTGAGTTGAGTTGGGAAGGAAAGCGGATTGACTCTCTAGGACACGATCGCTCACCTGTGACTGGCTTATGCGGTCGCGCACCAGGTGTATGTGCTGGCGCAGCGTGTATACCTCGTCGGAATAGGCGAGCGGCACTTTGAGCTTGCTGACCCGCTGCTCGATTTCGTCGAGGCGCGCGAGGTATTCGGCCGTCCGCGCCGGCTCGGTGCGCTGCTCGACGTCACGCTCGAGGTACTTCAATTCTCCATACCAGCGGTATATCCGCCGCTTCACCTGCCATGAGTAAAGCGCGGGCAGGATCCTCATGAGCGGAATCAGGACGACGACGATCGGGACCAGCAGCACGATGATGCGCTCGACGAAAATGGCGAACCAGAACGGCAGGTAGCGCTGGAAGAACGGCGGTCCGGATTTGAAGTAGCGGCTCGCCTCCTCGCTCAACGGAAAGTCGGTCGCGATGGCCGCGGGAAATTCCCCAGGCCGCTGGAACAGGCCGGGATGGTTGTGCACTTCGATCGCGGCCTGAATGAGCAGGCTCATCAGCGCCGGGTGCAGGTCATCGCGAGCGACCAGAATGGCGGTGGCCGTGACGAGTGCCGTGTCCCGGTCGGGGATGTTCCTCATCAGGTCCATGGCGCCCTGGGGCAGCATTATCCGCGAGAGGTAGGGGAAGAGCCGCGTGTAGGTCTCGGCCTGCGCCAGGCTCATCAAGCGCACGCCATCGATCTTCAGCAACTCTCTTACCGCAGGCGCATCGGGCCCGGCGACCACGAAACAGGCGTCGATCTCCCCCTTCCGGAGCGCGCCGGCGTTCCCGGATATCGGCAGGTCGAGCCGTTCCGCTCTGAACCAGGCCGGCGTCGACATCGGAGGATTTGTCCGTCAGCCGCTGCAGGTTCTCCACCGAGCCGGACGACGGACGCAACTCGACGACGACGCGGTGGCGGGCGATGAGCTCCTGATAGCGTTTTGCAACCGTCTGGTAGGAACCGCCTTCCGGGCCGGTTGTGATCACCAGCTTGTCCGACGGCGCGGGCCGGACGAATTGGTAGGCGATCCAGAAGACGACCGCCACGACGAGGACGAGCGGTATCGCCGCGATGATCAAATCGTGCAGCGAAATCCGATCGACCTTCCTGTTCGAGGGTTCAGGTGCGGGCATGGCTCACCGGCTTGTCCGTTCCTATTGACAGGCAATGGCCGCACTGCGTTCGGCGCCAGGGGAAATCGTGGGGTGTATCATGGCCGCCACCGTTCGCCGTGCAGTAACAAGTGACGAGATAGGGGTGATGACATAAAGGTGACGAGGTACGGGTGACGGATAACAAATTTTTGATAGTTGGGCGGGCGCCCCATCCTTATTCGTCACCATTAATCGTCACCCGTATTCGTCACCCTTTTTCGTCACTCATTCTCCATTAGTAATCATATCTAAGAGCTTGGAATGAATCCCATCAGGAAAGTTGGTTTTATAGGCATCGGCAACATGGGCGCTCCCATGGCGGGCCACCTGGTGGCGGCTGGATACGACGTCACGGTATTCGACGCCCGGCCGGAAACCGTGGAGATCTTCGTGGCGCGGCAGGGAGGGACAGCGGCGAAGTCGCTCCTCGAAGCGGGGAAGGGAGTCGATGCCGTCATCACCATGCTTCCAGACGACAAGGTTGTGCGCGAAGTGATCATAGGCGACGGGACCAGTGGCCTGGCCGCGGTTCTCGGCAAGGGCGCGATCGTGATGGACATGAGCACCTCCGACCCCGTCGGAACGCGCGCCCTGGGCGAAGCCCTGAAAGCGCGCGGGATTGAGGTCGTGGACGCCCCGGTGATGGGGGGCGTCGTATTCGCGAAGGACGCGACCCTGGACATCATGGTCGGCGGCGACCCGGCCGCCGTGCAGCGCTGCACTCCCGTGCTACGGGCGATGGGCCGCAATATCTTCCAGTGCGGCGGCGTCGGCAATGCCCATGCGCTGAAAGCGCTCGCCAACTATGTGAACGCGTGCGCGCTCATCAACTCGATCGAGGCGCTGACGATAGGCAAGCGCTTCGGCCTCGATCCGAAGCTGATGGCCGAAGCGCTCACCACGATGTGCGCCGGGCGCAATCATCCCGTCGAGAAAAAGATCGTCCCCCACGTCTTTACCCGCAAGTACGCCACGGGAATGGCAATGGGCTTCATCGCCAAGGACGTGGGAATTGCGCTGAGCACCGCGCAATCCACCGGCGCGATCGCGCCCCTCGCCGAACGCGTGGCGGAGCTCTGGTCGGCCGCCGCCGAAAAGCTGGGACCGGAGCGCGATCAGACGGAGATCACACGCTACTGGGAAGAAGCGAGCGGCGTGCGCCTGTGACGCCCGATCCGGGCGCCGATCATCCCTTTCCCGTCGTGCTGGTTACGGGCTTCGCTGCGGCCTCCGCTGTGACGCGGCGGACGTCCTCGCGCCGCTTGAGCCACCACGCGTAGCCCCGGGGCAGCAGATCGAGATAGTCCGGCACGCCCAGCTCGCGCGCGGCGTGCACGGGCCAGTGCGGATTCCAGAGCAGCTCGCGCGCCAGCGCAATGAAGTCGGCCTGTCCCTGCTGCAGGATCTCTTCGGCGTGGCGCGCCTCGGTGATGAGCCCGACCGCGACCGTCATCACGCCGGTCTCCCGCCTCACGCGTTCTGCGTACGCGACGTGGTAGCCCGGAGCCCGCGGCACCGGGGTAGCCGTGCCGGGGCCCGCGATCCCGCCGGAGGACGTCGTGACGACCGCCACACCCCGCTCCTTCGCCGCGCGGGCGAGGGCGATCGTGTCCTCCACGTTCCACGATCCACTTGCGCCATCCACGGCGGAAACGCGCATGAACACGGGCCGGTCGGCGGGCCAGGCGTAGCGCACTGCCTCGACGATCTCCAGGCAGAGGCGCATCCGTCCCTGGAGGTCGCCGCCATAGGCATCGGCGCGGACGTTGGCGAGCGGCGAAAGGAACTGGTGGATCAGATAGCCGTGCGCGGCGTGCACTTCGATAATGTCGTAGCCGGCGTCAAGAGAGCGTAACGCGGCCACGCGCCAGTTCTCGACAACATCGCGTATCTCTTCCCGGGTCAATGCGTGTGGAGGCGGCGCCTGCGCGCTCGCCGGAATGTCGCTCGCCGACACGGTCCGCCAGGGAGCGTGCCCCTCCCGGGCGTCATCCACCGTCAGCGGCCGGTAGCCTTCCCATGGCGCACAACCCGATCCCTTGCGCCCGCCGTGGCCGATCTGCATCGCTGGTAGCGCGCCGTGGCTGCGGATGAAATCGGTGATGCGGCGATACTGCGGGACATGCGCGTCCCGGTAGATACCCGCACAGTGATGGGACTTGCGACCGCGCTCCTCGACCGCGGTCTCCTCGCAGAAAACAATGCCGGCCCCGCCCATTGCGAACTGGCCCAGGTGGACCAGATGATAGTCGGTGGGACCGCCGTCCTCGGATGAGTATTGGCACATCGGCGAAACCACGATGCGGTTGCGCGCGGTCAGGCTGCCCAATCGCATCGGAGTGAAGAGCAGCGGCAGCGGCGGAGCGGAGGACATGCAGCGGACGCGGAAGTCTGGGTTTGGATCGGATTCTAAACGAATCCGCCGGCAGCCCTCGTCAGTCGGACTTGCGCGAAACGTCGCGCGGGCGAGGACGCCGTAATTTTCGAGCGCGCCGGGCGCTCGCCATTGGCGCTGGCCGTGCCGTCAGGCCGGCCGCAGGAGCTCCATGATCCTCTCCGGCGGCAGCGGCTTGTGGAAGAGGTAGCCCTGGATCACTTCGCACTTCAGGACCTTGAGCAGGCGCTGCTGCTCTTCGGTCTCCACGCCTTCGGCGATGACGCTCAGCTTGAGCGCGTGCGCGAGGGAAATTATGGTCGATACGATCGTCATGCTGTCCGCATCGCGCGTCATGGTGACGACGAACGAGCGGTCGATCTTCAGTGCATTGATAGGCAGTCTTGCCAGATAGCCGAGGGAGGAAAAGCCGGTGCCGAAATCGTCGATCGCGATGCCGAACCCCAGCTCCCGTATCGCGCGCAACTTCGCGATATTGGCCTCGATGTCCTGCATCAGCAGGCTCTCGGTTATCTCCAGGTCGAGTCCATGCGAGCCGTCTTCCAGCCCTTCTACCATCCGGCGCAGAACCTCCATGAAGTTCTCCTGCGCGAGCTGGATGGCGGACACGTTGACCGCGATCCGGGGCGGCTGCAGGCCCGCTTCCCGCCAGGCGTGGAAATCGGCCAATGCCCGCCGCAATGCCCACTGCCCGGCCTCGATGATCAGGCCGGTTTCTTCCATCAACTGGATGAACCTCGACGGCGCCACCGTCCCCACGTCTGGGTCGTTCCACCGCAGCAGCGCTTCGAGCCCGGTCAGTTTGCCGGTCATGAGATCGAGCTTGGGCTGGTAATGCAGCTCGAGCCGCCCGGTGTCGAGCGCACGCCGCAGCTTGTTTTCCAGCATCAGCGTCTCGGTCACGGTCGCGTTCATCGCCGGCTGATAGAACAGCCAGTGCGCGCTCAGCGCCTTGGCTCGCTTCATAGCCGCCTCGGCGTTCCGCAGCAGCGCATCCACCTTGCTGCCGTCCGCGGGCGAGACCGCGATGCCGGCGGTCATGGAAACGGCGAGCTCCTTCCCGTCGATCACGAAAGGAGCGGCGAAAACCTGCGTCATGGCGCTTTCCAGCTGATGGGCGGTGCTCGGAGCGTCCTTGACGTCGGTCACGAAGCCGGCAAAGCAGTCCGCGGTGATGCGCGCGACCTTGTCGGGATCCGACCATGCGGAGCGCAGGCGGCCTGCGAGCTCTCTCAAAAGAGCATCGCCGGCGTGGTGACCCAGCGACTCGTTGATGAGGCCCAGCCGGTTCACATTCCACACGATCAATGCCGCATGCGTCTCCTTTTCACCCGCCTCACGCAGGGCCTGGCTCAGACGCTCTTGGAACAGCGCATGGTTGGGCAGCCCGGTGAGGGCGTCGTAGTAGGCGAGATAGTTGAGCCTTTCCTCCTGCAGCTTCTGCTCCGTGATGTCGATGCCCACGGTTCCGATCATGGCGACTTTCCCTTCCGCGTCGGGGATGGGAAAGTAATTGGCGAACCACCACCGCAGGTTACCTTCGGAGCCAACCCGGTAGATGCGACTGACGGGCCGGTTCGTGGCCACGACCTGCTGATGGTAGGGCTCCAGGGCGGCGGCGCGATCGGCCGGCAGCATCTCGTAATACGGGCGCCCGACGGCGGCATCGGCGCCGACGCCCGTCGTGCGCTGCCAGGTTTCGTTCACGAACGTGTAGCGGCCCTCCAGGTCCGTGATCGATGCGCGAGCCGGCAGGTGCTGCATGAAGGAGCGGAATCGCTCCTCGCTCATCTGCAACGCATGCTGCGAGTTGCGCATCGCGATGCGTTTTTTCGCCTCGTCCAGCGCACGCTCGATCGCCGAGATCAGGCGCCGGGGCCGGTCCTTCAGCACGTAGTCGGTCGCGCCGCGCTTCAGGGCTTCGGCTGCGCGGTCCTCGCCGATGGTGCCGGAGAAGAATATGAAAGGCGTGTCGGGGGTCTGCGACTGCACCAGGTCGAGCGCAGCGAGCCCGTCGAAGGCGGGCATGCTGAAATCGGACAGGATGAGGTCGGGAGCGAACTCCACGAGCGAACGCTCGAAGCCTTCCCGCGTGTCGACGCACTGGGCGGCGAAGCGAACTCCGCCGCGGCGCAATTCGCGCTGCAGCAGCTCGGCATCCGCGGGCTGATCTTCGACGATCAGCAACCTCAGTTCTTGTTTCACTACCTGCTCCTGTAACCCGGGTGGGGGCAGCCGCCCGGCCGGCTCTTTACCAGCAACCGAGCGGCCGGCAAGTATCCAGCGAAGGTCGGGATCTGATAACGGACTTTACTTTGACACGCCAAGCCCGTGTATTGCAATCGAAAAGACCCATTCATGACGTGATCACGCCTCGACGCTGGTAAAATCCACCACTCGCGGGTCTGTAGCTCAGTCGGTTAGAGCAGGGGACTCATAATCCCTTGGTCGAAGGTTCGAGTCCTTCCAGACCCACCAAAAAATCAAAGACTTGCTGTCATTACTGTGGACGAAGTCTCCCCGTAATAGCCCTCGCCGAGCCGATTACGTGCCAGTTAGCTTGCGGCGGGGGCAGTACATGTCCTCAACGCATCGCGCAGGCCGAGCGATTCCTGGCTGAGTGCCCAGATATCAGCGTCGTCCGGTCGCCGCGAGCTTCCTCGGCCGCGCGGGCGATCCACCTTGCGCCGCCCCACTACTGAATGATTTCCGGCCCGCGGCTTTTGTCAGTGAACTTTACAAAAGCCCGTTACAGCGTCGCGGTTCGGGTTTGAAGCAAGATGCATACCGCTGTAACCAAGGGATTGAAATAACCGAAGAACCGATTCGTCCAGATATTGGCGTGTAAGATTTTCTGACAAAAATGCCCAATGACACTGCTGCCAGGATAGTGGGCACAGCGTAAGCATCGGCTGTCCTCTCCTCCAACAGCCTGTCCCGTTCTTGCAGCATCTTCCGAAGCGCCCTGGGTAGTTCGCGTATTGCGCCAGCGCTCCGCTACCCAGCTGTTCTTGCCCAGATTCAGTTTTCCCCGCGCGCGTATGGAAGTGCAACTAGGGCGGTATATGTCGTCGGGATGGAATCAAGCGCTTTTCTCATAGTAGGGGGAATCTCCCCGCCGGCAGATCCCTTTCGTGCGGGCCATTGAAACTCCTTTCCGGCCCGCCTTTGGTTCTTATAGTCCTCAAGCCATGGTCCAAGTCAACCACGTTCCAGACGGAGCGCCGGCCGAACTTGATCGGCGGCGGCCCGAGCTGAAGGAGGAGCGTTACGCCGTTGCCGAGATAGGCAGCGCCCTGCGGGTTTCGGACCGACATCAAGCTCTTCTGTGCCCATAAGATATGCCATCGGTCGGCACGTAACGTGAAGCGTCGCGGCCCCCGAGCTGATGCGTGGTCTGCGTCGAACCTAAAATATGACTTCAGCACACGGATAAGGCTGACGAGAACAGGGCTCATGGATCCATTCCAACTTGCCGGGCTGATGAAGCGGCTGAATGCGCACATGGACGCCCGGTGCCGTGCCGACGGGTTGATACAACATCAGTTCGAGGCCGCGCCGTTTGGCTCGGCCTACGTCACTATCTCGCCAGCCGAGCAGGGGCCTTACGCCTCATCGAACTTCAACCGCGTTCACCTGTGCGGAGCCGAGAAGGGATTGACCGCCGATGGATTGGCGCGCATCGCCGATCTGTTCAGACAGGCAGGAGTCGGCAGGTTCCATGTCTGGCTCAGCCCTGGACCGCGCATGGAGCTCGTACGGAGATGGCTGAGCGATGACGGCATGACGCGACGCCCGTGGGTGAAGTACCTGACGCTTGCGTGCGACTCTGTAATGCCTTCATCTAAGTCCGGCCGAATCGAAGCCCGTGCACTGTCAGGCAGCGAGGCTGCGCGCCTCGCCGCGCATCATGAAGGCATCGCCTGGCCGGACTTTCTTCGCTCAGCCGGTGCGTCTGGATTCCATCACTTCATGGCATTCGACCAGGGCACGCCGATTGCGACGGCCCTGCTCTGTGCTTTCGAGGGAGTCGGCTATCTCGGAGCGGCGCTTACGGCTGAACCTTTCCGCGGCCGTGGCGCACAGCAGGCGTTGATCGCCAAGCGGATCGAAACGGCCGCCGCGCTGGGCTGCAACACCCTTGTTTCCGAGACGCTGTCGATTCTGGAGATTTCCCGGGGCAACCTCGAGAAAGCCGGCTTGAAAACGATCTACGAGAAGGAAGTCTACGAGGCCAACCTCAGAGCGTAGGGCCTAAATGGAGGTCCCGCTCTCCGGCGCGGCTTCCTGAAATCGACCAGTGTGAGCCTCATTCTCAGGTTTCAGCGGCCCGTGAAGATGGCCTTGGGGATCATTCCGTGGATGCCCTTGGTGCCGTCTACGACCTGGGTGACGTGATAGTCCACGGCGACACTGGCGATCATGTACGCTTCCTGGCGCGTCAAATGAGGAAAGCGGCCCGTGATGAAATCGATCGTCTCGCGCACGGCGATCTTCATCGCTTCTTCCAGATTCGGGTGGAGTCCCATCACCATCCAGTGAGTGGGCGTCTCGGCGCGCGGCCAGGTGAGCTTCATATCCTTGCGGACGACGAATTGGAAACGCCCGCGCAGGCCCGTCTCGATGGCGGTGAGATCGACCTCGCCATGGCCCTGGGCCGCGTGCGCATCGCCCGCCGAAAATAATGCGCCGGCCGTGTGGACTGGCAGGTACAGCACGGCGCCGGCGGCGAGGTCCTTGTTGTCCATGTTGCCGGCGTGCACGCCCGGCGGCGCGCTGCTGATGCGGCCCATGGAAGCGTGCGGCGCCACGCCCATGATGCCGAAGAACGGGCGCGTCAGCGGCACCACGACGCCGCGGGCGACTTCAGCGGTCTTTTTCTCGCGGTTGATCGGGATGACGCGCTGCCAGAACGCCGTGAACTCATCGGGCAACGCGCCCTGATACGGGCGCTGGCGGTTGTAGCCGTAGTCCACCGCCAGGTTGACCTCGAGTATACGGACCTCCAGCACATCGCCGGGCATCGCCCCGTTGACGGCGATCGGTCCAGTGAGTATGTGCCCGCCGGGCCCACGATCCTTCACGTCGCGGTAGATGTCGCGCACGTATTCCGGCACCGCAGCGGGCGGGACTACGTTGGACTGATCTATGGCCGCCGGCTCCATCGCGCCGGCGCTTTCCAGCACGACGATATCTCCCGATTCCACGGTCAGCACCGGTTTGAGAGCGGCGTTGAAGTTTCCCACGTGCACCGTCTGCGGGCTGGGCATGAGCTCGTGTACCCGCTGCGCCAAAGCATGGCAAACCGGCAACAGGAACGCCGCAAGGATGAACGAGGATGACTTGACGGTGCGACTGAGCAGATTGTTCGGCATGGCGCTTCCCCTTGGCGTCGTTGGCATGCTCCACGCAAAAACCGCGCGCGGGTCGCTGGCACCCGGATGCGGCGCTTTCCCGGTACGGTCCCGATTTCCGCTCGAACTTCACGGGCCGGCGCACGGCTCCGGACCGCGAAACGATGATCGGTTGCGCGCCGCGCTGTCTATTCCAGCTCGAACTGGGCGAGGATGGCGTTGGGATCGTTCGGCGACCGGCCCAGTATCATGCGCCCCGAGCTACGCAGGACGACGGTCTTGTCCACCAGGAAGAATTGCCCCTCGCCGAAGGCGATCAGGATGCCGTTGCGGCTGTTGTCGGAGAGCACCATGACGCCGCCGATTATTTCGATCTTGCCGTGGCTGCCGGAGACGTAGATGTGTGGATCGTTGATGACCAGCGTGTTGTGCACGCTGCGGCCGAAGGTCAGCGGCTTGCCGCCCGCTTCGAGCACGCACTCCTTGCCCTGGCAGCGCAGGGTAAGACGCTTGTATTGGGTTGACCTGCTCTCGACGGGGCGGGAGATGATCGTTCCCACCGCGGTTTCCTTGCGCCAGTTGAGCTCGAACAGGTCGAACGCCTCCTCCTTGCCCCGCAACGACTCGATCCGCCACGCCCGCAGCAGGTCCGACATGTCTTCTTTCAACAACTCGGCCGCCGCGCGCGTCATGAGGATGCGCTCCGGCTTCGAGGCGGCCGTAACGCGGGCGGCGACGTTCACGGTATTGCCATCGATGTCGTTGTCCTTGACCACCACCTCGCCCGCGTGCATGCCCATATGCAAGGACAGCGGCTCTTTGGCGTTGCGATTCGCCCGCTCTGCATGGCGCTGCATTTCCTGGGCCGCCCGCGCGGCGTCCTGCGGGGATTTGAACATGCACAGCAGACCGTCGCCCAGCGATTTCACGACCCACCCGCTGTGCTTCTGAACGATCTTCTTGAGCGGCTTGAAGAGCTTGTCGCGCAGCGCCAGCGCGGTCTGGTCGCCGACTCGGGAAGTCAGGTCCGTCCATCCCGAGACATCGGCGAACAGGACCGCCGGCATCGGTGGGGTCACTTCCGTGATCGAGTCCCGCTTGGCCATCGCTGCTACCCCTGCTTTGGCACGATCCCCTATTTTATGTCATCACCATGGCCCCGGGCCGGACCGGCGGCGGCACGGCACATGGCTCGCGGTGAATCATTATGGTGAAATAGCCGCCAGTCACGCAATGCATTTCGGGAATGGCCGGTCAAAGAGGGCGCGTGCGGGACTTGCGGGGGAATCCAAGTTCTTGATGGAAGGCGGGAATGCGATGAGATCATATATCGTAGGCGCGCTTCTGTTGCTGGGAGCCGCTGTCACACAGGCGCAAACACCGGCCGGCGATGCCGGGGGCGGCGATGCCCTCATTCGCCAGAAACAACAGCAAACCACCACTGCCTACCGCGCCTTGGAGCAGGCCCAGTACGAAGCCAAGCTCGCAGAACAGGATTTCCTGAACGCACGGGAAGCGCACGGCGCCGCCCAGAAACAGGCCGACGAGCGCAAGAAACAGCTCGACGCTGCCGGCAAAACACTCGATGCCGCCAAGGCCAAAGTAGCACGGGCGCGCAAGACCTACGACGACGCGCTGACCGCCGTGGAGCAAGCCTGGCAAAAGCCCGGCGCAAAGCAGCCCGACGGGAAATGAGCAACCGTCCCA
>DATFWO010000001.1:0-15675 GCA_035259205.1 Burkholderiales bacterium | reverse complement strand
GATGACTTCGGCCATTTTCACCGGATCGCCGTGCCCGCCGATGTGCATGTAAAAGGTCGCCGGGCTGGCTCGCAACAGGTGATTGTGAACCGCCGTGACTTCCACGCCGCCCTCGAGCAATTTGGCCATGACCGGATTGATCTCTGTTTCGAGCAGCACCAGGTCGCCCATGACCATTGCTCCGTGTTGCTGCATCGGCTTGAATGCGGCCCATCCGCCGAGCGCCAGGGCCGGTCTGATGGTGACGCCGTCCAGCGTTACCTGCAGGTCCGACCGCGGGAAGCCGTAGCGATGAACGTCGCCCGACACGGCGCCAGTTCTTCCCAGCACGGCATCGACCTTTTTCCAGTCGATTTCCTGGGCGTGGGTGTTGGCGGCAAAGGTCAACGCCATCCCGCAGATCGCAAATACATGAGCAGCACGCATGATCACTTTCTCCTCGCGGTCAATGGAAAGGTGGCCTATTCGATCGCCAGTATCCAGTCGACGAGTGTTTTGATGTCCTCGTCGCCTACCTGGCCGTTCGGCGGCATCGGTATCTGGCCCCAGGTTCCTACGCTGCCTTTCTTGATCCTATCCCTGAGCATCGCTCCTGCATCGCTCTGGCCCCTGTACTTCGCCGCTATGTCTTTGAACCCCGGCCCGACCAGCTTCTTGTCGATCGAGTGGCAAGCCATGCATGCGTTCTTGCTGGCGAGTTCCTCTCCGGGCTTCGAATCCGCTGCCTGCAATCCGGTGGCTAACGCACACCCTGCCGCAGCTGTCAGCGCCATCAAGACACGTTTCATCGTTGCCCCCTTGACGAGTTCCTGTTATTCGGACTTTTCCCGGTCAGCTTTCAAGGACCCGGCCGGAACAACCAGATGGCCGCCGGCTCCGTAGCGCTTGCCCTTGCGGCTACAAAAAGGCGATCCAGCTCCGGAATCCATAAGGAGGTTCGGGCTCCTGATACGGTCCTGACGCGGGCGATGCGCACGTATCCCGATTCCTGCATGTCGAACACGTCCACGAAACCGTCACCACAACTTACATAGGCGCGACGGCGCTTCTGATCGACGAACACATCATCGGAATCGCCGCACACGTCGGCGCTCGTAATCACTGAACCATCCTGCGAGCGCAACACCATCAGTTTCGGCGGGCTCCGGAATACCGTCAGAATGTGCTGTCTCTCATGGTCAATCGCCATCGGAAAATTGGAACGGGCCTCAGTGGTCGGAACCGCCAGTGCAACCTTGCCTAGGGCAACGTCCACCACGGCAATCTTTCGGGCATTCGGAAGGTTGACGAATATCGTCTTCCCGGTGCGGTCGAGCTGGAAACCTTCCGGGTGGGCCTCCAGAGGGACATCGGCTATCTTTGCCGTCTTTGCCGGATCGATTACAGCCAGGCCACCCTTGCCGTATCCGACGTAAAGGCGGCTGCCGCTGGCATCGATGCGGATATTGTCGGCGTCATCGCCGAGATCGATCTGAGAGCGCGGGGCAAGATCGGCCCCTTGATACAGCCGCACCGAACCGTCGCCTGCGTTCGCCACATAGAGCGTATCCGTCGGGGGGTGGTAGGCGAGGCCCTGCGGCTCCTTGAGTCCGGTAATTCTGCGTATGACCTTGCGCTCCTTGATATCGATCACGCCGACCGTGTTGTTGCCGAGCTCCGCCACGAAGATGCGCTGGCGAGCAGGGTCGGCCGCCAGATGGTCGATCCGGCCAGCGACATTGCCCAGCGCGATCTTCGTCTCCAGCGCAAGAGGCTGCGATTCCGCGGCCCGCACCGGCGCGCAGGCCGGCAGGATCGCGGCTGCGAGAACCAGGTGGTGCCACCAGGATTTCATTTGAAGGGGCGCAGGAAAGGCAGCCATTTCCGGTCTACTCCAGTTTCTTTGTGACTTTCTTGACTTCGGTTCCCTTCATCAGGGTAATCTCCGCGACAGGCTGCCCACTCTTTGATTCAGGCATGGCGCTCACTGCCCGAAAACCGCCGTTGTCCTTTACCGCGGCCTGCACGGCCTTCTCGAGCGAAGATGGAGCTTTCGCCATCGCCTGGCTCTGGACTTTGGCATGCTTGAGGTCATCGGCGTCGGTAATGACCTCGGACTTCTTGATGCTGCCGGACTTGTGATCGACGATGACCTCCGAGAACTTGCCGCCCTTCTCGGTGTAAACCGACAATTGGAGCGCGCCATGCTCGATTTCGAACTTCGCCGAGATCGGCTTCCCCTCGCGCTCGCTCGCCTTCAGGCCTTGCTCGAGCGAGACCGTGGCCTGCGATAGCGCCTTGCCCAATGCGGCAGGGTCCTGGTCTTCCCCCATGACCGATGAGGGCAGGCCGGCGGCTGCCAGGAACGTTCCAAAAACTGCGGAAAATACGACGTGTTTGCTTATCATCTGAACCTCCGTTACGTGGTTGGCATATCGGGCAATCAGCGCCGCCAGCTTGTGCCCCCGGCCCGCCGAAGCTCACGGCTCCGATCTCGAGGAAGAGCCCGCGTAATCTCGGGCAATGCGACGGGGCGTTAGTTCATGTAGCTTCCTTATCTGTGGTCGGGCTGACGAGACCGCAGCGACTGGTTGCTCTATCCGGCTGCCGCGATGCCCCGGATGGTCAAGTCATCGAAGGCTGTAACGGAGTCGGCCTTGGTCCAGAGGCCTACATGGCCGGCTCCGAAGCGCCGGTCGCGATAATCCAGGAGCAGGGCGCCGTCGAGCCATCCCTGAATGTGGTCGCCCGCGATTACCGCCCGGACCGTGTGCCACTGGCCGAGTGCCGGCGCCTTGACGCTCGCACTGGCCAGCATGCGGCGGTCCCCCTCGTAGTAATAGAACCGGAAGTTGTCTTCGAGCGCGTTCGCACGGATGAGGTAATACTTCCCTGCGGAGTAGCGGAAGACGATGCCGCCCGATGCGTCTTCCCGTCCCGAGATCGGCTTGAACTTCATCGAGACGTCGACGTCCGAGTACGGCCCCGAAGGAGCGACGATCACGTTGTAGGTGTTCCTTACCGCCCGCTGCATGAGCGCGCGGCTGCCGCTCGGTGCGCCGGGAACGTCTTCCACGGCCCATTGCCCCGTTACCACCGTCCAGCCCTCGATACCTTTCGTCTCGAAGTCCCACCGCTCGGCGGCGGTGCCGTCGGGCAGCTTGAGCTCAGCCGGCTGGGCGGCCGGGGCGCCGCGCGCCAGCATGGATGTAGCGAGCGAGGCGAGCCCCATCTTCAACATGCTGCGCCGCGACAGTCCCTCATTTCGCCGGGTCATTGTCTTCTCCTGGTCCAAGGTTTCCGCTCACGGTTCTGCGCTGGTGCTTCGCGCAGGATCGGCTGGACCGCATCATCCTCGCCCTCTGAGCGCGGTGCCACTTAAGAGTTTCTGAAATTGCTGTAAGGATCCTGCTCCACCGGGCGGCGAGACTATACTGTCCACGGCACCTCCCGACCCCAAAACATGCCGTGCGCATCCTTCTAGTCGAGGACGAGAAAAAAGTCGCGAAGGCTCTGAGGGAGGGGCTCGAGGCGGAGCACTACGAGGTGAGCGTCGCCTCCACCGGGGAGGAAGGCTTCTTTCTTGCCAGCCGGGAGTCGTTCGACCTCGTGCTGCTCGATCTGATGCTTCCCCGGCGTGATGGAATCGACGTCCTCACGACGCTGCGCAAGCGGGGAGTCCAGACCCCGATATTCCTGCTCACGGCAAGGGATGCCGTGGAGGACCGGGTGCACGGGCTCGACCAGGGCGCCGACGATTACCTGGTCAAGCCGTTCGCGTTTCCCGAGCTCCTTGCCCGCATCCGCGCTCTGCTGCGTCGGGGACGCATGGACCAGATCCTCAGGCTCCAGCACGACGACCTGGAGATGGACCTGGTCACGCGCAGGGTGACGAGGAGCGCGCAGCCGCTCGAGCTGACCGCGAAAGAGTTCGATATCCTCGAGTATCTGTTGCGCCACTGGGGCCGTGTCATCTCGCGCGAGATGCTTGCCCGCGACGTATGGCATGTGACCGCCAGGGTCACCCCGCTCGACAACGTCATCGATGTCACGATCGCTCGGCTGCGCCGCAAGATCGACGATCCCTTCGAGAAGAAGCTGTTGCACACCGTCCGCGGCGTCGGATTCGTGCTGGGGGGCAAGCACGCATGAGGGCGGGGCCGTTGAGCGTGCGCGCGCGCCTGACGTTCTGGCATGCGGCAGTGCTGACGCTCATCGTCTGCGCCTTTGCTGCCGGAATCCTGCTCTTCGTGAAGGCGCGCCTCTACGACGAATTGGACGCGCGGCTGCAAAGGGAGCTCGTGACGGTCGAACGGATCAGCCGCGAGGAGCCCGCGGAGCTTGTCGACCTCGCTCCGCACTGGGGCGTGCTGCTCTTCCAAGTGAGCGAGGGCGGAAGCGTCCGCTATCAAACCGAGGGGTGGGAGCGCGAGGGTGTCGCGCGCGCCCTCCGGGACGGCAGCCGCGGCTCGCCCGCCACCTGGACCGCCCCGGACGGCCGTCGCTATCGCGTGCAGGAGATGTCGGGGCCTTCCCATCACATTGCCGCTGCGATCGATGAAAGCCCGGTCCGACACACGCTCTGGACGCTCGCCGTGATCGTCGCAGCCGGCATTCCCTTCGCCGTCGGCTTGGCGATCGTGGGAGGCTATTTTCTTGCGGGTCGGCTGCTCCTGCCGGTCGGCGCCATGGCCGACAAGGCCCGGGAGATCACGGCGGAATCGCTCGGCGAGCGGCTGCCCGTGGAGAACCCGCGGGACGAATTCGGCCGCCTCGCCAGTGTGTTCAACGACACGCTGTCGCGCCTGCACGACTCGTTCGAGCGCCTGCGCCGCTTCACTGCGGATGCATCGCACGAATTGCGCACGCCGCTCACGGCGATGCGAAGCGTCGGCGAAGTCGCCCTCCAAGGCGCCCCCGACCCGGCGGCGTACCGCGACGTGATCGGCAGCATGCTGGAAGAGGTCGACCGTCTTACGCGCCTCATCGACAGCCTGCTCATACTTACGCGCGCCGACTCCGGTGGCATCCAGCTGGCGCGCGAGGTCGTGGACCTGGGGGCGCTGGCGAGCAACGTTGCGGACCATCTCCGCGTCCTCGCCGAAGAAAAGCATCAGAACCTGAGCGTTCAGACAGCAACGCCGGCCGAGGCGCTGTGCGATCCCGCCATGTTGCGGCTGGCGCTCATGAACCTGCTGCACAACGCGATCAAATACACTCCGGGCAAGGGCACGATCCGCGTCGAGGTGACAGCGAATCTTCCCAAGGAGGAAGCAGCGATCGAGGTGCACGATACGGGGCCGGGTATTCCGGCCGTGCACCGGGCGCGGATATTCGAGCGCTTCTATCGCGTGGACCAAGGCCGGTCGAGCGACTCTGGCGGGGTAGGGCTCGGGCTCGCCATCGCGCGTTGGGCGATCGAGGCGAACGGCGGGCGCATAGAGCTCGAAGCCGATAAAGGGGAAGGCAGCCTGTTCCGAGTCGTGCTGCCCGGTCCGGCACGGGGCGCCTGAAGGCGCCGTGCAGGTTTGTTCGCGGCAGGGTTTGGCGCGATACTTCGTTCCCATGAAATTTCGCAAGCTGCCGCCCCTCAACGAACTCGCGGCATTCGAAGCGATCGCGCGACATCGAAGCTTCACCAAGGCTGCGAAAGAACTCTTTCTCACTCCCAGCGCAATAAGCCAAAGACTTCGGGAATTGGAAAAGCATCTCGACGCACGGCTCTTTGTCCGGACCCGGCGTTCGGTCCAGCTGACGACGGAAGGCGCCCGTTATCTGGACGCCGTGCGCGACGCGCTTTCGAAGCTCGCGCTCGCTTCCGAAAGCGTTACCGAGACGGGAACCAGGCGCCTGCGCCTCGGTATCGTGCCGGCGCTTGCCAGCAACTGGCTGATTTACCGGCTACGGGCGTTCCATCGCCGGTTTCCGAACATCGATCTCGATATTCAATCGGCAGTCGCGATGGCCAGGATCGAGGCCGGCGAGGTCGATATTGCGATACGCTGGGGAAAGGGAGACTGGCCGGGCCTGGAAAAATTCAAGCTCTTCGCGGATGAACTGGTGCCGGTTTGCAGCAAGAGTTATTTGAAGGAAGTGGGAACGCTGCGAGTTCCTGCCGACCTGCAGAAAGCCGTTCTGCTGAGAAACGCCATCCAGCCGTGGAAGCCCTGGTTCAAAAAGGCGGGGCTGGACTGGCCGGAGCCGTCGCATGGCCCGTCGTTCAGCGATAGCAGCCTTGCGTTGCAAGCCGCTGCGGACGGTCACGGCGTGGCACTGGGCCGCCGCATGCTGGTCGAGCAGTTGCTGGAACAGGGATCCCTGGTGCAGCTCTTCAATATCAGCGCCCCAATCGAGGAAGCATTTTTCGTGGTCTACCTGAAAGATTCGCTGCAAAGAGCCGAGGTCGCGGCTTTCATCGATTGGATCAAGTCCGTCGCGGAAGAGGGCGCCGCGATTCAGGATCGAGGATGATCGCGTCGATGGAATTTCATGTCAGCCGATGGAGACGAATTGTTTTAACAACTATTGTGAATAGAGCTAACAAGTGGCTATAGGAACCCGCTGCCACCTTCATCCCCGCGCCGTTGCTCAGCAATTTCCAGCGTAACACTTTCAAAGCAGCTATCACTTGCTGCTTGTTACTCAATCGAACAAGAGTTGTTAACAAAATTCAGCGCCAATTGCTTGACGCTCTGGTGACCCGGACGGATCATCGGCTCCGTGGTAACTCGCTGTAAGGGGTACCAGCCGGGTCAGTCGCAGTCACCCGGTCCGAAAGCACGCTTCCAGCGGCCAAGACTGCTCCGTTCCCTTCAGGGAAAAGGAGTATGTATATGGACGAGAGAAGCGCATCAATTTCAGTAGCGGCAACCCCAGGCTCACAGCCAAAACCCGCCGTATCACGCACGCAGCTCCTGCTAACGGCGCCGATACTTCCGACGTTGTTGCGGCTGGCTGCACCCAACGTGCTCAATCTGCTGGCCATCGTTGGGATGATTACATTCGATGGAATCTTCATGGGTAGACTGGGCGCGGACGCGCTGGCCGGCGTGTCGCTGGTCTTTCCATGGGTGATGTTCATGCAGCACGCCGCGGCCAGCGGCATGGGTGGCGGAGTTTCGTCCGCCATCGCGCGCGCACTCGGAGCGGGTCAGCGCGACGTGGCCAACGCGCTCGCAACTCATGCGTTGGTGCTGGCGATCGCCCTGTCATGCATCGCCACCGCATTCATGCTGCTCTGCGGGCCTGCTGTGTATGGGGCGATGGGGGGACATGGAGCCATTCTTTCGGCTGCGCTGGCGTACTCGAATGTCGTGTTCAGCGGCGTGATCGCCATCTGGGCACTCAATATCCTTGCGAACATCGTGCGCGGAACGGGAAACATGGCGCTGCCTGCCGTCGTAATCGTCGGCAGCGTGCTGGCGCACGTCGTGCTCTCCTCGTCGCTGATTTTTGGTTGGGGTCCGCTCCCCGCGCTCGGGCCTGCCGGCGCGGGCTGGGGCCTCATCATTTCTTTCAGTGCCGGCGCGACAGTGCTGCTTGCCCATCTCCGGAGTTCGAAGGCCCTGGTCAAACTGGACCTTCGGGGCGGCTCCCTGCAATGGAAGCTGTTCGCGGAAATCCTCAGGGTCGGCATCCCGGGCATGCTCAACGTCGCCATCACCAATCTTTCGGTCGTCGTCCTCACCGGAATTGCAGGCCGTCTGGGCCGGGAAACCGCGATTGGCTACGCAATGGGCGCGCGCCTGGAGTACATCCTCATCCCGCTTGCATTTGGCTTCGGCACCGCGATTGTGGCGATGGTTGGAACCAACTGGGGCGCAAAGCAATTTGAGCGCGCCCGTCGCATCGCCTGGATCGGAGGAACCACCGTCGCGGTAAGTTGCGGTGCAATAGGCGGGTTGTTCGCATTGTTTCCCCGCCTGTGGATGGGCCTCTTCAGCGCAGACCCCGAAATCATCAGCTCAGGCTCTTCGTATCTGGCGATCGCCGGGGCGGCATATGCGTTCTACGGCCTCGGAATGGCATTGTATTTCGCCACGCAAGGACTGGGCCGCGTATTGCCGACGGTAGCGGCGAACGGTGCCCGGTTCGTCTTCAGCGCATGCGCCAGTCTGGTCTCGATTTTCTGGTTGGATGCAGGGCCAAGCGGCTTTTTCGTCGCGATTGCCGGAGGGTTCCTGCTTTACGGCGCGCTCACGGTTTGGGCACTGCTTGCCGCAGAACGTCCGTCGGCCGCGCCTCAACAGAGCCTCAGGGGTCAGCCGGTACCGGCGCGCGCATAGAGGCCAACGGCAGTGAAGACCGGCATCATCACGGTCCTTCTGGCCGCGGCAATCGTCGGCTGCGGCGACAACCTTTATGCGCAGACCGCCATCCACAAGCCGGCGCCAGCCGAAACTCGCCGCGCTACGCCGTATGCCGATCTTGTTGAACGGCACCAGCGCGGCGATCGGCAGGCGCTTCGCATTCGGGAAGACGTGGATCGCCATAGGCTCTGGGTGCTCGCCCTCGAGCACGTCTACGTTTACGACACCCGAAAGCTCACGCTGATTCGCCGGATACGTCTGCCGGGTTGGTCCGTTGCCGACTTTATGTGCCCGCCCGACCTAGCGCTGGATCGACGAGGAAACGCATTCGTGTCCAATAACGTGCAACCGAGGTTATTACAGATAATTCCGGCCAGCTTCCAAAAAAAAGAGCATCAACTCACGTTGATTTCCGCGAAACGATGGGAGGTCGGGTTTGGCGCGCTCGCGTTCGGATCGGATGGAACTCTATTTGCGCTGACCGGGCTGGCGGGCTCGCTATTCAAGATCGATCTCGCAAGCGGGAATGCCACAGAAATCGCCTTGTCGGAGCCTGTCATAGAAGCCTGCACACTTGCGAGCGCGCGCCAGAGCACTCCGCCCACAGAACATCGAGCCGTGTCACTCTGCGTAAGCTTCGAGCGCCGTTCCAGACGGGTCGATATTTCCGCCGATCTGACGCGTGGACAGGTGACGAACGAGTCCTGCGATGGGTGATATAAGGCCGCAGGAGTCACGTCCCCAGGGGTTGCCGCAAGTGCCTGCGCCCTTGCCGGAGGCCCCTTTGGCTTCGATGTTCTGAACGCACTCGATCATCTAGCCTGCTCCTCGCCAATCCCACCCCGCTGCCTCGAGCTCGAGTAGCGCCGCGAAGCGTCCGCCGCGCGCAACGAGATCCGCCGGCGCGCCATCCTCGACGATGCGGCCGTGATCGATGACCACGACCCGGTCCGCCTCTCTGGCGGTCGAGAGCCTGTGAGCGACAGTCAGCACGGCCGTGCCGCGCGCCTGCACGGTGGAGCGGAGCGCCTCGCGCAACGCGGCCTCGCTGGCGCCATCCACAAAGGACGTGGCCTCGTCGAACAGAAGAACCGAGGGTCGTGACACCAGCGCCCGGGTCAGCGTCAGGAGCTGCTCCTGGCCCGCCGACAGCTGCACGCCGCGGCCGCGTCCCGAGCCCCTAAGCACGGTCTGGTACCCCTCCGGCAGGGTCCGGATGAACGCGTCGGCGCCGCTGATCCTCGCCGCCTCGATTACCGCCGATTCCGACACCCGCCCGTCCTTGAGCGTGAGATTCTCCAGGACCGTGCCGCTGAAGAGTTGCGCCGCCTGAGGCACCATGCCGAAGACCCGGCGTTTGTCTTCATCCGACAGCGCATGCGGTCTGTGCCCCGCGACACGAACCGTGCCTCGCCATGGCTGGTACAGGCCGGCGAGGAGGTGCACGATGCTGGTCTTGCCCGCCCCGGTGCGTCCCACCAGCGCGACCTGCTCTCCGGGAGCAACGCGCAGGGTGACACCGTGCAGCACCGGCAAGCCCGGCACATAACCGAAGACAACGTCCTCGCACACCAGGCCGTCTCCCCGCCGTTCGTGCGGCACAGATGGCGGCTGCTCGTCGGCAGGAAGAGCGAGCACCTCGAAGATACGCTCCGCGCCCGACAGGGCACTCTGCACCGTCTGCCACTCGTCGCCCAACGCGGTCACGGGCGTGAAAAACCTCTGGAGGAGCAGCGCGAACGCCGTCAGGGTGCCGATCGAAATGCCCAATGCGCCGAAAGCATCGCGCGTGCCCGCCCACAGCAGGAAGGCGATGGCGCCGTAGGTCATCATTGCAGTCACCGGCGGATAGAACGAGGAGTAGATCGTGGAGCGGTTGGTGGCCTGCAGCACCCGACCGAGCACCTGCCGGAAGCGGGCCACGAATGTCGCCTCCCGCCCAAAGGCCTGAATGACCTCGACGCCGCGCAGCGTTTCCTGCAGGTGGGTATTCATCTCACCCACGGCGCGCCGGTTGGCACGCTCGGCATCGCGTATGCGCACCTGGAAAAAGCGCGTGATGATTACCAGCGGCGGCAATGCCAGCGCCGCCGTGAGCGACAGCATCGGACTGAGGATGATCATCGCGGCGGCGATCGTTACCAGGCGAAAGAGATTCGCCACCAGGGTCGCGACACCGCTGGTGAACACTGCATCCAGGGTATCGATGTCCGCGGTGCAGCGGCTGATGGCGTCGCCGAGGGGCGTCCGGTCGAAATAGCTCGCCGGCAGGCGCTGCAGGTGTGCGAACAGGCGCACGCGCAGATCGCTGAGGACGCCCTGCGCCACGGTTGCTGCGAGGTAGCCGTAGACGAACGCCAGACCCTGGCCGAGCGCGGTCGCTCCCAGGTAGAGGAACGCCAACCCGAGCAGGCCCTCGCTTTTGCCGACCGCCAGATGGTCGTCGACGATCCAGCGGATGAGCAGCGGCGGGAGCAGCTCCAGGAGAGCGGCTCCCAGCACGAGGAGAGCGATCAGCGAGAGCAGGCGCCGCCAGGGACGCACCAGTTCCGCAAGCCGCGTTACAAGGCCTTGGCGTGGAGGCGAAGCGCTCGTTGCAGCGATGCTCATGGTGCTCCCGCCACGGCGAGCTCGCTGCGCGTCTGCGCCCGGTAAATGCGCGAGTACAAGCCTCCTTGCGCGAGCAGCTCGCCGTGGGTGCCTTCCTCTTCGATGCAGCCATTTTCGAGCACCACGACCCGATCGGCCTGCGGGAAGGCCGCGAGCCGCTGGGAGCAGAGCAATATCGTCGCTCGTTCGCTCTCCGGGCGCTGCGGTCCAAAGGCCTCGCGCAGAGCCGCGACGATACGTGCCTCAGTCTCGACGTCGACCGCGGAGAACGGGTCGTCCAGGACCAGCAGACCTGGAGGCGATGAGACGTGGGCGGCGATCGCCCGGGCGAGACCCAGGCGCTGCCGCTGGCCGCCGGAAATGCGCATCCCAAGCTCGCCGATCTGTGTGTCCGCGCCTTGCGCGAAGCCGGCCACGTCCGTATCGAGGGCCGCGAGCCGCACGGCTCGGTCAGCGATTCCGGAGTAAGGAGTTTCAGCGGCCATGAGCACGTTTTCCCGGACTGAGCCGGAGAACAAGTGGGCGTCCTGGGGCAGGTAGCCGACGAGTCCCGCCCTGTGATTGAGCGCCGCGCGGTCGGACGTTGACAGGAGGACGTCGCCCGACTCGATGGGATAGATGCCCAGCAGGGCGCGCGCGAGCGCGCTCTTGCCCGATCCTACCGGCCCGGTCACGGCGACGACGCGTCCCGGTGGAATCTCCAGCGTCAAGCTGGCAAGCGCAGGCCGGGCCGCGCCGGGGTAAGTGAAAGTGACGTTTCTTAGGAAGACCCCGACCGGGCCCGTTGAGTGGCGCTCCTCCGTCGTTTCCCTGCGGCCTGAGCCGGCGACATGGCTGGCCTTGAACGACGCGAAAGGAGGCTCACCCGAGACGCCAAGAGCCGGCGCCAGCAGGGGTTCGAGCCGCGCGTAGGCGGCGCCGCCGCTCTGGATGGAGTTGACCAGCTGAGGAATGCGGAAGCCGCGCTCGACGAAGCGGACGAACAACGCCAGGTATCCGACGAAAGCGCCGACGCTCATCATCCCGTCGACCACGCGCTCGCCGCCCTGCCAGATCACCAGCAGGACGCCCGACATCATCAGGGTGCTGTACAAAGGCGGGAGCCCGAGACGCAGGCGCATCGCGCTCAGATTGCGCTCGGCGAATGTCCTAGAGGCCTGCTCGACCTCGCCCGCTGCCGCCGATCCACGGCCGAAGAAGCGCAGCACGCGGAACCCGGCGAGCAGCTCCTGAATGATCGCGGTCAGCGTTGCGTTTGTTTCCCTGGCGCGCGTCGTTCGCATCGCCACCCAGCGGCCCGCAGCGTGGGCGATCAGCATCGCAACCGGCACCGGCGCCAGCGCCAGGAGCGAGAGCCGCGGGTCGATGACGAACATCGCAACGACGAAGGAGCAGGAAAAGAGCACGGTATCCCACGTTTCGATGGTGAATTCCCGCACGCCGACGCCAAGGACCTCGACGTCCCCTACGATGCGCGCCATCTGCTCCCCAATGGAGGTCCTGTGCAGGTCGGCCATCGGCCGCGAGAGCGCCCCGCGCAGAGCATCGGCCCGGAGATTCGCGCGGATGCGCGCGTTGGCGCTTATCAGCCACCAGCGCTTCAGAACGCGCGGCCCCTCCGTGAGCAGGGTGCCGCCGATCAGGAGCAGCGCGGCAAGCGTCACTTCATCCGGCGTTGCCTCGCCCCGCTCCAGCGCAAGCGCCTTGTCGATCGCCCTGCCCAGGAGGATCGCCGGCAGGATCACGGCCGTGTTCATGACGATGCCGGCGAGCGAGCCGAGAACCAGCTCGCCGGCGACCTGGCGGAAGTAAGGGCGCAACTGCCAGAGATATTTCACTCTTGGACCGCCAGAAACAATACCTCTGATCCGGCTGGCGACGTGTTCGGCACGCCGACGTACAGGCCTTCCGACGTGCGGGTCCTGAGGTAGAAGCTCGTACCGCCACCGACAGCCGTCGGAACGTTTGCATGAAGCTCGTAGCGGTCAGGACTTTTCTGCTGGATCACGCTGACGAAGCCGGCGTGCCCGCTCGCCAGGATGCGCTTGCGACGCGCATCGAACCATATGTCATCAACCCCCAGAACGATTCTCAGGGTGCCGACGACCCTGCCGGAATCGCTGTCGATTACCCACAGCTTTCCCGGCTGCAGCGCCGCCGAAAAGAGCCGATGGCTCGCCTCGTCGAAGGCCAAGGCATGGTTTGTCCTGATGCCCTCGATCTGCCACTTGGTCACCTTGCCCGACTTTCGGTCGATGATGCCGATCGCTTCCTGGTCGGGCAGGTTGACGAAGATCCTGGATCCACTCTTCTCGAACTGAAACGACTCGGGATGCGACCCCAGCGCGTATTCCTGCGGGAGCCGTTCCATGGCGGCCGGATCGACCATTGCGATGGCGCCGTCCCCGTAACCGACGTAAATGCGCTTTTCATCGGGCTCGTAGCGCATGTTGTCGGTATCCGTTCCGAGATCGAGGGTCTTGAGCAACCCGAAGGACCTGCCGTCGAAGAACCTGAGCTTCCCGTCCTTTCCCGACACGACCAGCCGGTCGAACTCCTCGACGTACAGCGCTGCCTGCGGGCGCTCCAGACCGCGAATCGTGTGCACGACCCTGAGGTTGTTCACCACCTCGACCGTGTTGTTGCCCAGCGCGGACACGAACAGGTTGCCGCGCCGGGCGTCGTAGCCGAAGTGATCGATGCGCCCCAGAACGCCCGGCAGCATGATGCGAGACCTCGGCGTGAGTGGCGCCAGGGCGTTATCCGGACCGGCAACGCCTGCGGGCAACGGCGGCGCGAATCGGGTGCCGAGAACGAAGGCACCCAGGAGCAACGCGATTACCAGCGCAGAAGCGAGGACGGTCCGGATGCCGGGCTTCACTTTCTCAGGGCTTCGGCTATCTTGTGCGCGGCCTGGTAGCGCCGGTTCACTTCTTCCCACTTCACGTTCAGCATGAACGCTTCGACGTACTTCGCCGCGGCCGCGCCGTAGTCCATGTGGAAGGCATGCTCGTACATGTCTAGCACCAGCAGCGGCAGGCCAGTCGGCGCGTTGTGCATGTGATCCCAGGCCCAGTAGTTGTGGAGCTCTCCGGAGTGCAGGTTGTAGCTCAGCATCGCCCACCCCGAGCCGCCCGCGAGCGACATCGCGGTTTTGTTGAACTCGGCCGCCCACCCGTCGTAGCCGCCGAACCACTGGTTGATCGCATCGAGGACTGCGCCGGCCGCCTTGCCGTCGCCTCCAAGGTTGTCGAAGTAGTGCTCGTGGAGAACCATCGATCCCGTGCGGACGAGCTCCTCGCGCTTGATCGGCCCGTAGATGAACGGCGGCAGATCCTTCTCCTTCATCATGGCGTCGAGCCGCTGTTCCAGCACGTTCAGCGCGCGGACCGCGCCGCCGTAGTTGTTCTCCCAGTGCGAGCGGATGAGTTTTTCGGAAAGTCCCTTCAGCTTCGAAGGGTCGAAGCCGAGGGGCTTGGGCTTGTGCTGGCCGCGGAAGGCCGCGGCGGGAGATTTTTCCTGTGCTTCCAAGTTGCCTCCTGTGACTGCTGCAAGCGAGAGTCCGGCCACGCCGGCCGTGAGCATCTTCAATGAGTCGCGACGAGTTAGATCGTTCATCATGGACCTCCCCAAAATGAAGACGTGTTTGAGCTACCCCGCGGGGCGGTGCTACCCGGACGCGGAAGCAAACCCGGTGAACACAGGCATCCTAAGCCTTCACGAGCGGATAGACGACCAGCCCGATGAGCGCGGCCGCCGCCACGATCGCCGGCTCGGGAAGTTTTTTGACCTTCCAGATCAGTACCACCGTGACTATGGCCAACAAGATGGTGGGCAAGTCGGTGATGGAGCGTTTGCCCAGCACCACCACGGCCCCAGTGATGGTTCCGATCGCCGCGGCCGTGACGCCGTCGACGAAGGCGACGATGCCCGGATGCTTGCCGTGCTTCTTGAAATAAGGCGCCGGAATGATCGTGAAGAAATAGCATGGCAGGAAAGTAGCGAGCGAGGCCACCACTGCGCCGGCGAATCCCGCGACCAGATACCCGATGAAGCCGACGGTGATGACGACGGGCCCGGGCGTGATCATCGCTACGGCGACCGCGTCGACGAACTGGCGCTCGTTCAGCCAGTGATATTCGTTGACGACTCCGCCGTAGAGGAACGGAACGATCGCCAGCCCGCTCCCGAAGACGAATGCGCCGGCTTCGGCGAAGAAAATGCCGATCTGCGTCAGGACCGACCAGTCAGTGCCGGCGGCCGTGACGGCGGCCGCGGGCAGCAGCGCCGCCGCTGCAGCCACGCCGGGCACCTTGCCGGCTCCGAGGAATTTCTTCGGCGGCGCCTTCACCAGCCATACCAGCACGCCGGCGGCCAGGAAGAGAAGAACCCACTCCGATTCGGTGACGATCGTAACCGCGGCGCTCACCACGTAGATCGCCCACAGCAGGTAGTCTTTCCCTATGCTGCGGGTGGTGAGCCTATAGGCGCTGATCGCGATGATCCCGATGACGCAGGCCCCGACGCCATAGAACACCGCCTGCATCCAGGTGAGCCCCCCGTAAGCGACGTAGGCGGCACCGATCGCGACGACCATGAGAAACGAGGGAACGACGAATGCGACGCCAGCCAGCGTGGCGCCGAGGTTGCCGTAATGAACGTAGCCCAGGTAGATCATCAACTGCGCGGCGAGCGGCCCGGGCATCAATTGCGCGAGGGTCAGTCCCTCCTTGTAATCAGCCTCCGAGATCCACTTGCGCGTTTCCACGAGATCGCG